>CBFGQM010000028.1:0-25363 GCA_965650905.1 uncultured Streptomyces sp. | reverse complement strand
GGCAGATCGCCGAGGCGCACGAGGGCGCGGGTTCGGCGGCCGCCGTGCGGGGCCGTGTCGGGGCGGCGGGTCCGGGAGTGTCCGGTCCCAGGAAGGCGGGTACGGCGGCGGCGACGTCGGTGGTGTCCGCACCCGTCGATGGCTGGTCGCTCGGGCGGACCGTCGGGACCATGGCGCTAGGGGCTGCTTTGTGCGGGCTCGCCCTCGCGGCCCTCGCCGCACTGGCCGGCGGACCCCTCGGAGTGGCCGCGCTGGCCGCCTTCGGCCCCGTGTGGTGGCAGACGGGACCGGCGGCGGCGGGCTGGATCGCGGCAGTGGGAGTACCGGTGGCGCTGGTAATGCGGGCTTGGCGGCTGCGAGCGCAGAAGCCCCGGACCAACCGGACCGAGTCCCGGACCAAGTCCCGGACCGAGTCCCGGACCATGTCACACGAGCCTGAGACTGACTCACACGATCGTCAGGCGCCCAACCTCCGGGCCCCCGACGCGGCCCCCGACCTTGCCCCCGAGCCGCACACGCGCGGGCGGCGCCCGGTGTGGCTGCTCTCGCCCAGGGCCTGGTTCTCCTGGGTACGGCTCCCTCGTGGCCGTCGTCGGCACAGGCAACCACCACCCACTCCCGACGATGCCGGGTTCGAGCCGTACGACTTCCTCCCCTCCACCTCCTCAGCCCCGTTCGACTCGCTCTGGCATGACGACGCCTTCCGCGAGACCCGCCGGGCCGCGCTCAAGCAGGCGCCCACCGAGGCGACCGGAACCACGGCCGAAGCTGCCGGGGCCGCCGGAGCCAGGAAACCCGAGGGCGCCGCCATGGACGCAGACCGCACTGGGCCTCCGGACCCCTCATGACGACGTCTCAGGGCCGAGCGCGGCTTCAGCGGGCCCGCATGGGCTGCCCGGGGTCGATGCGCGATGGGATGCCCGGCTCGCCCCGAGAAGGCGGGTGCCGGGCGGACGCCCCGCACTCGAAGGGTCGCGCGGTCCCGGCCGCCCGAGGAGCGGCACGGGACCGGACACGGGCTCAGTCGCGCGTGCCCAGCAAGCCCCGCAGGTCTTCCGGGAGGAGCTTGTCGCAGGACTGCTTCGACGTGTTCGTGAGCGCGTCGTTCACGCACGTGTAGTAGTCGCGGTAGACAAGCTGGGCCGTGAACGTGGCCGCGACCATGGCGAGGGCCAGCGATGCCGTGACCAGGCCGCTGATCGCCGCCGTGCTCTGGGGCCTGCCCCCGGAGGCGGGCGCCGGGGTGTCCGGGTCCGGAGTACGGGACTTGGCGCGCAGGGCACTGATGCCCCAGTACAGGGCCAGCGCGCCGAGCAGCAGCGCCACGTACGGCCAGCTGAACAGTGCGAAGAAGAACGCCCACATGCCGGAGAGCAACGCATAGCGCGCGCGCCGATGGGCCGGGTTCGCCGGGTCCCAGCGCAGACCGGAACCGGGACCGCCGGCTCCTTCCGGACCACCCTGCCCGCCGGGCCCGTCCGAGGAGCCCGGCCGGTCACCGAAGCCGCCGCCATGCTCGCGCCCCGGCTGCCGGTCGCTCCACTGGCTGCCCCACGGTGAGCGGCCGCCTTCACCCTGCCCGTCGCCCGACCCCTGCCCGCGCCTGGGCCGCCGAGGCTGCCACGGCCGGTCGGGCGTGCCCTCCGGGGGCGGGGCGAAGGGGTTGTCGTCCGAGGGGGCTGGCGGCTGCGGGCCCGAGGACCCGTCCTCGGGCCTCTCAGAGCCGCCGGAGCCGCCTTCCTCGGGCGTCGAACCCTCACCCTCGCGCGGCGGCGTGGCCGACGAGGACGGCGGCCGCTCACGCAACACAAGTCCTTCCCGCGGGCCGCCCTGCGCGGCCCCGGGCGGACGGCCGAACGCGAAGGGCAACGACGGGACGAAGGAAGGTCCCAAGGTCGGGTCGAGCGCACCCCGCCCCCCTCCTCCCGCGGCACCCGAAGGGCCGGACGCGGAGGAAGGGAGGAGTCGGAGGAGTCGGAGGCTGCGGTCCGGCATCAGGTGTGCGTCTTCCCCTTGGTGGATCGGGTCTGGTCGATCGGTCTGGTCGATCGGGTCTTGTGGATCAGGTTGGTCAAGCGAGCTGGTGGAGCGGCGGACGTCCTGTCCGAGTTTCGTCCTCGTCCCTGGTGAACGTCCCATACGCGGAAGGCGTTCCCCTGGCGAAGACAGTTCCCCGGGCGGATCCTCCCCAGACGCTACCTTCCAGCCACGCCCCCGTCCCGTGGGGGGCCGCCCAGTGTGCCGGTATCGTTGCTGACGGTCGGCCGCTTCGTAAACTTCCCCGCATCAGGGGGTGTGAAGCATTCGTACGACCGGACACACGCTCTCCCGAGAAAGGGCCTCGCTGTGGCCAAGCGCCTCGTCGTGCTGGTCTCCGGATCCGGTACGAACCTGCAGGCTCTCCTCGACGCGATCGCCATGCGCGGGACGGCCGTCTACGGAGCTGAGATCGTCGCGGTCGGCGCCGACCGCACGGGCATCGAAGGCCTGGCGCGCGCCGAGCGCGCGGGCCTGCCCACCTTCGTGTGCCGCGTGAAGGACTACGGGACCAGGGACGAGTGGGACAGGGCGCTGACCGAGGCCACGGCGGCGTACGAGCCGGATCTCGTCATCTCGGCCGGGTTCATGAAGATCGTGGGCAAGGAGTTCCTGGCCCGTTTCGGCGGCCGGTTCGTGAACACCCACCCCGCACTGCTGCCCAGCTTCCCGGGAGCGCACGGCGTCCGTGACGCACTCTTGTACGGCGTGAAGGTCACCGGTTGCAGCGTCCACTTCGTCGACGACGGTGTCGACACCGGCCCGATCATCGCTCAGGGCGTGGTCGAGGTCCGCGACGAGGACTACGAGGACGAGGGTGCCGCTCTTCATGAGCGCATCAAGGAAGTCGAGCGAAGGCTGCTCGTCGATGTCGTGGGGCGGCTCGCCCGCCACGGCTATCGCATTGAGGGACGAAAGGTAGTTATCCCGTGACCGCAGGGACAGGGACAGGGACCGCCGGGACCGCAGGGACCCCAGGTACAGGGACCTCTGAAAACTCTGAAGGCACCAAGCGGCCAATCCGCCGCGCGCTGGTCAGCGTCTATGACAAGACCGGGCTCGAAGATCTCGCGCGAGGCCTGCACGAGGCCGGCGTCGAACTCGTCTCCACCGGCTCCACCGCCGCGAAGATCGCCGCGGCCGGCGTTCCGGTCACCAAGGTCGAGGAACTCACCGGCTTCCCCGAGTGTTTGGACGGCCGGGTCAAGACCCTGCACCCCAAGGTCCACGCGGGCATTCTCGCCGACCTGCGCCTGACGGACCATCAGCGGCAGCTGGCCGAGCTGGGCGTCGAGCCGTTCCAGCTGGTGATCGTCAACCTCTATCCCTTCCGCGAGACCGTGGCCTCGGGCGCCTCGCCGGACGAGTGCGTCGAGCAGATCGACATCGGCGGCCCGTCGATGGTCCGCGCCGCAGCCAAGAACCATCCGTCGGTCGCGGTCGTCACCAGCCCCGCCCGGTACGCCGACGTTCTCGCCGCGACCAAGGACGGCGGCTTCGACCTGGCCACGCGCAAGCGGCTGGCGGCGGAGGCCTTCCAGCACACGGCCGCGTACGACGTCGCCGTCGCCTCCTGGTTCGCGAGCGAGTACGCCCCCGTCGACGACTCGGACTTCCCCGATTTCATCGGCGCCACCTTCGAGCGCCGCAGCACCCTGCGCTACGGCGAGAACCCGCACCAGGGCGCCGCGCTGTACGTCGACGGCACAGGCGGCCTGGCGGACGCCGAGCAGCTGCACGGCAAGGAGATGTCGTACAACAACTACACGGACACGGACGCCGCGCGCCGTGCCGCGTACGACCACGACGAGCCCTGCGTCGCGATCATCAAGCACGCCAACCCCTGCGGCATCGCGATCGGCGCGGACGTCGCCGAGGCGCACCGTAAGGCGCACGCCTGCGACACGGCCTCCGCGTACGGCGGCGTGATCGCCGTCAACCGGCCGGTGTCCAAGGCGATGGCCGAGCAGGTCGCCGAGATCTTCACCGAGGTCATCGTCGCGCCCGACTACGAGGACGGCGCCCTCGAAGCCCTCACCAAGAAGAAGAACATCCGCGTTCTTCGCGCCCCCGAGGGCCCGTCCGCCGGCGTCGAGGTCAAGCAGATCGACGGCGGCCGCCTCCTCCAGGTCGCCGACCGCCTCCAGGCCGACGGCGACGACCCCTCGTCCTGGACCCTTGCCACAGGTGACGCGCTGTCGCCGGCCGAACTGGCGGAGCTGGCCTTCGCCTGGAAGGCCTGCCGTGCGGTCAAGTCCAACGCCATCCTGCTCGCCAAGGGCGGCGCCTCGGTCGGTGTGGGGATGGGGCAGGTCAACCGCGTCGACTCCGCGAAGCTCGCGGTCGAGCGGGCCGGCGAGGAGCGCGCCCGCGGTTCGTACGCGGCGTCGGACGCCTTCTTCCCCTTCCCCGACGGTCTGGAGATCCTGACCACGGCCGGCATCAGGGCCGTGGTCCAGCCTGGCGGTTCCGTCCGCGACGAGCTGGTGGTCGAGGCAGCGGAGAAGGCGGGCGTGACCATGTACTTCACGGGGACCCGGCACTTCTTCCACTGAGGCTTTGCCCCCCGGGCCCGCCTGGGACACCGAGGTCGTCCCGGCCGGCGCGCGCTCGCGCCCGGCCGGGCTTCCTCCTGCCACCGCCGTCAGGTCGAACGGCGCAACGCCGCCCAGGTGTTGGGGCCGACGATGCCGTCGACGTCCAGTCCCTTGTCGCTCTGGAACAGCTTGACCGCGGAATAGGTGCCCTTGCCGAACCTGCCGTCCACGCCCGCGGCTCCCACGCTGTAGCCGCGTTTGGTCAGCATGCACTGCACCTGTGCCACCCGCTGGTTCCTGTCACCGCGACGTGTGAGCTCGGTGCCGGAGTAGTACGTGCACTGGGAGATCCACGCAGGTGTGGTCGGCTCGGCCGTGGCCGTGGCCGTGGCTGTGGCCGTGGTCGGGGCGGGGCTCGGAGCGGTGCCGCCGCCGTTGCCGCTTCCGCCGGACGCCGCGGTCGGCACGTCGGTGGGTAAGTCCTGGCCACCCGTGCCGCCTGTGGACCAGGAAGCGTACCCGGAAGAACTCCCCTTGCCCTCTTCCTCCCCTTCCTCCCCCTCCTCATCCTTCCCGTCCGCGTTGTCGGCTTTCTCCACGCTGGGAGCGGTAGAGGTCTCGTGGGAGCCGGGCAGCGGTGGCCGGGCCTTGTCGTCGGGGGCGGTGCTTGCGACGGCTGTCGGTGACGAGGAAGCCGTGTCTTCGGAGGCAGGGCGGGTGAGGAGAAAGGCGCTCATGGCGACGGCACACACGGCGAGACCTGTGGCGACGGCGAGGTAGATCTTCTTTCTGCCGCGCCCGGCAGTAGGCCAACCCCCGGGTGCGGGTGCGGGTGCGGGTGCAGGCGTGGGCGGGGGCGTGGGATGGGCCGCGGGTGTGGGCGTCGGCGTGGGGTTGGCCGCGGGCGGGGGCGTGGGGTGCGCCGCGGGTGTGGGGGCGTAGCCGGGTGCTGATGCCTGGGCGGAGGCAGGTGCCGACGTGGGCGCTGATCCTGATCCGGATCCCAACGCACCCGGCGGCGTGGCCGACCCGAAGGCGGGACCGGGAGCGGGGAACAGCACCCGCTGCGTGGGCGTGCCGAAGTGACCGGTCTGCTGGGCCGAGGCCTGCCGCAGCACGTCGCAGGCCCGGCGCCGGGCGCGCAGCCGGGAGTCGAGCGGTTCCTGCCACGACGGCGTACGAGTATCTGGCGGGTGCAACGTGCGCAACGGGTGTGCGGCGGCCGCGTCGATCAGCTGTTGCGGGGTGGGTCGACCGGCGGGGACCTTGGCCAGGCAGGCGGAGAGCAGGGCGGCCAACGAGGCGTCCGCCGCCGAGAGCTCGTTCATGAGCTCGGGCTTGGGCTCCTCGAACGCGACGCGGTGCATGACATCCACGCCGGTGCCGCTACCGAACGGGGCGCGCCCTGTGGTGGCGTAGATAAGCGTGCCCGCGAGCGAGAACACGTCCGAAGCGGTGTCGCAGTGGCCTTCCCTGAGGTACTCGGGAGACATGAAGGCGGGGGTGCCGACCCGGTTGCCGGTGGTGGTGATCGCGCTGCTGTCCGCGGCCTGCGAGATGCCGAAGTCGATCACGTGCGCGCCCTGACCGGACAGGATCACGTTGGACGGCTTGAGGTCCCGGTGCACGATCCCGGCGGCGGCCAGTGCCGACAGGGCCCGGCCGAGCTCCGCCAACAGCCGCCACGCTCCGGTGGGTTCCAGTACGCCGCAGTCGCGCACGGTGTCCGCCAGGCTGAGCCCGGGTAAGTACTGTGTGGCCATCCACAGCAGCTCGTCCTGGAACCCCGTGCCCAGCAGCTCCGGGGCGTACGGCGCACCGGCCCGTTCGTGCACGGCGGCCTCGCGCTCGAACCGCCGCCGGAACTCGGAGTCCTCGGCGTACTCGGGTCGGATCACCTTGACCGCGGCGAGCCCGGGGCTGTCGTCGGTGGGCCGCGCCAGATACACCCGGCCCATGCCGCCACTGCCCAGCACGCCGAACGGTACGTACGGGCCGACGCGCTCCGGATCGGCGGGCCGCATCGGGGCGGCCCCCACCTGCTCCAGCGCGGCGTCAGCGGTTGCCGGAGAGTACGGCGATGCGGGCCGCTGGTCTGACATGGGTCTCCCGAATGCTCTTCTTCCGCAGTGTCTCCCCCGCCACCCCAATGGACGAGAGGCTACCGTGCCGGCCGGGTCATCGCCCGGACGCGGAAGGATGAACTCGACGGGACGGCGCCGCCGTACGCACTGTTCCTCCGGTTGGTGAGGACGAACCAGGCAGAAGGGTAGGGCGATGCGCCAGGGCCGCGTCCCCCCTTTGCAGGGTGGACACGGCCCTTGGTGGAACGGCGCGAACGCGCCGCCGCTCCGCTCAGTAGCGCGGGCGGTTGAACCACGTGGATGCGGCGCCGTTCACCATCGAGGCGAGGATGATGCCGGCCATGGCGAGCGAGATGAGTCCGCCGAAGGTGGCGGAGCCGTTCGCACCTTTCGCGATGTTGACGATGCCGCCAAGGATCATCAGCGACGCGTACACGATCGTGGTGATACGGATGCCGCTGCCGCCGGTCTTGAACTTGACGCCCAGGAAGATGGAGAGCACGCCCAGAGCCACCAGGAGCCCCGCGGCCAGGAAGCCGAGTCCGGCGGCCGCGTCGGTTCTGTCGCCGCTGCCGACTCCGTTGGAGACGTCCTGGAGGGCGCCTACGGCGACGCCCGCGATGAGGCCGAACAGGATCTGGAAGCCCGAGAGTATGAACAGCAGGACGCGCGAGGTCTTCATCAGACCCGGCATCTCCATCGGCATCATGTTGGCGCCGCCCGGTCCGCCCGGGTACGCCGGCTGCTGCGGGGCGCCCTGTGGGTAGCCATAGCCGGGCTGCTGCTGCGGGGCACCCTGTGGGTAGCCGTAGCCGGGCTGGCCCTGGGGAGCCTGGGGCGGGTAGCCGGGCTGCTGGCCCTGCGGTGCACCATAGGGGTTGTTCGGATCGCCGGAACTCATGGCGTCTTTCCTCCGTTGCGAGAGTGCGGGGACGACGCGGCGCATTGCGGAGGAATGTTCTACAGATGCGGTTCGTCCCCCCGGTGCTGCCCGCGGCACTGTGCGGCTCATCGTCCTTAACGCGCTACTTATTTGTCCAGTCGGAGTCCGCATGTGTTGTGCAAGTGCAACATCACTGATCATGGATGGATACGGAGACAGGGCGCCGAGGAGTCCATGGGGCGGCCTGATTGGAACCAGGGCGGGGTCATCCGCGAGGATGGGGCCATGACCGCCCAGATTCTCGATGGCAAGGCCACCGCAGCCGCGATCAAGTCCGACCTGACCGTCCGCGTGGCGGCCCTGAAGGAGAAGGGCGTCACGCCCGGCCTCGGTACCGTTCTCGTGGGCGACGACCCGGGCAGCCAGAAGTACGTCGCGGGCAAGCACCGCGACTGCGCACAGGTCGGTATCGCTTCCATCCAGCGGGAGCTGCCAGCGACCGCCACGCAGGAGGAGATCGAGGCGGTGGTACGGGAGCTGAACGAGGACCCGGCCTGCACCGGCTACATCGTCCAGCTGCCGCTCCCCAGGGGCATCGACGAGAACCGCGTCCTCGAGCTGATGGACCCGGACAAGGACGCGGACGGTCTGCACCCGATGAACCTCGGCCGTCTCGTACTCAACGAGCCGGCCCCGCTGCCCTGCACGCCCAACGGTGTCCTCACCCTCCTGCGCCAGTACGGCGTGGAGATCAAGGGCGCCGAGGTCGTGGTCGTCGGCCGCGGCGTGACCATCGGCCGCCCTATGCCGCTGCTGCTCACCCGGCGCAGCGAGAACGCGACGGTGACGCAGTGTCACACCGGCACGCGTGACCTGTCCGCCCACGTGAAACGGGCCGACATCATCATCGCCGCGGCGGGCTCCGCCCATCTGATCCGGCCCGAGGACGTGAAGCCGGGCGCGGCCGTCCTCGATGTCGGTGTCTCGCGCAGTGCCGAGGGCAAGATCGTCGGTGACGTCCACCCGGGCGTCGCCGAGGTCGCCGCGTGGATCTCACCGAACCCCGGCGGGGTCGGCCCGATGACCCGCGCGCAGCTGCTCGTCAACGTGGTCGAGGCGGCGGAACGCAGTGCCGGCTGAGGACACATCAGAGCGCGGCGCCGCCTCGTCGCCCGAGTCGGCGCCACTCCAGGACATGAGGCCGGACGCCGGAATGCCACGAGTCGCCAAGAGCCATACCGCGAAGCCGCGGAGCGCGGAGCCGGGTGCCGGGGAGACGCGAGGTGCGCGGGCGCGGGCCACGAAGCCGCAAGGCGCCGAGCCGCGGGCCACGTCCGCGCGGGCCGCGGAGCCGAGTGCTGTGCAGCCGAGTGCCGCGAGGCCGAACGCTGCCCGGTCGGAGAACGGGGAGCCGGACGCTGTCCGGTCGGAGAACGGGGAGTCGAACCTTGCCCGGTCGGAGAACGGGGAGCCGGTCATTCGCGATGCCGACGGGGAGTCCGTCGCCCGCGACGTTGTCAGCCGGCCCGGCCCCGATGGGCGGCCGCAGCGGACCACGCGCCGTTTCCCCCGGATCACCCGGGACACCGCGCGGCCCGAGGGCGGTGGCCGTGCCGCGTCCGGGGACGCGCCCGCGCCGGCCAGGCAGTGGCCGATGCTCACAGTGGCCTCGACTGTCGGACTGGGGCTGTTGATCACCGCGTTCGACGCCTTTCGCTTCGGCACGCTGCTGGTCGGGCTCGGGCTGCTCGCGGGCGGCGTGCTGCGCTGGACGCTGCCCGGCGTGGGCATGCTCGCGGTCCGCTCCCGCTTCACCGACCTCGTCACCTACGGCGTCCTGGGCGTGACCATCGTGCTGCTCGCGATGATGGCCCAGCCCAGCCCGTGGCTGGAGATCCCGTTCCTGGACGACGCGTTGCACTTCACGATCAGGACGTAACCGCACGCGGAGGGCGCACGCGGAGGCTGCAGGCGGACGCGCGCGCGACAAAGGCCCGCACTCCCTCCGAGTGGAGCGCGGGCCACGCGTTCCCCGTGGTGGCTCGATCAGACGTGTGCGGGCGGCTCACGCCTGGCACGGCGCGCGATCCACAGCAGCGGCGCCCGTCCACTCCCCCGAGTGAGGACGGACGCCGCTTGGGATTAAGAGTCATGGACGCGCCAACCACGGTTCAACACCTGTCAGTTCGCTGTGGCATGGAGGTGACGGTTCCGGTACCTCGTGCCAGCCCTGCGACGAGTCCCGTAACGATCTTTACGTACGGCTCCAACCAATCCCCGTACGGGAGGAATGCCTGCCCCCACTCCGGGGCAGGCGCGAGGTACCCCCACGGGATTCCGGCGCCGTCCGGGAGGAGTTCGCACACCTCCCGGCCCCCGGCAACCCGCCCGGCGGCCGCCGTCGTACCTCTTCCCGGACCGGCGGCCGCCTCTCCGTGGGTGCGGCGTGGGTCTTGTGGGGTGGGCCACACGGTCCCGGACGTCGGGTCCGCCGGATGCGCGATAGCCTGACCGCTGGATCTCTCTTGACGCCAAGAGATCGATCATCCGTACGAGTGATCGATCGGCGGCGAGCGCCGGTCATCATGCCGCCGCCGGGGGATCCCGCACCCCGGGGCAGGGACGCCCCACCGCCAGCTGTCATACGGAGAACGCCATGACCCGCACTCCCGTGAACGTCACCGTCACCGGCGCGGCCGGCCAGATCGGTTACGCCCTGCTCTTCCGCATCGCCTCCGGCCAGCTGCTCGGCGCGGACGTGCCGGTCACACTGCGCCTCCTGGAGATCACCCCGGCGCTGAAGGCCGCCGAGGGCACGGCGATGGAACTCGACGACTGCGCCTTCCCCCTCCTCCAGGGCATCGACATCTCGGACGACCCGAACGTCGCCTTCGACGGCGCGAACGTAGCCCTCCTGGTCGGCGCCCGCCCGCGTACGAAGGGCATGGAGCGCGGCGACCTGCTCGAGGCCAATGGCGGCATCTTCAAGCCGCAGGGCAAGGCCATCAACGACAACGCGGCGGACGACATCAAGGTCCTGGTCGTCGGCAACCCGGCGAACACCAACGCGCTCATCGCGCAGGCCGCCGCCCCGGACGTACCGGCCGAGCGCTTCACCGCGATGACCCGTCTGGACCACAACCGCGCGCTGACGCAGCTCGCGAAGAAGACGGGGTCGACGGTCGCCGACATCAAGCGCCTGACGATCTGGGGCAACCACTCGGCCACCCAGTACCCCGACATCTTCCACGCCACGGTCGCCGGCAAGAACGCCGCCGAGACCGCGGGCGACGAGAAGTGGCTGGCCGAGGACTTCATCCCGACGGTCGCCAAGCGCGGCGCGGCCATCATCGAGGCCCGTGGCGCGTCCTCCGCGGCCTCCGCCGCGAACGCCGCCATCGACCACGTCCACACCTGGGTCAACGGCACGGCGGACGGCGACTGGACCTCCATGGGCATCCCGTCCGACGGCTCGTACGGCGTGCCCGAGGGCCTCATCTCCTCCTTCCCGGTCACGACGAGGGACGGGAAGTACGAGATCGTCCAGGGCCTGGAGATCAACGAGTTCTCCCGCTCCCGCATCGACGCCTCCGTCCAGGAACTGGTGGAGGAGCGCGAGGCGGTGCGTGGGCTCGGCCTCATCTGAGCCGACCACGGCGGACGGCCGAGCCGGCCCCGACCCGTGTTTCGCGAGCCCGTACGGCCACCCGGCTGTGCGGGCTCGCTGCTACCGGCGCTCACGCCCTAGGCGCCCAGTACGGCCCGGAGTTGGGTGAGTCCCCAGTCCAGGTCCTCCTTACTGATCACCAGCGGCGGGGCGATCCGGATCGTGACCCCGTGGGTGTCCTTGACCAGCACACCCCGGTCCATCAGCTTCTCGGAGACCTCCCGGCCCGTGCCGTAGGCCGGGGCGATGTCGACCCCCGCCCACAGGCCCCGTCCGCGCACCTGCGTCACCCTGCCCGTACCGTTCAACAGCCCCAGCTCACGGTGCAGATGCTCGCCGAGCTCCGCGGCACGCGTCTGGAACTCGCCGGACCGCAGCATGGCGATGACCTCCAGTGCCACGGCGCAGGCCAGCGGATTCCCGCCGAACGTCGAACCGTGCTCACCCGGCCGGAACACCCCCAGCACCGCGGCCGACGACACCACCGCCGACACCGGCACCACGCCGCCCCCGAGCGCCTTGCCCAGCAGATACATGTCCGGCACCACGCCCTCGTGCTCACACGCGAACGTACGTCCCGTCCTGCCCAGCCCCGACTGGATCTCGTCCGCCACGAACAGCACGTTCCGATCGCGCGTCAACTCCCGTACGCCCGCGAGATAACCGGCCGGCGGCACCAGCACCCCCGCCTCGCCCTGGATGGGCTCGAGCAACACGGCGACCGCGTTCTCCGTGAGCGCCTCACGCATCGCGGTCAGATCCCCGTACGGGACGATCTCGAAGCCGGGCGTGTACGGCCCGAAGTCCGCCCGCGCCGCCGCGTCCGTGGAGAAGCTGATGATCGTCGTCGTACGCCCATGGAAGTTGTTGCCCGCCACGACGATCTTCGCCATCCCGTCGGGCACGCCCTTGACCCGGTACCCCCACTTCCGCGCGGTCTTCACAGCCGACTCGACCGCCTCCGTGCCCGTGTTCATCGGCAGCACCATCTCCATGCCGCACAGCTCGGCCAGCTGTGTGCAGAATGCGGCGAACCGGTCGTGATGGAACGCTCGTGATGTCAGCGTCACGCGCTCCAGCTGCGCTCCGGCCGCATCGATCAGCCGTCTGTTGCCGTGCCCGAAATTGAGCGCCGAGTACCCGGCCAGCAGGTCGAGAAAGCGGCGCCCCTCGACATCCGTCATCCATGCCCCGTCCGCCGTGGCCACGACGACCGGCAGCGGATGGTAGGTGTGCGCGCTGTGCGTCTCGGCCGAGGCGATCAGTGTTTCCGTAGCGGTCACGGGATCTCCGTTCTCACGTCTCACGGCACCGGGCGGCTTGTGTTACTCCCTATCGTCGCTCGCACGGTGGACGGGGCGACTCGAGCTGCGGCTACCACCGCGTGGCCGGCGGTCCGGCGCGCCCGGTAGGCTGCTCGGCGGGCCGTGACTGGCGCGCTGGGATGGGACCGACCATCGGGGAGCGGCCCGCACCATGTGCTCCCGGGGGACGACCCCGGACCCCAGCCCGGGCCGCAGGAACCGGCCGGCTGAGGGCCCGGAGTGGTCACGCGAGGAGACACGGTGACCGAGTGCCGTGCGCCTGGGCCGAACCGTGAACGCTGAACGCAACGTCCGGAGGTCCCTCATGTCTGACAACCCCGCGCCTCTCCCCACCGAATCCACCGCCTTCCGCAGCGCGCTCGAAGTGATCCGCGCCGTCGAGCCCCGGGTCGCCGACGCCATCGGCCAGGAGGTCGCCGACCAGCGCGAGATGCTCAAGCTGATCGCCTCCGAGAACTACGCCTCCCCGGCCACCCTCCTTGCCATGGGCAACTGGTTCAGCGACAAGTACGCCGAGGGCACCGTCGGCCGCCGCTTCTACGCCGGCTGCCGCAACGTCGACACCGTCGAAGCCCTCGCCGCCGAGCACGCCCGCGAACTCTTCGGCGCCCAGCACGCCTACGCGCAGCCGCACTCCGGCATCGACGCCAACCTCGTCGCCTTCTGGGCCGTCCTTGCCCAGCGCGTCGAGGCACCCGCCCTGGAGCGGGCCGGCGTCCGCAACGTCAACGACCTCTCCGAGGCCGACTGGGCCGAACTGCGCCAGGCCTTCGGCAAGCAGCGCATGCTCGGCATGTCCCTGGACGCCGGCGGTCACCTCACCCACGGCTTCCGCCCGAACATCTCCGGCAAGATGTTCGACCAGCGCTCCTACGGCACCGACCCGGCCACCGGCCTCATCGACTACGAGGCCCTGCGGACCTCCGCTCGCGAGTTCAAGCCCCTGGTCATCGTCGCCGGCTACTCCGCCTACCCCCGTCTTGTGAACTTCCGCATCATGCGCGAGATCGCCGACGAGGTCGGCGCGACGCTGATGGTCGACATGGCGCACTTCGCCGGTCTCGTCGCTGGCAAGGTCCTGACCGGCGACTTCGACCCCGTCCCGCACGCCCAGATCGTCACGACCACCACCCACAAGTCGCTGCGCGGCCCGCGCGGCGGCATGGTCCTGTGTGACGACTCCCTCAAGGACCAGGTCGACCGCGGCTGCCCGATGGTTCTCGGCGGCCCCCTTCCGCATGTCATGGCCGCCAAGGCGGTCGCGCTCGCCGAGGCCCGCCGCCCCGAGTTCCGTGACTACGCCCGGGCCGTCGTCGACAACGCCCGCGCCCTGGCCGAAGGCCTGATGCGCCGCGGCGCCACCCTGGTCACCGGCGGCACCGACAACCACCTCAACCTGATCGACGTCGCCTCCTCCTACGGCCTCACCGGCCGACAGGCCGAATCCGCCCTCCTCGATGCGGGCATCGTCACCAACCGCAACGCCATTCCCGCCGACCCCAACGGCGCCTGGTACACCTCCGGCATCCGCATCGGCACCCCGGCCCTCACCACGCGTGGCCTCGGCACCGCCGAGATGGACGAGATCGCCGCCCTGATCGACCGCGTCCTCACCACCACCGAGCCCGGAACCACCGCCAAGGGGCTCCCCTCCAAGGCCCAGCACCTCCTGGACCCGAAGATCGCGGACGAGATCTCCCACCGGGCCACCGACCTGCTGGCCGGCTTCCCGCTGTACCCGGAGATCGACCTCGGCTGAGGCGGCCTCAGGGCTCAGGCACCATACGCGGTCTCACACGTCGATCAGCCTGACCGTGGCTGTCGCGGCTCCCGCGGCGGCCACGGTTCGCCCGGGCCGCCGGGCGGCGTAGTCACACTCTTGGCACACCGCCGGAGACAGATTGGTTCCCACCTGTTTCCGACCAGTTCCGGAGCGGCCCCCGACACCTGAGAGAATGAGCCCATGGCCTCTGAAAGTCCCCGCGTGCTCTCCGGAATCCAGCCCACCGCAGGCTCGTTCCACCTCGGCAACTACCTCGGCGCCGTCCGTCAGTGGGTGGCCCTGCAGGAGAGCCACGACGCGTTCTACATGGTCGTCGACCTGCACGCGATCACCACTCCGCAGGACCCCGCGGACCTGCCCTCCAACACCCGGCTCGCCGCCGCCCAGCTGCTGGCCGCCGGCCTCGACCCGGAGCGCTGCACTCTCTTCGTTCAGAGCCATGTGCCCGAGCACGCGCAGCTCGCCTGGGTCATGAACTGCCTCACCGGCTTCGGCGAGGCCTCCCGCATGACCCAGTTCAAGGACAAGTCCTCCAAGCAGGGCGCCGACCGTGCCTCGGTCGGCCTCTTCACGTACCCGATCCTGCAGGTCGCGGACATCCTGCTCTACCAGGCCAACGAGGTCCCCGTAGGCGAGGACCAGCGCCAGCACGTCGAGCTCACGCGCGACCTCGCCGAGCGCTTCAACAGCCGCTTCGGACAGACATTCACGGTCCCGTCGCCGTACATCCTCAAGGAGACGGCGAAGATCTACGACCTTCAGGACCCGTCGATCAAAATGAGCAAGTCGGCGTCGACTCCGAAGGGCCTCATCAACCTCCTCGACGACCCCAAGGCCACCGCCAAGAAGGTCAAGAGCGCGGTCACCGACACCGACACGGTCATCAGGTATGACCTGGTGCGGAAGCCGGGTATCAGCAATCTGCTGACCATCTGCTCGACCCTCACCGGAGCCGGTATCGCGGAACTGGAAGAGAAGTACGCAGGCAAGGGCTACGGTGCGCTCAAGACGGACCTCGCCGAGATCGTGGTCGATTTCGTGACGCCGTTCCGGGAGCGCACCCAGCAGTACCTGGACGACCCGGAGACGCTCGACTCGATCCTGGCCGAGGGTGCGGAGAAGGCGCGCGCCATCGCCGCGGAGACGCTCTCCCAGGCCTACGACAAGGTGGGTTTCCTGCCCGCCAAGCACTGACCCGGGCGCTGACACGCTAGACCGGGCCCTACGGCCGTACAGTCGTAGGCCGTAGGGAAACAGCGACACACAGGACCAGCAGCCACCCCTGCCCGTCAGGAACGCGTAGACCACATAGGACACCACGCAGAACACCACGCAGAACACCACAACGACGACAGGAGACGACGTGGGGACCGTAACGATCGGTGTGTCGATCGCGGTCCCGGAGCCACACGGCAGCCTGCTCCAGGAGCGGCGCGCGGGCTTCGGCGACCCCGCGGCTTCCGGCATTCCCACCCACGTCACCCTGTTGCCGCCGACGGAGGTCGACGACTCGGCGCTGCCGGCGATCGAGGTGCATCTCGCCGAGGTCGCGGCCGCCGGGCGCCCCTTCCCGATGCGGCTGTCCGGCACGGGAACCTTCCGCCCGCTGTCGCCCGTCGTGTTTGTGCGGGTCGTGGACGGGGCCGAGGCTTGTACCTGGCTGCAGAAGCAGGTCCGGGACGCGTCCGGGCCCGTGGCACGCGAGCTTCAGTTCCCGTACCACCCGCATGTGACGGTGGCGCACGGCATCGAGGACGAGCCGATGGACCGCGCGTTCGAGGAGCTGTCCGAGTACGAGGCCGAGTGGCCGTGCACGGGCTTCTCGCTGTACGAGCAGGGCGCCGACGGGGTGTGGCGCCGACTGCGCGACTTCTTTTTCGGGGGAGCGGTGTCGCCTCCGCAGGGGAACGAGCCCGAGAAGCGGGACACCACGCTGCCCGCGCGCTGAGCACCGACCAGGCCCCGCCCCGTCGAACGGCGCCCGCGCGCGCCTGAGGACCACGAAGGGGTTTCCTGCTCCGCGCCGGCGGCGGGCTGGACGGCCCGGCAGCTCGGCATCGACGAGGCCGGCTGGAGTGGCGCGCTGCTGCATTCGCCGCCTTCCCCATCGCTGTCCTCGCCGACTTCCGGCATCTCCTGTACGTTCTGACGCTGCTGCCCGGCGTCGAGCCGCCCCGCCGCCGGGGCCGCCAAAGACAACCGAAACGGTCGCCGAAACGGTCGCCGAAATGGGCGCCGAAAGGGGTTCCGGGTGAAGCGGGCGTCAGCCGCGTGGGCGACGGCGCATCAGGTCGGGCAGCGGCCAGCGGCGATTGATGAGGAACGCCCCGGCCGCGAGGAGTGCGAGTACTCCGCCGATGATCGCCAGCGCCATTCCTATGCCGCTCGATCCCGTCGCCTGAGCCGAGGCGACGGCCTTCTCGCCGTCACCTGAGCCGCCCGCTGCTCGGGATCCCCCCGCCTCGCCGGAGGCCTTGCCACCCGGCCGCGAGCCCGTGTCCGCGCTCTTCGGCGGCACCAGCTCACCCACCGGCTCGACTTTCCCCGACGCCTGGAAGCCCCAGTCGAGAAGGCGGGTGGTCTCCTTGTAGACCTCGTCGTGCTCTTCCGTCTTCGGGTTCATGACCGTGACGAGCAGCACCTTGCCGTCGCGTTCGGCGACACCGGTGAAGGTGGCGCCCGCGTTCGTGGTGTTGCCGTTCTTCACACCCGCGATGCCCTTGTAGACGTCGAGGCCGTAGTCGCCCGTCAGTAGCCGGTTGGTGTTCTGGATCTCGAAGGACTCGCGGGTCTTCTTGCCTTTCTTGTTCTTCGTGGTCCCGCCCGGGAACTGGGCGCGCACTGTGGAGCAGTACTCCCGGAAGTCCTTTTTCTGCAGGCCGGAGCGGGCGAACAGGGTCAGGTCGTACGCCGATGACATCTGCCCGTTCTCGTCGTAGCCGTCCGGGCTGACGACATGCGTGTCGAGGGCCTGGAGCTCTTCGGCATGTGCGTTCATGTCCTCGACCGTCTGGTCGACGCCGCCGTTCATCGCGGAAAGGACGCGTACGGCGTCGTTGCCGGAGCGAAGGAAGACGCCGAGCCACAGATCATGGACCGTGTATGTCTCGTCCGCCTTGACGCCGACCATGCTGGAGCCCGCGCCGATGCCCGCCAGGTCGGCGGGCACGACCTTGTGTTTCTCGGTCTTGGCGAACTTCGGCAGCAGTGTGTCCGCGAACAGCATCTTCAGGGTGCTGGCCGGGGGCAGCCGCCAGTGCGCGTTGTGCGCGGCCAGGACGTCGCCGGACTCGGCGTCCGCGACGATCCAGGAACGGGCGCTCAGGTCCTTCGGGAGGACCGGGACGCCGGTGCCGAGGTTCACCTGGGTGCCGACCCTGCCGAGTGGGGCACCGCCCATGGTCGACATGTTCGCCGGCGGTGTGGCGCTCAGCGAGGTGGTGGCCTTCGGAGTCGGTGTCTGAGTCGCTGTCCGGGCCGACGTCGGGCTCGCGGTCGGAGTCGGCGTTCCGTCCGCGAAGGCGGGCGCGATGGCGGCGACGGTTGCGGTGAGCGACAAGGGCACGATGGCGGAAGTAATCAGCAGGGAGGACTTCGTGGTCTTTTTCATGGCGGACACGCTCGAGAACGTACAGGGCTCCGGGCGGCGAGGTCGCACAGCCCTCCCCTCGGGTGTCCTCCCCACGGGTGTCCTCCCCTCTGGTGCACTCTCCCGTCATGTGGTGACCGGCCATGCCCGCCCGGGGAACGAACAGCCCCGGCTCACTGAGGACGCAAGCAAGGCTCAGCGAGTCGGTTGCCCCGTCCGTGACTCTGCCCCCGTGGTCACAGACCGGGCGTTTTCATGTGAGCGCGCACAGCCCGGAAGCCGATCACGCCAATGGCCGTGCCCAGGATGAACGACGTGATAGCCAAGGCGAGATGCACCCAGAGGTACGCGGTAGGACTGCCGTTCTCAAACGCGAGACCGCTTGCGTCCTGGAACAAGTTCTTGGCAAACGTCACCCAGATCACCCACGACCATGCGCCAAAGGCGAGCAGGAACCACGAGACGGGGCGGCTGAGCTTCATGGGATTGAGTCCTAAGCACTCTGAACTGACTGACTGCGGGTGGGGCGTTCCCTGCCAGTATCCGACCGACAGCCCTACACCCTTGCGGCAGGGGTGTTCAACTGCTCGTTTCCACAGTCGTTTAGCGCGCCTAACCATGCTCTCGCGAGCGCGTTGGCCGGGCCGGGCCGTCAGCCACGTGTCCTGGCCGGCATCCGTACGCCCCGCGAGAGCATCATCTCCGAATCCTCGGAGCGGGTTCGTCAAGGCTCGGGAGTGTGAGGAGGTGCGATAGTGGAAACACGCTTGATTGGTGATGTATCCGTACAAAACACTCACTCTCGTTCGAGAGGAGGAGTGACCATGAACGGTCAGGTGGGTCTGGCCCTCGCCGGCGGTTACCTCATGGGGCGCCGTCACAAGATGCGGTTGGCGTTGACACTCGCTGGTATGGCGGCCGGAAGGCGGCTCGCGTCGGGGAGGCCTACGGCGGGGCTGGGGCAGGCGAAGTCCTCCGAGCTCGGCAAGCTCACCAAGGAAGTCCGCGGCCAGCTGGTCTCCGCGGGGCGGACGGCGGCCGTATCGGCGGCCAGCCAACGGATCGACGCGCTGAGTGACCGCCTGGAGGCGCGGGCCACGTCGCTGCGTGCGGCTCCGGGTGAGTCGGAGGCGGAGGAGGAGCCGCCCGAGAGGCCGACCCGGAAGACGGCCCCGGAGAGGGAGAAGACGCGGGACACGGAGGGCGAGGGCGGCGAGCGGAGGTCCAAGGCGCAGGCCAGGGAACCAGCGCGCGCGCATCCCGTCAAGCACAAGTCGAGTGACCGTCCGGCCGCGGCCAAGAAGAAGACAGGTGCCCAAGGGCCTGCGCGGCGAAGCCGAGGGTGAGGGCTATGGCAGAGGAAACGGATGGCCAGCGTAAGGGCGGGCTCGGAACTCTCACCAAGGAGCTGCCCACTGAACGGCTGGTCAAGGACATGCAGGACGTCCTGCTCGCATTGGGGGAGAAGGCGCTGAAGTCGGTGACCTCCGGCGGGCAGGGCGGTGGGACCTCGTTCAAGGTGCCGGTGAAGCCCCTGGTGAAGGCGGGGCTGCATCAGGTAACCGATATGGCCAAGGAAAAGGCGAAGGAGGCCGTCCCGGGCCTCGGAGGTGAGGCCAAGGGCAAGGGCGGCGTCAAGAGCAAGAAACTCAAGGTCACCAACATCGTCGAGCAGATCGACGTGGGCGTGCCACTCCCGCTTGCCTACGACCAGTGGACCCGGTTCGAGGACTTCCCTGACTTCATGAAGAAGGTCGAGGACGTCGAGCAGGAGACCGACACGGAACTGGAGTGGACGGCGAAGATCTTCCTCTCCCGCCGGAAATGGCACTCCGAGATCGTCGAGCAGGTGCCCGACCAGCGGATCGTCTGGAGGTCGAAGGCGGCGAAGGGCTATGTGGACGGCGCGGTCACCTTCCACGAGGTGACGCCCGACCTCACCAGGATTCTGCTGGTCCTTCAGTACCACCCGCAGGGTTTCTTCGAGTACACGGGAAATCTCTGGCGGGCACCGGGCCGCCGGGCGCGGCTCGAGTTGAAGCACTTCCGTCGTCACGTCATGTCCGAGGTACTGCTCAGCCCTCACCCCGACGAGGAGATCGAGGGCTGGAGGGGCACGATTCACGACGGCGAGGTCGTCAGTGAGGAGGAAGAGGGACAAAAGCAGCGGGCCGAGGGCGAGGAGGAAGAGCCTCGCGCTGAGGAAGAGGACGAGGACCGAGAAGACGAGGAAGAGGACGAGGAGGACCAAGAAGACGAGGAAGAGGGCCGCGAGGAGTCCGAGTACGAGGAGGAGTACGAGGACGACGAGGCAGACGCCGAGTTCGAAGTGGAGCCCGATGAGGAGCCCGATGACGATGAGAAGCCGAAGCGGCGCGCCCGTCGCTGACGACCTCTCGTCCGGGAAGGGGTGAAGTGCCGTGACTGTGGCAAGCCAGCAGGGCGGAGCCCTGAGTCGGCCCAGCGCCAGCGGCCTCGCCGACGTGGTCGATCTGATCCTCGACAAGGGCTTGGTCGTCGACGCCTATGTGCGCGTGTCCCTGGTGGGGATCGAACTGCTGACGGTGGACGCCCGCGTCGTCGTCGCCAGCGTGGACACGTATCTGCGGTTCGCCGAAGCCGCGAACCGACTCGACATCGCCCGGTCCGGCACCGAGACCAAGGGGCTGCCCGACCTGATGAACCAGCTGCAGGAAGGCGGCGGACGTCAGAAGACCCGCGGCGCGCTGGAAGGCGTCAAGGACACGGTCACCGACCTGCTGGGGGGCGGGGACGAGGACGAGGACCCATACGAGGAGGAGGCCGACGAGGAAGAAGAGGCGCCCCGGCGCAGGAAGAGGAGTAGGGAGCGCGAGTGATGACGGCCGAGGACGTGACCGCCTGCTACGTGTACGGAGTCGTGCCGGCCGACCGTACGGACGATGCGGTGGTCGAAGACCTGCGCCCGGTCGGCGATCCGGAGTTCCGGGTGGGCTTCGTACGCCATGGCGGCCTCGCCGCCCTGGTGAGCGAGGTACCCACCGACAAGGCGATCGGCACTCCCGACGATCTGCGCGCTCATGCCCGTGTGCTGGACGCCATGGCCGCCGCCGACTCTCCCGTGCTGCCGTTCCGCTTCGGCACGGTGCTCGGGGACACCGGCGCGGTGGTCGACGAGTTGCTGACCGAGGGCCGTGAGGACTTCTCCCAGGCCCTCGAACGGCTCCGGAGCAAGGCGCAGTTCACGCTCAGGGCGCAGTACGTACGGGATGCGGTGCTGCGAGAGGTGCTGGACGAGCAGGAGGAGGTCCGGCGACTCCGGCACGAGCTGGCCGCCCTTCCGGAACAAGCCGGGTACGAGCAGCGGGTCCGGTTGGGGGAGCTGATTGTGAACGCCATCGAGGCCAAGCGGCAGACGGACTTCCAGGAGGTGGCCCAGCGGCTGGAACCGCTGGTGCACGCCATGTTCTCGACGGAGCCGGCGGCCGCCGAAGGGCTGGTCACCGCCTCCTTCCTGATCGAGGACAGACAGCGAGAGGCGTTCGAGAAAGCCGTCGAGGAACTTGCCGAGCAGTGGCGGAACCGGGTCGAGATGCGTCTGCTCGGACCGATGGCCCCGTACGACTTCGTGGGTGACGCGCTCAGCGCCGACAAGGAAGTCGCAGCGACAGCCGGCGAGGGAGGCGGCTAGCCATGGGGCTGTTCACGGGGCTGGTCACCCTGCCGCTGGCCCCTGTCCGGGGCATCGCGTGGATCGCTGAGCAGATCCACCAGCAGGCGATGCGGGAGCTGGCGGACCCCGCGGTGATCCAGCAGCGCCTGGATGAGGTCGCGGCGGCACGGGAGTCCGGAGAGATCAGCGAGGAGGAGGCGGCCGAGCGGGAGAGCGAACTGGTCAGTCGACTGCTCGACGGCGGACAAGCCGCCGGGGGCGTGGAGGTGTGAGGCGTGCCCCGGGAGGAACGGGACGAAAGCGAACACCGTCAGCGGCGTTCCCGGGCCGTTCGGACGGAGCGCTCCCGTGACGGCCGTGACGAGGGCTCGGGCGCGGGCGCGGGTGAGCACGGCGGGCACGGCGGGGAGCGCTCCCGCGAACATCGCGAAGAGCGTGCGGACCGCTCCCGTGAGCAGCACCTCAAGGACCGCGAAGAACAACGCGAGGATCACGGGCGGCGCGAGGAGCCGCGCCGCCGCCCGTCGCGGGGTCCCAAAGCTGACGCCCGCGAGGTCGCCAGGAGCGCTGCGCAGCATGTGCAGCTGCTCACCGGTAAGGACCCGGAAGGCGTGACCTCGCTGGAGCGCGAGGAAGACGGCTGGCTCGTCGGCGTCGAGGTGGTGGAGAGCCACCGGATCCCGGACTCCACCGACATCTTGGCCGAATACCGCGTCCGGCTCGACACGCAGGGCGACCTCGTCTCGTATCGCCGTGCCCAGCGCTACGACCGGGGCCGCTCTGAGGAGGGCGAATGAGCCAGAGTTCCGACTGGAACCTTCCGAGCCGCCGCGAGGGCGGCGCGCGTGAGCCCGCCACCAGCACCGCACCGTCGAGCCTGGCCGACATCCTGGACCGCATTCTGGACAAGGGCATCGTCATCGTCGGCGACATCCAGGTCAATCTGTTGGACATCGAACTGCTGACCATCAAGATCCGGCTGCTGGTCGCCTCCGTGGACCGGGCCCGCGAGATGGGCATCGACTGGTGGGAGCACGACCCCAGCCTCTCGTCCCGGGCCAGGAACGCCGGGGACGCCTTGGACGAGAACGAGCGGCTGCGGCGGCAGATCGCCGAGCTGGAGCGCGACCGCGACGACGCACGGCGGCGCGGCCGGCCGGGGGCGGAACCGCAGAGTGTGGAGCCGGAGGGGGAACTGGAGAGCGACGAGGCGGAGAGCGAGGAGAGCGAGGTGTTCGAGGACGAGGAACCGGACGAGGAACCCGAAGAGGAGTTGGCGGAGGAGCCCGAGTACGAGCCCGAGGAGGAGGGGACGTGACCGAACCGCTCGCCACCTGGCTGTACGCCGTGACCTCCGCCGAAGACGCGGGCGCCGGTCCGCTGAAGGGGCGTACGGGCATCGCGGGCGAGCCGGTGCGTGTCATCGGGGGCGCGGGCCTGGCCGCCGTCGTCGGTTCCGTACCGCTGAAGGACTTCGACGACGACGCGATGCACGAGCATCTGCAGGACCTGCGCTGGCTGGAAGGGTCGGCACGGGCCCACCATCAGGTCATCGGTGAGGCGTCCCGTCGCGGCCCCGTCATTCCGCTGCGCTTCGGGACCCTCTTCCACGACGACGACCGCGTACGCGCCATGCTCGTGGACCGGAAGGCGGACCTCGCCGTGGCGCTGGAGCGGGTGGCCGGACGGACGGAGTGGGGCGTGAAGGCGTTCGCCGATCCCAAGGCCTTTCTGCCGGACTCGTCCGAGGAGCCGGGCGAGGGCGGCGGCGAGAAGCCCGGCACCGCGTATCTGCTGCGCCGCCGCGCCCAGCGGGAGCAGAAGGAGACCGCGCATCTGCGCGTCACCCGGCAGGCCGAGGAGATTCACGCCGCCCTGTCGGAGCCGTCCGTGGAGGGCGCCGTGCACCCACCGCAGGACGCCGCGCTGGCCGCGTACGAGGGCTGGATGATCCTCAACAACTCCTACCTCGTGCCCGACGAGCGTGTTGCGGACTTCACCGCCCTGGTCTCCGACCTCGGGCAGCGTTTCCCGGGGGTCGGACTTGAACTCAGCGGGCCGTGGCCGCCGTACTCCTTTACCGCGTTGCCGGTGTCGGAGCACGAGACGGGAGGCCTGGGGAGCGAGGAGCGGTGACGCGCGCGGTCGAGCAGCGCGAGGTGGCCCTGGTCGACCTGCTCGACCGGGTGCTGGCCGGAGGCGTCGTGATCACCGGGGAGATCACCCTGTCCATCGCTGATCTCGACCTGGTACGCATCTCACTGCGGGCGCTGATCGCTTCGGTACGCGCGGAGGGCGGCGAGGCTGATGACGACCGGTCGCCGGCCTGACAACCACGACCGCCGCGCGGACGACCACCGGACCGACGACTGTCGGACCGACGACCGCCGGTCCGACGACCGCCGGACCGAAGGAAGCCGTCTCCCCCGGCGACTGGAGCTGGACCAGGAATCGGCGCGGCGGAGCCTGGCAGGCCTGGTAATGACCGTCGTGGAACTGCTCCGCCAGCTGATGGAGCGGCAGGCGCTGCGCCGGATCGACCAGGGCGACGTCAGCGACGAGCAGATCGAGCAGGTCGGGCGGACCCTGATGGCGCTGGAGGAGCACATGGCCGAACTTCGCGAGCACTTCGGCCTCACCGAGGACGACCTGAACATCGACCTGGGCCCACTGGGTCCGCTGCTCCCACGTGATTGACCCCGCGCTGGGCTGCGCCCCCGGACCCCTCGGGGCGCTGAGCGAAGAGTCGTAGACGGGGCTGCTGGTCGTTCGTGGCCGGTCGCGCAGTTCCCCGCGCCCCTGACGGGCGCACCCCCAAGCCGAAGGCCGGGGGTGCGCCCGGGCGCCAGACGCCGGCCGGCGTCAGTAGCGCCGCGTGATCAGCGCTCGCTTCACTTCCTGGATCGCCTTCGTGACCTCGATACCGCGCGGGCAGGCGTCCGTGCAGTTGAACGTCGTGCGGCAACGCCACACGCCGTCCTTGTCGTTGAGGATCTCCAGCCGCTGCTCACCGGCCTCGTCGCGCGAGTCGAAGATGAAGCGGTGGGCGTTCACGATGGCGGCCGGGCCGAAGTACTGGCCGTCGTTCCAGAACACCGGGCACGAGGACGTGCAGGCGGCACAGAGGATGCACTTCGTCGTGTCGTCGAAGCGCTCGCGGTCCTCGGCCGTCTGGCGACGCTCGCGCGTCGGCTCGTTGGTGTCCTTCGTGATCAGGAAGGGCATCACGTCGCGGTACGCCTGGAAGAACGGCTCCATGTCCACGACCAGGTCCTTCAGGACCGTGAGGCCCTTTATGGCCTCGACCGTGATGGGCTTCTCAGGGTTGATGTCCTTGATCAGCGTCTTGCAGGCGAGGCGGTTCTTGCCGTTGATCCGCATGGCGTCCGAGCCGCAGATCCCGTGCGCGCAGGAGCGGCGGAACGTCAGGGTCCCGTCGAGGTCCCACTTGATCTTGTGCAGAGCGTCGAGGACACGCTCCTTCGGGTCGATCTCGACCTGGAAGTCTTCCCAGGTCGCCTCCGCCGAGACCTCCGAGTTGAAGCGGCGGATGCGGAAGGTGACCGTGATGTACGGCGAGTCGGTGAAGCCGGGCTCGGGCTTGTCGGCCTCGGCCGGCTTGTCCAGGGTCGGGGTAGCCATCAGTACTTACGCTCCATCGGCTGGTAGCGGGTCTGGACGACCGGCTTGTAGTCGAGACGGATGGACTCGGTGCCGTCGTCGCCCACCTCGCGGTACGCCATGGTGTGGCGCATGAAGTTGACGTCGTCGCGGTTCGGGTAGTCCTCGCGGTAGTGACCGCCGCG
>CBFGQM010000027.1:0-25931 GCA_965650905.1 uncultured Streptomyces sp. | reverse complement strand
CACCACGCGGCAGGGGTAGCTCTCGTCGTCGGACAGGAATCCAGGCATCGTTCTCTCCTCTCGGTCCCCCTCGGCGGCCACCGGCCGCCGAGGGGGAATGGGTTGTCAGCGCTTGACGGCGACGGTCAGGCCGTCGGCGTAGGGAAGCAGGCTCAGGTCGATCCGGTCGTCGCTGTGCCGGCGGCGGTTGAACTCGCGCAGCGCGACGGCGTCGCCGTCGGTGGTGTCCTGGTCCGCCACCAGGCCGGACCAGAGCACGTTGTCGAACACCATCGTTCCGCCGGGCCGCAGCAGCTCCAGTGCGGCCTCGTAGTACTCCTCGTAGGACACCTTGTCGGCGTCGATGAAGGCGAAGTCGAACGAGCCCGCCGCCCCCTCCTCGCCCAGCAGCCGGCGCAGGCTCTCCTTGGCGTCCCCGAGCCGCAGATCCACCTTGTCGGCCACTCCGGCGCGTGCGCAGTACCTCATGGCGACGGACGTCCACTCGGGGCTGATGTCGCACGCCACCACCCGGCCATCGGCGGGCAGTGCCAATGCGGTGCTCAGCAGGCTGTAACCGGTGAAGACACCGACCTCCAGGGTCCGGCGCGCCCCCAGCGCCCGGACCAGCGTGCCGAGGAACTGCCCCTGCTCGGCCGAGACCTGCATCGTCGCCAGCGGCATCGCGATGGTCTCCGCCCGTAGTGCGGCGAGGAGCGGGGTGTCCCGCAGCGAGACCTCCCGCACATACTCGGACAGGTGGTCGGACAACTCGACCTGGGTCAACATCACTACCTCCAGGAGGGAGCGGAGCTCAGTCAGGGATATGTTGAAGGCGGACGCGCTTGTACTGGGTGAGCACACCCACCGCCGACTTCTTGGACTTGGGCGTCATCAGCAGGCTTCCGACGTCCTCCCCCACGAACCGGGCACAGACGAACCGGTGGGCGTCGTACGCCGCGGCGTAGGCCTCGCGGAATGCGGCCCGCAGCGGAACCAGGGTGGGATCCACCCCCGCGAGCAGCTGCCGGACCTCTGCGAGCCGTTTCACCAGGTGCTCGTGGTCGCGCCAGTGCAGGCCGCTGAGTCCCGGCGGAGCAGCCGGGGGCATCAGCGTCGGGCGGACCAGATCCTGGTACTCCTCCCGGGTGAAGTCGCCCGCGAAGCGCAGTGCGGCTTCCGACGCCCGCATCAAGGACGCGGCCAGGTCCAGCGCCTCGGCGGCCTGGTCGGACTCGGCCCGGGCGACCGTGTCGGCCAGCTCGTCCACCGCGATCACCAGGCCCTGGATGAGCACCATGAAGATGCGGTGTCCGCGTACCCAGCGGCGCAGCGCGTCGGAGGGCCGACCGTCAGCGCCGCGCGGGCCCGGCCCCGGGTCGGTCCCGGGCGAGGGGGCCGGCAAACCCGTCAGGTGGCCGAGCAGCGCGGCGAAGCCGTGCCGCAGTGCGTGCCAGTGCTCCAGGGCGATGTCTGTCCCGCTGCGTACGGCGTCGTCCAGCAGCAGTTCGGCGCCCTTGAGCGTGGTGTGCAGGAGGATCGCGGCGCGCTCGCCGTCCACCCGGACAATGTCGAACGACTGGTCGTTGTCGCGGTTTCCGCCAGACTCGCCCGGGTCGTCGCGCACCGGGGACGTGCCGGCCGGAAGCGGCACGGTGGTGAGCGCCGCGCGCAGCGCGTCCAGCGCGGCGGCGGCATCCGCCCGGGCCGCGTCCGCCAACTCGGCGGGCAGGTCCGGGGCTGAGCCGCTCACGTACGCCCGCACCTGCGCCGGCCCGGGCAACCGTTCCGGCCGCAGCAGCGGGAACACCGTCTCGCCGCTCATCCGGCACTCCCCGTCCGCTCTGCCTCGACCGTTGCCGGGGTGGGCAGGAAACCGTCCTGGACCAGGTACTCCAGGCACGCGTGCGCCATCTCCTCGGTCATCGGCGGGCAAGCGATCCCGGTGCCGACGAGTGCGTCGAGCACGTTGCGGCACTCGGCATCCGGTTGCAACCGGTCGATGAAGGCGGGGTCCAGGGAGGGCTGCGGTGCCACCTCGGCGTCCCGGATCAGCGGCACCAGCGGGTACAGCGGATGGCTGGTGTCGACCTCCAGTGCCCGGCGCCGGGCCTCCTCGAACGGCACGATGTCGAAGTCGTAGCCGTAGGACTGGATCCACTCGCAGAACCGCCGGATCGACACCGGGGCCGGGTTGAAGAGGTGGAAGAACCGGCCGTCCGCCTCGGGCTTGCGCGAGATGCCCACGATCGCCTTGGCGACGTAGTCGACCGGAACCGTGTCGAAGATCCGCGGGTAGTCGGGCAGGATGCGCATCGGCAGGTAGCCGCGGAAGGCGACCAGCAGGTAGTCGCTGTTCTGGGTGGCGCCGGTCTCGGAGTGCGACATGATCAGGCCGGGCCGGTAGATGCTGACCGGGATGCCGCGTTCGCGGGCCAGGTGCACCATCTTCTCGGCGACCCACTTGCTGCCGGTGTACCCGCCCGGCACCTCGACAGGGTTCCGCAGCGGCCCATCGTCCTCCAGGAACGGACGCGGCGTGTGCGTGGCGAGCAGGACGTCGATGGTGGACACGTAGTGCACCGCCTTGACCTGGTGGGTGCAGGCCAGGCGCAACACCTCGTGGGTGCCGCGGACGTTCGGGCCGCGCAGCGCGGAATAGGGGTAGACGAAGTTGACCAGGGCGCCGTTGTGATAGATCACGTCGACCTGCTCGGCCAGCTCCCGCCAGCTCTCCTCGCCCGTGCCGAGCCGGGGCAGCGCCAGGTCGCCCGCCCGGGCCTTGATGCGCTCCCGGTAGCTTTCGTCCCAGATCAGGTACCTCCGCATCGAGTCCTCGATGCGGCGAGACGCGGCGGCGTCGTCCGCCGCACGGACCAGGCAGTACACCGAGGCGGTGGTCTCCCGCAGCAGCTGCTCGAGCAGGAAGGCGCCCAGGTATCCGGTCGCACCGGTGAGCAGCACCGCCCGGGGGTCGAGGTGACGGCCGGCCGGCAGACCTCCGGCGTCGATGTCGTCGTCCAGCCGGGCGTCCTCGTCCAGCCGCGTGGCGTGCTGCTGCGACATGACGCCCTCGATGCCCGTCCGGTTGTACGTCTCCACCACCGAGGAGACCCCGGCGACGGTCGGTACCCGGAAGAACTGGTGCACCGGGATGTCGAGCTGGTACTGCGCCAAGAGCCGGGAGGCCAGTCGGGCCAGCATGATCGAGGTGCCGCCGAGCTCGAAGAAGTCGTCCTCGACCCCGATCTCCTCGACCCCGAGCACGGCCCCGAAGGCCTGGGCGACCTCCGCCTCCAGCGGACTGCGCGGCGCGGTACGGCCGGCCGCCGCGGCCGGCGGTTCCGGCAGCGCCCGTCGGTCCACCTTGCCGTTGAAGGTCAGCGGCAGGGCATCCAGCCGGACCCAGAGCGAGGGCACCATGTAGGAAGGCAGTACGTCACCGACGAACTCGGCCAGCCCGGCGGTGGTGGGCGAGGCGGCTGGGTCGTTCGGGACCACGTAGGCGATCAGCCTGCTGCCGTTCTGCCCGTCCGGGCGGGCCACCACGACCGCGTCGCGAACCTGGTCCGACATGGTGATCACGGATTCGATCTCGGCCAGTTCGACCCGGAAGCCGCGCACCTTGACCTGCTGGTCGGCGCGACCGAGGAACTCGATGGCGCCGTCCGGCCGCCAGCGGCCCAGATCGCCGGTGCGGTAAAGCCGCCCGCCGGGGACGGCCGAGAACGGGTCGGGGATGAACCGCTCGGCAGTCAGCCCGGGCCGGCGGTGGTAGCCGCGGGCCAGACCGACGCCCGCCACGCAGATTTCCCCCGGCACCCCGGGCGGCACCAGCTGGCCGTCGCCGTCCACCAGGTAGACCCGGAGGTTGTCCACGGGGCGGCCGATCGGCGCCGCCTGCG
Source organism: uncultured Streptomyces sp. (assembly GCA_965650905.1). GTDB lineage: Bacteria > Actinomycetota > Actinomycetes > Streptomycetales > Streptomycetaceae > Streptomyces. The sequence continues at coordinate 22,047 of CBFGQM010000027.1, read as the reverse complement.
GGTCCCGGTCACGCGCGCACTGCCAGTAGGTGGCGTCGATGGTGGTCTCGGTGGGGCCGTAGAGGTTGGCGACCGAGGAGCTGAGCCGCTGGTGGACCGCCTGCTGCAGTCGGCCGGTGAGCGGCTCCGCACCGGAGAGCAGATGGCGCAGCGAGGTGCACTCGCCGATCTGGGGGTGCTCCATCAGCACGGCGTTCACGGACGGGACCGCTCCGTACAGGACGATCTCCCGGTCGCGGATCAGCCGCACCAACGCGCCCGTGTCGAGCTGCTGCGAGGGCGCGCTGATCACGCACTCGGCGCCCACGGTGAGCGGCCAGAAGGTCGCCCACACCGACGGGTCGAAGCTGAACGGATGGTTCTGCAGAACCCGTTCACCCGGCTGTAGCGGCCAGGTCCGCTGCCGCCACGTCAGGTTGTTCACGATCCCGCCATGCGTCACGAGGACACCCTTCGGGAGCCCGGACGAGCCCGATGTGTAGATCAGGTACGCCAGCGAGCCGGGGTCGACGGTGATCTCCGGGCGGGTGCGCGGCCGGTCAGCGACCACGCCCCACTCCGCGTCCATCAGCATGGTGCGCACCTGGTGCGCCGGGAGCCGGTCCAGCAGCGCGGTCTCGGTGATGAGGACCTGGCTGTCGCTGTCGGAGAGCAGATAGCCCAGACGTTCCGCCGGATACTGCGGGTCCAGGGGCACGTAGGCCGCGCCGGCCTTCAGGACGGCGAGCATGGCCACCACGGTCTGCGCGGATCGCCGCAGGCAGAGGGCGACCCGGCTCTCCGCCGTGATGCCCAGATCCAGCAGGTGACGCGCCAGCTGGTTGGCCCGCTCGTCGAGGTCCCGGTAGCGCAGTTCCTCCTCCTGGTCGCTCACCGCCACCAGGGAGGGGGTGCGCTCCGCCTGCTCCTCGACCAGCTCGTGCAGGCCGCGGTCGTGCGGAGAGGCATGTTCGGTGGCGTTCCAGTCCGTGGTGATCAGGTGCCGTTCGGCGGCGGTGGCGAGCGGGACGGTGGCCACCAGACCGTCCGGGTGGCTCGCGAAGTGCGTCAGCATCGCCGTGAGCTGGGCCAGCATCCGCTCGACTGTGCCGCCGTCGAACAGATCCTCGTTGTAGGTGAGCTGGAGGGTCTGGACTTCGGGGCCGGTCAACGCGGTGAGCGCGAGGTCGTAGGGCGTGGTGTCGGCGGGCGTGGGTTCGGCGGCGACCGTGAGATCGCCGACGGTCACCGGCTCCAGGGCCTCCCGGGCGGTGAAGAGCACCTGGAAGAGCGGCGTACGGCTCAGGTCCCGTACGGGGTCCACGGCGTCCACCACCCGGCTGAACGGCATCCGGCTGTGCGGCGCCACGTCCTTGCGGATCTCCCGTACGCCGTCGACCAGTTGGCCGACGGTCAGCTCCGGGAAGAGCAGCGTGCGGATCACGACCGTGTTGGCGTGCGGCCCGAAGACCCCGCGGGGGCCGGGTATCCGGACGCCGACCGCGATGTCCTCCTGCTGGGCCCAGCGTCCGAGCAGAGCCTGGAAGGCGGCGAGCACCACGGTGTCCCGGTCGGTGCCGTAACGCTGTCCCAGCCCGTCCAGGGCGGCCGCCAGGTCGAGCGGGACCGTCCGAAGGCGGGTGCCGCAGCGATGTGTCTTCACCGCCGGACGGGGGTGGTCGGTCGGCAGCCGCAGGAACGGGATCCCGTCCAGCACCTCCTTCCAGAACGCCAGTGAAGCGGCGGCCTCGTCTCCGTCCAGCCAGCTCCGCTCGGCCCGCACGACGGCGGTGAAGTCGTCGGCGGTGAGCTCCACCTCGTCGTCCCCGTCGAGCAGGGCGCGGTACCCGTCCAGCAGCGCGCGGCAGAGGATGTCCGGCGTCCACTCGTCCGCGATCGTCTCGTGCAGGGCGGTCAGCAGCAGGTGCGTACCGGCGTCGATCCGGACGACGGTCAGCCGGGCCAAGGGGCCCCGCGCCACGTCGAACGGGCGGGCCAGCTCCGCCGCGTACCGCTCGAAGAGCGCGGCGGGTTCCTCCTGCCCGGACGCCTCGACCAGGTCGCAGCGGAGTTCGGCGTAGCTCGAGACCACGCGCAGCGGCCGGCCGGCGAACTCCTGGAAGCTGCTGCGCAGCAGCTCGTACCGCCAGCCGATCCCGGCCACCGCCTGCTGCAGGGCGGCCGCGTCCAGCGGTCCGCTCAACCGGTACACGCCAAGCACTGCGCCCGGTGCTCTGTGGTCCAGTTCGTGCAGCATCCAGGTGCGCTGCTGTTCCGGCAGGAGGCCGGATGCGGTGCCGCCGTCCCGCGACAACCGCTCGGCCAGGGCACGCCGTACAGCGTCCATTGCTGTGGGTTCCTCAGTGGTCATTGGTCCGCTCCCCTCGTCGGCGCCGTCAGGGACGGATCCGCCAACATTGCTTCGAATGCGCCCATCGGAAGCCGTGCCAGGTTGTCCAACAGGCTGTCCTCGGCGCCGTTCGCGCCCGTGCCCTGAACCGTGGATCCGCGCGCGCGGTCCACAGCGGCCGAAACCGCTTCGAGTGTCGAGTCGAGAAAGACGTCGCGCATCGGGACGTCTGCGCCGAAGGTCTCACGGAGTTCGGCGACCATCCTGGCGGCGAGGAGGGAGTGGCCGCCCAGATCGAAGAAGTTGTCCCGCAGCCCCACCCGCTCCAGCCCGAGCAGCTCCCGCCACAACTCCGCCACCCGACACTGCGTCGGTGACACCGGTGCGACGAAATCGGCCACCACAGCCGACGCATCACCCGCAACCGGCAACGCCCCACGATCCACCTTGCCGTTCGGCGTCAAAGGCAAAGCCGACAACACGACCCACCCCGACGGCACCATGTACTCCGGCAACCGCCCACGACACCATTGCCGCACCGACGCGACAAAACCCTCACCCCCCTCCCCGCCATCCGGCACCACATACGCCACCAAACGAGCCCCCACACCAGAACCCACCACCGACACCACACCAGCACGCACCCCCGCATGCCCCCGCAGCACCGCCTCCACCTCACCCAGTTCGATACGGAAACCCCGCACCTTCACCTGCTGATCAGCACGCCCCACGAACTCCAGACACCCATCCGAACGCCACCGCACCACATCCCCCGTCCGGTACAACCGCCCCCCACCACCACCGAACACATCCGGCACAAACCGCTCCGCAGTCAGCGACGACTGACCCCAGTACCCCCACGCCACCCCAGCACCACCGATAAACAACTCCCCACACACACCCACCGGCACCGGAGCCAACTCACCATCCAGCACGAACACCCGCGTATTCGCCACCGGACCACCCACCGACACCCCCTCCCCCTCGACCAGTTCGGTCGCGCAGGACCAGATGGTGGTCTCGGTCGGGCCGTAGAGGTTCCACAGCCGAACGCCGATGCGGAGCAGTTCGTCGGCGACGTCGGCGGGCAGTGCCTCTCCGCCGCACAGTGCGACGAAGCCCTCGGAACCTCTCCAGCCGGCGTCCAGCAGCATCCGCCAGGTCACCGGGGTGGCCTGCATCGCGGTAGCTCCGGAGCGGGCCAGCAGGGCGGCGAGTTCGGCTCCCGAGGTGGTGTGCTCCCAGGGGGCCAACACCGTGCGCAGTCCGAGCGTCAGCGGCAGGAACAGCTCCAGCGCAGCGATGTCGAACGAGGGCGTGGTCACCGCCACGAACACGTCGTCGCTGTTCAGCGGCAGTTGTGCGGCCATCGCGGTCAGGAAGTTACCGAGGGCGCCGTGCGGCACCATCACTCCCTTGGGCCGACCGGTCGAGCCCGAGGTGTAGATCAGGTAGGCGAGGTCCTGCGGATCCACGCCGCCGCACCACTCCCGCGCGATGTCGCCGGGTGCGAGGCCGGCGGCCCCGTCCTCCGGCGCCGGCGGCACGAGCGTGGCCAGGCCCTGCGCGAAGGGCGCGGCCGGGTCCTCGAGCACCACCAGCTTCGGCTCGGCGTCGGCGAGGACGTACCTCAGCCGGTCGTCCGGGTGGTGCGGGTCCAGCGGCAGGTAGGCGGCTCCGCACGCCAGCACCCCGAGCAGGACGGACACCAGGTCCGGCCCGCGCTCCAGGCAGACGGCGACCCTGTTGCCATGCCCCACTCCCTGCCGGAGCAGTGCACGGCGGATCTGCTCGACCCGTTGGCACAGTTCGCGGTAGGTCAGGCTGCCGGCCGCATGCTCCAGGGCGACGGCCTGCGGGGTGCGGGCAGCCTGCTCGGCCAGCCTGAGCGGTACCAGGAGGGGCTCGGGAACCGCTGTGTCGGTGTCGTTCCACTCGACGACGATCCGCTCCCGCTCCTCGGAGGAGAGCAGGGGCACCTCGTCCACCGGGCAGGCCGGATCGTACGCCACCGCCACGAGCGCGGCGAGGAAGTGCTGCTGCAGCCGACGCACCGTAGCCGCGTCGAACAGCGAGGTGCGGTACTCCAGCATCGCCTGCAGCTGCTCGCCGTCCTGCGTCAGGAAGAGCGACAGGTCGAACTTGGCGCCCTCCGGGTCGTCCCGCAGCGGCGTGAGCGTCGCCTCCCCCAGCCCTGTCGGACCGAGCTCGGCCTCGTGCAGCCCGAACATCACCTGGAAGAGCGGGTTGCGGTCGGGGGTGCGGTGCGGGTGGAGGGCCTCCACCACCGACTCGAACGGGACCTCACTGTGGGCGTAGGCATCCACGCAGACGGCGCGCAGCCGCTGCAGCAGCTCGTGGATGCTCGGTGCTTCGGTCAGGTCGGCGCGGATAACCACCGTATTGGCGAAGAACCCGATCAGCGACTCGAGTTCCGGCAGGGGCCGGTTCGCCACCGGCGTGCCGACGCCGAAGTCCTCCTGGTTCGCGTGTCGGCTCAGGACGATCGTCCAGGCGGCCAGGGCCGCCATGTACAGCGTGACGTCCTCGTCCCGGCAGCGCTGCCGCAGGGCGCGGACCAGCTCGGCCGGGACCGGGAAGCGCACCGTGGCGCCTTGGAAGGTCTGCACCGCCGGCCGGGGCCGGTCGGTGGGCATCAGCAGGTCAGGAAGTCCCGCCAGCTGCGAGGTCCAGTAGTCGCGCTGTCCGGCCAGCCGGTCGCTGCGGGCCTCGTCGCGTGCCCACTCGGCATAGTCGGCGTACTGCAGACGCGACTGCTCCGGCTCGCTCGGCCCGCCCGTCATGTGGTGCTCGTACCGCTCGATGAGCTCGCGGACCAGGACCTGCACGGACCAGCCGTCGGAGACGATGTGGTGCGTGGTGACGGCGAGAACGTGCTCTGCCGTGCCCAGCCGGAACAGGGTGGCGCGCAGCAGCGGCGCCCTTTCCAACGAGAAGGGACGCCGGCCCTGCTCGCGGGCTGCCTCCCGAACGGCCTCCTCGCGTCGGTCGGCGGGCAGACCGCGCAGGTCGGCGACGCCGAGAACCACTGCTGTGCGGGGCTCGACGATCTGCCGCAACTGCGCAGCCACGCGCTGGAACCGGGTCCGCAGAGTGTGATGGCGCCGCACCACGTCGTTGAGGGCACGTTGCAACGCCACCCGGTCCACCGGTCCGTCGACCCGGAAGGTGCCGTGCAGGTGGTACGCGCGTCCGGCATCGGGGTCGAGCTGCTGCAGGAACCACAGCCGCTCCTGTGCGTTGGTGGCGCGGGATTCGTACGCCTCGTCTGCGCGGCGATGGGAGACCGCGATCGCGGCGGGAAGCGCGGGTGCGCCGGTGAGCTCGTCCAGGCGGTCGGCGAAGTCGCCCAGCAGGGGGTGCGCGAAGAGCATGCCGAGCGGGAACGCGATCCCGCGTTCCGCGCGGAGCCGGGCCACCGTCCTGGCGGCGAGGAGGGAGTGGCCGCCCAGATCGAAGAAGTTGTCCCGCAGCCCCACCCGCTCCAGCCCGAGCAGCTCCCGCCACAACTCCGCCACCCGACACTGCGTCGGTGACACCGGTGCGACGAAATCGGCCACCACAGCCGACGCATCACCCGCAACCGGCAACGCCCCACGATCCACCTTGCCGTTCGGCGTCAAAGGCAAAGCCGACAACACGACCCACCCCGACGGCACCATGTACTCCGGCAACCGCCCACGACACCATTGCCGCACCGACGCGACAAAACCCTCACCCCCCTCCCCGCCATCCGGCACCACATACGCCACCAAACGAGCCCCCACACCAGAACCCACCACCGACACCACACCAGCACGCACCCCCGCATGCCCCCGCAGCACCGCCTCCACCTCACCCAGTTCGATACGGAAACCCCGCACCTTCACCTGCTGATCAGCACGCCCCACGAACTCCAGACACCCATCCGAACGCCACCGCACCACATCCCCCGTCCGGTACAACCGCCCCCCACCACCACCGAACACATCCGGCACAAACCGCTCCGCAGTCAGCGACGACTGACCCCAGTACCCCCACGCCACCCCAGCACCACCGATAAACAACTCCCCACACACACCCACCGGCACCGGAGCCAACTCACCATCCAGCACGAACACCCGCGTATTCGCCACCGGACCACCCACCGACACCCCCTCCCCCTCGACCAGACGGACGAAGGTGGAGTAGGTCGTCGTCTCCGAGGGGCCGTAGAGGTTGTAGACCTCCCGGTCCCGATTGCCGGCAGCGCGGATGCGGGCGACCAGTTCCGGAGCGAGCGCCTCGCCGGCGAGGTTCACCACGCGGACGGTGCGCGGCAAGCCGTCGTTGTCGAGCAGCTCCTCCACTGCCGAGGGAACCGTGTTGACCAGCGTCACCAGATCCCGGGCCGGATGGTCCAGCAGGCTCAGCGCGTTCTCGGCGAGGATGACGGTGCCACCGCAGGCGAGCGGCACGAACAGCTCGAAGACGGAGAGGTCGAAGCTGACGGAGGTGGCGGCGAGGACGCCGGTGAGGTCCTCCCGGGAGAACTCCTCCAGCGCCCAGCGCACCAGGTTCACCGCGCTGCGGTGGGCGATGGCAACCCCCTTGGGCCGGCCGGTTGAGCCCGACGTGAACAGCACGTAGGCGGCGTCCTCGGAGGTCGGCCCGGGGCCGGCGTCGGCGGACTGTGCGGCGACCCCGTCGTCGGCGGCCGCGTCCGCCAGCAGCACGGTCGCCTCGGTGCTCGGCAGGTTCGTGCGCAGGGATTGCGCAGTCAGTACGACGGACGCGCAGGAGTCCGCCAGGATCGCGGTCAGCCGGGCGTGCGGGTAGCCGGGGTCCAGCGGCACGTACGCCGCTCCGGTCCGCCCCACCGCCAGCAGGGCAGTGACCAGCTCCGGGCCGCGGTCCAAGAACACCGCCACTCGGTCGCCGCGCCCCACTCCGGCTCCGCGCAGCCGGTTGGCCAGGCGAAGGCTCCGTTCCGCGAGTTCGGCGTAGGTCAGGACCGTGGTGCCGTGCCGCAGGGCCGGCGCCTCGGGGGTACGGGCCGCCTGCTCAAGGACCAGCTGGTGCAGGCACGTCTCGTCCCCGAAGTCGCGCTCGGTGCGGTTCCACTCCTCCAGGGTGCGTCGGCGTTCCGCCTCGGTCAGGCCGGACAGCCGGGCGACCGGACCGTCCGGGTCGTCCAGCGCACCGCGCAGCAGCGTGGTGTACCGCTCGCCGATGGCCTGCGCGACCTGCCTGTCGACGCGGGAGGGGTCGTACTCGATACGCCCGAGCAGGGCGTCCGCGTCGGGCGCGAGCACCAGGCTCAGGTCGAACTGGCTGTCCACAGCAGGCAGGGGCGCCGCGCCGGCGCGCAGCCCGTCGAACTCCAGGGCGGCGTCCGGTGCGTCGACCGCGAAGGCGGTCAACGAGTTCTGCTGCGCGGCCCGCAGGTTCTGCAGCACGAACATGGTCTGGAACACCGGGGAGCGGCCGAGGGTACGGTGCGGCTGCAACTGCTCCACCAGGGCGGGGAAGGGCAGATCCCGGTGGTCCAGTGCGGCGCTGAGGGTGTCGGCGGTCTGCGCGACCAGGTCGGCGAAACTGGGGTCGCCGGTCAGATCGCTTCGGATCGCCACCGAGTTGACCGCGTAACCCACGAAGTCCGGCGAACCGGGCCACTCACGCGTGGCCACGGGGGTGCCGACCACCAGATCGTCCTGACCGGTGAGCCGGTGCAGCAGTGCGGTGTAGGCCGTCAGCAGCACAGTGAAGACGGTGGTGCCGGACTCCGCCGCGTACCTGCGGACGCGTGCGGCCAGGGCACCGTCGAGAGCGAAGTTCGCCGCCGCCGCGCGCGAGGCCTCGGGCGTCGCGGGCGCCGGCAGGCTGAGTTCCGGGAGCGGCGCGGCGAGCTTCTCGCGCCAGTATCGCCAGTCACGCTCGCGGGAGGGATCGCCGGCTCGGAGCTCCCGCCAGCGGGCGAAGTCGGAAAAGGCTGGGGCGGGCGGCAGTGGGTCGACGCCGTCCGCGCGGGCCGCGCGGTAGCACTCCTGCAACTCGGCGACCAGCACTGACAGCGACCACAGGTCCACCACGAGGTGGTGGGCGGTCAGCACCATGAGGTGGCGGTCCGGAGCCGTGCGCAGCAGCCGCACCCGCAGCAGCGGGCCGGCAGCAAGGTCGAACGGCTCGGTGGCGGCCCGGCTCAGCTCCGCGGCGAGCGCCTCGGCGGAGAGCCCAGTGGCGTCGCGGACGTCGAAGTCGGGCGCGGCGTCGTCCCGGACCCGGGCCGCCGGCTGGTCGCCTTCCAGCGGGAAGCAGGTCCGCAGTGCTTCGTGACGAGCGGTCAGGAGGCCGAAAGCGGTACGCAGCGCCGCGACGTCGAGGGGGCCGTCCAGCCGGACCGCTCGGGCGATCATGTAGGCCGTGCTCTCCGGCTCTAGCTGCTGCAGGAACCACAGGGCCTGCTGGCCCGCCGTCATCGGAGTTCCGGCCCGTACCTGCTGCGCGTTCGTGTCCGGCTCAGGCAGGGACCCCGTGCGCATCCCGGCCGCGATCGCGGCCGCCAGACTCGCGACGGTCCCGCCGAGCACCGCGGACACCGACAGGTTGGTCCCGGTCTCCGTGCGCAGTTCCTGCGTCAGCTCGACCGCGTGGAGCGAGTCCACACCGAGCGCGGGCAGGGGAACGTCCGCCGCCTGCGACGGGACGGGCGTGCCGGTCCGCGCGGCGAGCAGCGCCCGGATCCGCTCCTGCAGGGCCTCGCCCACCGACGCGGCGGGCACAGCGCGCCAGGTCCGGGGGGTGTGCTCCCCGGAGTCGCCGGCCGGGGCCGTGGCCTGGGGACCCGCGCCGAGCCGGGCCAGCTTCCCGTCGAGGAACGCGGCCCGGCAGGCCCGGCGCTGCACCTTGCCGCTGGAGGTCTTCGGCACTGCCCCGGCCGGGACCAGCACGACGTCCCGGAGGGCGAGGTCGTGCTCGGCCGCGATCGCGCGCCGCACCGCCGTCGCCAGCTCGTCCCAGTCGGCCCCGTCGTACCGGCGGTCGACCTCCTGGACGAGGACCACGGCCTCGGTGCCGTCTTCGTGCACCGGGAACGCGGCCGCGCCACCGCGACGCAGCGCCGGATGGCTGTTCTCCGAGCTCAGTTCGAGGTCCTGTGGGTAGTGGTTGCGCCCGCGGACGATGATCAGATCCTTCCGGCGGCCGGTGACGAAGACCTCGCCCGCGTCCACGAAGGCCAGGTCGCCGGTGCGAAGCCAGTCGGTGGCGTCCGCGTCCGCGCCGGCCAGGCGGGCTGCGAAGGTGTCACGGTCCGTCTCGCCCGGCTTCCAGTAGCCGGAGGCCACGCTGGGGCCGCTGAGCCACACCTCGCCGACCGTGCCGTCCGGGGCCGGCAGCCGGGTGTTGGGGTCGACCACCCGAAGCTGCTGGTCGGGTGCGCCGGTCCCGCAGCCGACCAGGGCACGGCCGCCGGCGACGGGCACGGCCCGGCCCGCAGCCAGCTCGTCACGCGAGAACTCCCGTACGACCGGGGGCGCGCCGCGTCGGCCGCCCGTGGCGATCAGCGTCGCCTCGGCCAGGCCGTAGCACGGGTAGAAGGCATCGTGGCGGAAGCCGAACGGTGCGAAGACCTCGGCGAAACGCTCCAGAGTGGAGGGACGGACCGGCTCCGCACCGCAGAAGGCGACCTGCCAGGCGGACAGGTCGAGCCCGTGGGTGTTCTCCGGCGTGGCGCGGCGCGCGCACAGTTCGAAGGCGAAGTTGGGCCCGCCGCTCGCGGTGGCTCCGGTCTCCGAGATGGTGCGCAGCCAGCGCATGGGGTCGGTGAGGAAGGCCATGGGAGACAGGAGGGTGACCGGGAAGCCGCCGTGCACCGGTCCGAGGACGCCGCCGATGAGCCCCATGTCGTGGTAGGGGGGCAGCCAGATCACCCCCTTGCTGCTGGCGTCCAGTTCGAAGAAGTCGCCGATCAGCCCAAGGTTGTGGAGCAGGTTCGCGTGGGTGAGGCGTACGCCCCTGGGGGCGGACGTGGAGCCAGAGGTGTACTGCAGGAAGGCAAGGCTGTCCGGGCCCAGCTCCGGCAGCGTGCCGTGCTCCTGCGCCGCCAGTGCGTCGGTGCTCATCCACTGGATCCGGCCCAGCTCCGGCGCCTGCTGGGCGAGCAGGTCAGGGGCCAGGGCGGCGATGTCGGCGGTGGTCAGCACACAGTGCGGTTCGGCGTCACGGGCCACGGACCGCAGGCGCTCCACGCCGCGCTCCCAGCGCTGCAGATCCGGCGGATAGACCGGCACGGCGACGACGCCGGCGTACAGGCATCCAAAGAACGCCACCAGGTAGTCCGGGCCCGGGGCGTAGAGCAACATGGCCCGGTCGCCGGGCCGCAGTCCTCCGGCGTGCAGCGCGGCTGCCAGCAGCCGGGCACGTTCGTCCAGCGCTTCGTACGTGACGCGAGTCGACTCGCCGGTGGCGGGGTCGTCCGGTAGGAAGGTGAACGCCTCGTGAGCGGGCTGCTCAGAGGCCCGTTGCCGCAGCAGGTCGGCAAGTGTCACGGGTGCGTGCGTCAGGCCGTTCGGGATTCGCATGCCGCCCTCTCTCGTCTGCGGAGCCGTTCTGTCATGTGACTCTAGATTTACATGACAACAGAGTCAACAAAAATGTCATGCCAGAAGTAAGGTGACTTCACTGAGACAAAAAGAGACCGGGGCGTGCCCGCAAGGGCACGCCCCGGTCGCGCGGCAGCGCCGCAGATCAGCTCGCGGTGTCGGTCTTGAGCACCGCCTGGATGTCGAGTTGGATCTGCACCTTGTCGCTGAGCATGACGCCCGTGTCGCCGAGCGGCATGTTGAAGGTGATCCCGTAGTCGCCGCGGGTGAGTTCGCCCCGGGCCGAGAAGCCGGTACGCGTCATGCCCATCGGGTCCTGCAGCACGCCGGCCGGCTCGACGGCCAGCTCCAGCGGGCGGGTGGTGTCACGGATCGTGAGCTCGCCCACCAGGACCGCACCGCCGTCCTCGAATCTGAGGCCCGTGGAACGGAAACTCATCACCGGGTATTTGTCGGTGTCGAAGAACTCCGCCGACTTCAGGTGGGTGTCACGGTTGGCGTCTCGGGTGTCCACGGACGTCATGTCGACCTCGACCGCCGCCGTCGACGCCTCGATGTCGTCGGCGACCGTGATCTGCCCCGTGAACGCCGTGAACGAGCCGCGCACCTTGAACAGGCCCAGGTGCTTCACGGTGAACGACACCTCGGAATGGGCGGTTTCTATGCTCCAGGTCCCGGGGACCAGACCGGCGGGGACGACGGAGGCAAGTGTCATGCTGATTCTCCCTTGACTGCAGTGGTGTTGATGGTGCCGACCGGGCCGGCAGTGCGGCCGTTGGTCAGAGCGAGCGCCGCCACCAGCGCGAGCGCCGGAACCACCAGACCGGCGAGGTAGCCGACCCGGTAGCTGTGGATGAGGGCCACGGGATCGGCGGTGTCCGGATCGGGCAGCGCCGCGGCGGCCAGGCTGGCCAGCACGGCGAATCCCACCGCGCCGCCGAGCTGCTGTGAGGTGGTCACCAGACCGGAGGCGAGACCCTGTTCGTCATCGGACACCCCGTCGGTGGCCGCGATCATCCCGGGGGCAAAGCCCAGTCCCTGCCCGATTCCGAGCAGCATGAGACCGGGCAGCACGGTGGTCCAGTAGCTGCCGTCGACGGCCATCACGCACAGCGCCAGCAGGCCGGCACCTGTCAGCACGGCACCGGCCGCGAGCAGGATGCGGACGCCGAAGGCGGCGACCAGGCGATCGGTCAGAGTGGAGACGCCCAGGATCGCCAGCGTCACCGGCGCGAAGGCCAGGCCGGCGGTGAACGGTGAATAGTTCAGGACGTGCTGCATGTAGAGGCTGGCGAAGAAGATCGTGGTCAGCGCCGCGGCAGCGTTCAGAACCGAGACCAGGTTGCCGCCGACCAGGCTGCGGTTGCGGAAGATGCCGAACCGGACCAGCGGGTCGTCGTGCCACCGCTCGTGCCGGACGAACAGCGCCAGGAGCGCGGCCGCGGCCGCGAACGAGGTCACCGCCAACGCGTCCAGGGCGTGTTCGGCGGTGCGGCCGATGCCGAAGACCGCCAGCACTGTGCCGAGTGTCAGGGTCAGGGCCCCCGCGGTGTCCAGGACCGCTGTGCGCCGCTCCTCGTCTCGGGGCAGCACGTAGCGGCCGGCCAGCATGGCCAGGACGCCGACCGGCAGGTTGATCAGGAACACCCAGCGCCAGCCCCAGACATCGGTCAGCACGCCTCCGATCAACTGGCCGGCTACCGCACCTCCGGATGCCACCGCGCCCCACAGCCCCATGGCCCGGTTGCGCTTCTCCGGGTCGGCGAAGCTCGTGGTCAGGAGCGACAGCGCCGCCGGGGAGACCACGGCCGCGCCGATGCCCTGCGCCGCGCGGGCGGCGAACAGCTGCCAGTCCTGCTGGGCCAGCCCGCACAGTGCCGAGCTGAGGGTGAACAGCGCGGTGCCCGCCAGGAAGAGCCGGCGCCGCCCCAGAATGTCGCAGGCCCTGCCGGCCACCACGAGCAGTCCGCCGAAGGTCACCGTGTACGCGGTGGTGGTCCACTGCAGGTCACCGGCGGAAATGTGCAGGCCCTGCTGGATCTGCGGATTCGCGACACTGACCACGGCCACGTCCAGGATCAGCATGAACTGGACGGCCAGGAGCACCGCAACGACCGAGCTGCCCCTGGCAGCGGGAGTCTCACTCATCGACACCGGCGCCTCCGTCGGTAGTTGACACAGCTTCACCGTATGGCTGTGACTGGAGGATTACAAGGGAGGACGACATCACGGACGCACCGTGGAGAGGACAGGCCACACGCCTGACGCGGCGTGTCAAAAAAGGCTCTGACGGCTTCACCGGCCGAACGGCCGGGCCGGGATCAACGCGAGCCCGTCAGCACACGGTTGTATGCCTGGAGTGCCTCTTCGGCCTTGCCGGCCTCGTGGAAGAGCCTGCCCAGCTCGTTCCAGATCGCCGCGGTCATCCGCGAGTCGTCGAACTGTGCCAGGGCCTCGGCCACCTCGGTGTAGCAGGACACGGCGGCCGGACCGTCACCGGCCACGAAGCGGCTCTCCCCCAGGGCCATCAGGGCGTGGATCCGCTCCACGCCGCCGATCCCGGGCCCGCTCCGCTCCAGCGCCGCCTCCGCCCACCGCGCCGCCTCCGCCGGCTGGTGGCGGACCAGGGCGACCTGGGACAGCTGGGTCTCGCAGCAGACCAGAGTGTTGAGGTCGCCGAGATGCTCCAGCTCGCGGCGGGCCTCGACGAGCAGCGACTGCGCCGACCCGGCGTCCGGCTGCTCCTGCCGCAGAAGCAGCCACGCGAGCGTCATCCGTAGGGCGGCGGAGGAGCTCATTCCGTCGTCCTCGCGCCTGATTCGTACCGCCCGTTCGGTGAAGTACAGGGCCTCCAGCTCGCAACCCTCCGCCGCGGCACAGTCGGCGGCCCGGCGGTAGGCCTCGGCCCGGTCGGCGGGCGCCTGCGCGACGCCGTCGAGCAGCTTCCGCGCCTCGGCGGCCGCGGTGACGAGGTCGCCCCCGTCCGCGAGCGCACCGACGACCACGATGCCCAGCCGGACGTATGCGTCCAGACCGCCCAGCCCCAGCCAGGCGATCCGGTCGAGCGCGGCCCGCACGGTGCTGCAGCACTCCTTCAGTCGCCCGCTCGTGCGCTGGATCCGGGCCAGCACCTCGCTCACCACGAGCGGGACGGCTGCGCGCTGGTCCGCGAAGTCCGCGATCAGCCCTTCGAGCAGGGCGATCGCCTCCTCGCCTCGGCCCTCGGCCTCGGCCACCTCGGCCAGGCCGATCCGGGCCCGCATCGCCCGCCAGGGATCGAGCACCCCGCCGGCCAGCGCCCCCTCGAAGTGCCGGGCCGCGGCTTCCCGGTTCCCGTTCTGCAGGGCCAGCTCACCCAGGCCCACCAGGCGCGAGCCGTCGGTGACGACGAGGCGTTCGGCCCCGTCCGCCAGGGCGGCGGGGGCGCACCCGAGCCGGGCGGCCAGCGTCTCGATGGTCGCCCACGAGGGCTCGCGGCGCCCCGCCTCCAGCAGGGACACGGCGCTCGGGGAGAGGACGTCACCGGCCAGCTCCGTCTGGGACAGGCCGCGGCGCTGACGCAGCGTCCGCAGCCGCACACCGAAAGCGGGTTGCCTGCGCACGCTCCCACCCCCTCAGCGTCCGCATCCTGAAAGGATCGGATCCTCAGGGTAGCTCGACTCTTTGTCAACCCTCCCGCAGCGCACGACTTTCGCGGTTCTCACAGACCGCCAGTGAGGGGCTGCTGACGGGTTGGTTGGCCGCCCACGTTCACTTGACAGTCGGTCGACAGGTCCAGACGCCGCCGGGCCCGCCCTACGGGCGGACGACGCTACTTTCGCAACACGCCCTAGCTCTACCCCTGCGGCATCCCCACGGCTACACGGCAGACGTTCACCCCCTCCCGGCAGACCGATCACATGACCGCCAAGGGGGTTCTCCGCCGTCAGACGAGAAGCGGGGACGTGCCGTGACCAGCCGATTTCTGCCAGATGTGAGCTGGGGGGCCCGACTCACCACTTGTAACAGCAACTTGACAACTCCCTCGGACTTACGTGACAGTCCTTGGGTGTCACGGCGTAATGCGACAACGTGACGGCCCGTTCACGATGTGATGCGACCGCGTGACGTGCCATCTCCCTCCTTCTCCCGGACTGATGGGAATGACCCATGACCGTTCATGGTTCCGACTCCTTACCCGACCTCGATGAACCGTGGCTCAGGATCGGCGAACACGCCTTCCGGTCCCGGCTGATCGTCGGCATCGAGCAGTACGACTCGGTTCAGGTGGTTCGGGATGTGCTCACGATCACCGGAGCCGATGTCTTCATCACTACGGTCGACCCCGACAACCGCCGCAGCAGCCTGCTGCTCTCTGACCTCGACGACGTTCTCGACCTTGACCAGTTCATCTGGATAGGCACGACCTCGTTCTCCCGCTCCAAGGACAGCGCGCTGCGAACGGCAACGATCCTGCGTGACTCGCTGGGCATCGGCATCCTGAAGCTGGACGTGCGGGGCGAGGACAACGTGCCGGACAACCGGCAGACAGTGGAGGCGGCTCACGAACTGAGAAGGAAGGGATGGGAGTTGCTGCCGTTCATCCTGCCCGACCTGAAGACCGCCATGGCACTCGAAGAGGCTGGGTGCGCCGCACTGCGCGTCATGGCATCACCCGTGGCGTCAGGCCGCGGCATCGTCGACCCGGGGCCCATCCAGGAGATCATCGACGCGGTGAACGTCCCGGTCATCGTCGAAGGCGGACTCGGCAGCGCCAAACATGTGGCCCTCGCCATGGAAATGGGTGCCGCCGCCACGTTGGTCAACACCGCCTTGGTGCAGGCCAAGGAGCCGATGAAGATGGCCCTCGCCATGCGGCACGCGACCACCGCCGGACAGCTCGCGTACGAATCAGGGCCGATGCCCGAGGTACGCGTCACCTGAGAATCCTGCCCGAAGGACACGCAGCTGGAGGGCCTCGGGCCGGCGCGCACCCAAGCTGTCGATCGCACCGGCCAGCCGTGAACTCCGGGATTCGGTGAACGCCGGGATTCGGTCGGCGGACGAATGGATGACCTTGATGCTGATCCGCTGTGCAGACAGCCGCACTATCGGAGCCGGTCCGTGAGCGCCACTTCCTTGAGCGAACTCGCACTCGTCACCGAGCCGGACAACCCATGGAAGGGAATTCCAGCGTTCCTCGCCGGGGCCGCCGCTTTGGCCAGC
The DNA here is from genome assembly GCA_965650905.1 of uncultured Streptomyces sp. Lineage (GTDB taxonomy): Bacteria > Actinomycetota > Actinomycetes > Streptomycetales > Streptomycetaceae > Streptomyces. Next base: position 5,931 of record CBFGQM010000027.1, on the reverse strand, counting down.
CTCGGGCTGGCAGCCGGCGGAACGGCCGGAACGTTGCTGGCCACGGAACTGGCCGGCACGGCTTCCGTGGCCGGCCTTCCGGTGGCCCTGCACCTGACCGGCTCGGCCCTGGGCGCGATCGTGGTGTCGCACCAGGCCGCCCGCGGCCACCGAGGACGGGGCCTGGCCCTCGGGCTGTTGCTGGGCGCCGTGGGCGCCGCGATCGTGGTGCTCGCCACGTATCAGGACAACTTGCCGGTGATGCTCGTCGGCAGCACGCTGCTCGGGACCGCCAATGCGTCCATCTTTCTGATCCGCTACGCGGCAGCCCAGGCGGTTGCGGAGGGCAGCCGGGGAAGAGCGCTGGGCGTGGTGTTCTTAGCCACCGCGTTCGGTGCGGTGGCAAGCCCGCTGTTGCTCGGCCCCAGCAGCTCGGCCGCGCGGGCAGTGGGACTGCCGGAGCTCTCCGGCCCGTACCTGGTCGCCTTGGGCGCATTCAGCTGTTCCGCCCTGCTCCTGACCGCAGGATCGACGCCGCGAACACCCTTTCTGGGCCGAGCCGCGCGCGTGCTGACCCCTGGCATACGGCAAGTCCGGAGCCGAGTCCGACTCTCGGCCGCGCTTCGTGAGTCGGCCACCTTGGTCGCTCTGAGCGCGCTGGCGGGGACCAGCTTCGTCATGGTCGGCATCATGACGATCACACCAGTACACCTCACCCAACACGGTGCCGGGCACGGCGCCGTCGGGTACCTGGTCGCCCTGCACGTCGTGGGGATGTTCGCCCCGGCTCCCCTCACCGGTCGGCTGGCCGACCGACACGGGCCTGTACGGATAGTGCTCGCCGGGGCCGTCGTCTCCCTGGTGGCTTGTGTTCTAGGAGCCTTCAGCGAAGGTCACGCAACACCGCTGACGACCGCCCATCTCGTGCTGGCAGGACTTGGCTGGAACGCCGGAGTGGTCGGCGGCAGCGCAATGTTGACCAGCTCTGTCCCGGATGCGCTGCGCTCTCGTGTCGAGGGGATCGGTGAAGCGGCGATGGGATCGGCCGCCGTAGTGATCGCCCCCCTCGCTGCCGTGCTTCCCGACACATGGGACTACTCCGTCCTGGGCCTGTGCGCCGCGGCGTTGATCTCGCTCGCGCTCGTGGAGGCACGCCGCGTCCGAAACTGACACACGTGCTCACGGAGCGTCCCCAGGCCGCCGAGAGACACACCGTAGCCCCGGAGTGGACCCCATCGCCCGTCTGACATCGGACTCGCCGGCACCGATCTCCCATCGTCTTGCCGAGCGACCCGCCCCCTGTCCGCGCCCTCCGTGGGCCTCGCGCCGCGAACTGGAGAATCTGACATGAAGATACTGACCTGCAGCAACAGCTGCCCGCGCTGGGAAGGCGGGCAGCTCAACCCGCGCTCGCCCGGTGGTCTCGTGCCTATGCTGATCGAGCTGCTCAACAAGCACGGCGGGGAGTGGATCTTCACGGCGCCTCCGGGCGCCGACCTGGCCGATTCGGTCACCCTGGACGGCGATATCGTGCTGCACCCGGTGGGACTGGACGAGGAGCTGCGCCGCCGCCATTACGACACGGTGTCGATCCAACTGCTGCTCGGCCTTCTGCACTACATGCACGACACGTCGAGCGAACCCGTCTTTGACACTGCGCTGAGCGACGCCTGGACGGGGTACGAGACCGTGAACCGGCTGTATGCGAAACGGCTCACGGAACGTTCCGCCAACAGCGCGGACGAGTTGATCCTGCTCAACGACCCGCACCTCATGCTGGTCCCCGAGTTCCTGGCCTCCCAGCAAGTGGCCAGGAACAGCAAGCTCACCTACTTCCTGGGCACCCCATGGTGCGAACCGGACTACTTCACCGTCCTGCCGAGGCACATCCGTACCCGGATCCTGGAATCCCTGCTCATGTGCGATGTCGTCGGGTTCCACGCCCGGCGCTGGTCGGAAGCCTTCCTTGCCTGCTGCGCCAGGTTCCTGCCGGGGGCCACGATCGACGGCGACACCGTCACCCACCGCGGGCACACCACCCACCTGGTCTCCGTGCCGTTTCCCCTGGACGTCGATGTACTTGATGCGATGGTGGGCGAGCCCGCGACCGCCGCCTGGACGGAGCGGCTGGCAGGCATGGCGGCCGGTCGACGCGTGATGGTACGGGCCGACCGGATCGACCTGTGGAAGAACATGCCCCGCGGCTTCGCCGCCTACGAAGCCGCCCTGGAGCGCAGCCCGCGGCTGGCGCAGGAGTGCTGGTTCGTCGCCGTCGCCACACCGCCCAGCCGTGCCGCGGGACGGCACGCGGCTTATCAGCGAGCCACCGAAGAGGCAGTCCGCCGCATCAACGAGCGCTTCGGTACACCGGACCGGGATGCGGCCACACTCCTCCAGCCCGGCAAGGGGCGTGACTCCCGGAACTGCGTCGTCGCCGCGCTGCTGATGAGTACCGCCGCGGTCATCAACTCCACGTACGACGGCCTCAATCTGTTCGCGAAGGAGGCCGCGTACCTCCTTGGCGACAATGCCTCGCTGCTGCTGTCCGCCAATGCGGGCGTGCATGAACAACTCGGCACTCTCGCATACACCCTCGACCCGTTCGATATCGACCAGACCAGTCGCGCGATGGAGGAAGCTCTGCGGGCAGGCACCGAGGCCAGGAGCGGCAGCGTTGCCGAACGGCACGCGCTCCTGCGGTCGGAGAACGCCGAGCGGTGGCTCGAGGCGGTCTTCCGCCTGTGACAGCGCGTGCGGCGCCCGCGTTCTGATACGGGTCTGCGACAACCTTTGGAGCGAGGCGCATTTCAAGACCATCAAATCCAGCGGCGACTTCCCCGAACGGTTGCACCGCCGATCTCGGCCGTCAGCGGCGGTCCGTCACCCTCGCGCAGGCGTATGCGGCACCCCGAAGGCTTTGGCCGCAGACCCCAGCAGCCGGCTCTGCCCGCGGCCGTGTGGGGCAACGGACCCCGAGCCGGCGTCTGGCACGCACGCTCGCAGCGTTGTCGGGCTCGCCCCGATACGCCCAGTATCGGGGCGACCCTCCGCCTTGCGATTCTTCGTTACGACGCATGAGCGCATCTACGACCCGTCCAACGAACGCGACCGCCGCACGCTACTGGAAGACGCGGTAGACAGCGAGTACGAGAGTGGCAAGGTGTCGAAGCGCACGGCGCGTACGGCTGCCGCTGAGGCTGCCAAGGGGCGTCCTGCGGGCGTCGCGCCGCACGGCTACCGGCCGGAGTATGACCAGCGCACGGGGCGCCTGCTGAATTGGGTGGAGAACCCGGAAGAGTCCGCCGTGCCGCGTGAGTTGTTCCGGCGCCTGCGGGCCGGTGAGTCGCTGGGCAGCATCACCCGCACCCTGGCCGCCGCTGGGCACGTGAACCGGTCGGGCAAGCCGTTCACGCAACAGCACCTTCGGACGATGGCCACCCGGCACGCTTACGCAGGTCTGCGGGCACACCGGCCGGTGAAGAAGGTGGACGGCCAGAAGCAGCCGATGACGGTTACAGACGCTACTCAAGTCTCACGCCGCGAGGGACGAATGGGGCCTTTTCTGCGTTCTACGGCACCAGGTCTGAGTGTTCTATGTGACGAGCCGTCAGAGTGTCGCCATCGCTGGGCCGCTGACGTGCTCCCGGCCATCGGCGTAACCTCGATCGCATGAGTGAGCACCTGGGCGACCGCGTGGCGCGCCTGCGCCGCCTCGCGGACCTCACGCAAGAGGGGTTGGCCGAGCGGTCCGACGTGTCCGTTGACGTAGTGCGCAAGCTGGAGCAGAAGCGGAAGCACAGCGCGCGCCTGCCGACCCTGCATGCTCTGTCGCGCGGCCTGGGCGTCGAGCTGACGGCCCTACTAGGAGACCCCCCTGGCGTGCCGTCCAACGGCGAGGCAGACCCCCCGCAGTTGGTAGCTGTACGCCGAGCGATCATGCCGCCGCTATTCGCTCCGCCCCCGGAACCGTTCGCCGTTGAAAGGCTGTCACTGCCGCTATTGCGTCGCGAGATTTCCGACGGCTGGACCCTTTACCACGATGCCGAATTCGGGCGCCTCATGGACGTGTTGCCCGGCATCATTGCTGACTCTCGCTTCGCTGCCTTTGTGGGTACTGCCGACGAAAGAGCCGCGGGGCAGGCTGCACTGGGCAAGTCACTTCAACTGGCCGGGCACTTGGCAATCCGCCTGGGGAAGATTGACCTTGCGCTGAGTGCTCTTGAGCGCGCCATGAATGCCGCCTCCGATTCCTCGGACCCGTTGCTACCGGGCATGATCTCGAATTCCGTTGCCTGGAACTATCAGCGGCAAAACCGGCTCGATGATGCCGAGAGTCTAGCCGTCCATGCCGCGGATTCGGTGGAGCGGGAACACGGTGATACCGCTGAGGGAGTCCGCGTGTGGGGTGGCTTGCTCATGTCGGCGGCAACAAGCGCCGCGCGGTCCGGCGACTACGACAAAGCCAGCGAAATGATGACCACCGCGGAGAATGCGACGCGTCGGCTAGCCACGCTTCCACAGCCGGAAAACGGGAAAATGGTCTCTGTCTTCAGTCGCTCATCCGTACGCATTGAGCGCGTCCGTCTGGCCGTTCAGCACGGGCGGCCGGAAGAGGCATTGAGCCTCGCAAAGGGGATGCGCCTCAGTGCCGACACGCCCCCCTCGTGGCGCACGTGGCTACTGCTCGACGTGGCACGCGCCCACACCGACCTAGGTAATGCGGCAGGTGCCGTCAAGGCCCTTGAAAGGCTGCGACAGATTGCCCCGGCATGGATGCGGCATCACACGCTAGCCGTCGCCATCGTCAGCGACCTTTGGGCAGGACCTAACCATCCGCCCGGCCTGCGTCGCCTCGCTGAGTTCCTGGGCATGGCCAACTAAGGCCACAAAACTAGGCCGTTGCGTCCCTGTCTCTCTCGTGTCTCGCCCAGTTCGCTGGACGGATGCAAAAGGACCCCCGCACCGCTGGAACGGCCGGGGGCATGGACCACCTGAGAGAGCAGGCAGCCACCATGTTCGTATCACGGCTACTCGAACGAGTGAGAGAGGCCCTGTTAGGGCGACGCACCCCCGGCAAGCACCGGCGCGCCGTAGCGCCCTCAGCGCCCCGCCTGGTAACCGCGGTGCCGTCGCCGGACGTGTGGGGGGCGCGGCTGCGCGCAGCGCGCAGGCACAGGGCCCGGCACGCGCCGGTCACGGTCCGGCCGTACGTGCTCGCCTCGCTGGGCGAGGAGTGGCGGACGGGGGCGAGGCAGTGATCGCCCACGAACGCGCCCAACAGGGCGCCGAGAGCATCGACGTGGGAACCCGACACCCCGCGTTTCAGGCGCTGTTGAAGCACGCTACGGCGTGCGCCCACTGTGCGGTGGGCGTCCGGTGCGTGACGCGCGACGTCCTGGTCAAGACGCTGTGCGAGGCGTCTGGAAAGGGGGCGTGATCACGTGGGCATGACTCTCGCCGTTTTTTACAAGATCAATCCGGAGTCGGGCGCGCGCACTCAGGTCCGGCGACGCAGGACCGTGAAGCCTGCGGGTCAGCCCGATGTCGGCAGCCAGTACCCGCCTTGCACCTGCCCGCGCTGCACCGGCACCGCAGCCAAACCGCCGAAGGGGACGCAATGACGCGCTCGATCATCCGAGCGGCCGAATGGACGCTGGGGCCGGAAACCGCCGAGGGGGCGCCGGAAGGTATGTACTCCGCCGAGTGCATCACGTGCGGGGCGCGGGCACAGCCAACTGATGGTGAATGTCTGCCAGTTGAGGTCTGGACGATCAAGCACACGGGCCTCAATCCGACGCATCGTCAGTTTAAGGCGATGCAAGAAACCTTCTGGCGCGTGACTCCGGCCGAGGGCAACCCCTTCCGCGGGCTCGGCGCACAGCGCGAGAGCGAGCCAGAGCAGGCCGAGAGCGACGCACAGCACACCTCGCGGCAGGAAGGAGCAGCACGCAT
>CBFGQM010000026.1:0-26303 GCA_965650905.1 uncultured Streptomyces sp. | reverse complement strand
ACCCTGCCGGTGGACAGTCCCGCGACCGGCGAGATCATCTGCCAGGTGGCGGACGCCGGACCGAAGGACGCCCGGCTCGCGGAGGACGCCGCCGTGCGGGCGCAGCAGGAGTGGGCCCGCACCGCACCCCGCGAGCGCGGCGAGATTCTGCGCCGCGCGTACGAGATCATCCTCTCCCGCACCGACGAACTCGCCCTGCTGATGACCACCGAGATGGGCAAGCCGCTCGCGGAGGCCCGGGGTGAGGTGGCGTACGCGGCCGAGTTCTTCCGCTGGTTCTCGGAGGAGGCGGTGCGGATCGACGGCGGCTACGGCACCCTGCCGGACGGCCGCAACCGCATGCTGCTGATGCGCCGCCCCGTCGGGCCGTGTCTGCTCATCACCCCGTGGAACTTCCCGCTGGCCATGGGCACCCGCAAGATCGGCCCGGCGATCGCGGCGGGCTGCGCCATGGTGCTCAAGCCGGCCCCGCAGACCCCGCTGTGCAGCCTCGCGCTGGCCGGCATCCTCAAGGAGGCGGGCCTGCCGGACGGCGTTCTGAACGTCGTCACGACGTCCCGGGCCGGCGAAGTGGTGGAGCCGCTGCTGCGCGGCGGCCGGATCCGCAAGCTGTCCTTCACCGGCTCCACGCAGGTCGGACGGCTGCTGCTCGCCCAGTGCGCCGACACGGTCGTACGCACCTCGATGGAGCTGGGCGGCAACGCGCCGTTCATCGTCTTCGACGACGCGGTTCTGGACGCCGCCGTGGACGGCGCGATGACGGCCAAGATGCGCAACATGGGGGAGGCCTGCACCGCCGCGAACCGATTCTTCGTCCACAGCTCCGTGGTTGACGAGTTCGGTCGGCGCCTCGCCGCGCGAATGGGGGCACTTGTCGTCGGTCCGGGCACCCGGGACGGCGTGGACGTGGGGCCGCTGATCGACGGCGCGGGCCGCGCCAAGGTCGAGGAACTCGTCGCCGACGCGGTCGAGCGCGGCGCCCGGGTGCTCGTCGGCGGCAGCACTCCCGAAGGTCCGGGCTGCTTCTATCCCCCGACGGTGCTCACCGGCGTCGACCCGGGCAGCCGCCTGATGGAGACGGAGATCTTCGGCCCGGTCGCGGCGATCCTCACCTTCGACGACGAGGACGAGGTCGTACGCCGGGCCAACGACACCCCCTGGGGACTGGTCGGCTACGTCTTCACCGAGGGCCTGGACCGCGCCCTGCGCGTCAGCGAACGGCTCGAAGTGGGCATGGTCGGTCTCAACACCGGTCTCGTGTCCAACCCGGCCGCGCCGTTCGGCGGCGTCAAGCAGTCCGGGCTCGGCCGGGAGGGCGGCCGGGTCGGCATCGAGGAGTTCCTGGAGTACAAGTACCTCGCGGTGCCGGTGCGATGACGGCGGTGATGCCCCGACTCCGCCGCATCGCGCACCGTGGTGGGCCGTTCCCGTGCACGGCACCTCCCCCGGCCGGGCACGGGGACGACGGCCCTGCACTGTCGCCGCGAGAGGGGGCCGCCGTCCCGTGACCGGGCTCCCTCGCGCCGGCCCCGGGTTCGCGCGATGACCGTATCCACCCGCCTCGGCCGACGCTTGCGCTCCCTGCCCGGCCCTGGCCCGCTGCCTGGCCGTCACGCGACCGGCCGGCCGTCGTGCGACACGCCCGCCCGGTACGCGGGCACACGCTCACGCTCCACCGGGGGCGGAGCCCGCGACGCCGTCCTTCGGCAGCGACCGTGATTCAGACCGAACCGGGCCCCTCGGGCGGCACGGCCGTCTTTGCCGCCGAGCGCAGCGCCTCCAGCACCGGCCGGATCAGCGGGTGTTCCTCCGCGCCGCGCCGCACGGTCGCGAAGACCCGGCGGGTCACCGTCACGTCGTCGAGCGGGCGGACCACCACGCCCGTCAACTCCGTGCCCCACAGTGCGGAGCGCGGCACCAGGGCGACGCCCGCCCCGGCTCCGGCGAGGGCGACGACGGCCCGGAAGTCGTCGGACGAGTGCTGCAGTCGGGGCTGGAATCCGGCGTACTCGCAGGCCAGTACCACCACGTCGTGGCAGGGGTTGCCCGGGTACGGGCCGATCCACGGCTCGTCGGCCAGGTCGGCCACCCGCAACTGGCCCGCCCCCGCGAGCCGGTGGCCGAGCGGCAGGACGGCGTCGAACGCCTCGGAGTACAGCGGCACGCGTACCAGACGCTCGTCGTCCTCCCTCGGCGCGCCGCGGTACTCCACGGCCACCGCGACCTCCGCCTCCCCGTCCAGCACCATGGGCAGGCTCTCGTCCCCCTCCGTGTCGCGCACCCGGATCCGGATGCCGGGTGCGGTGCGCGCGAGTTCCGCGATGGCCGGTGCGAGGACGAGCGTGATGCCGGTGGCGAAGGAGGCGATGGTCACCTCGCCGGCGGCGCCCGAGGTGTATGCGGCGAGCTCGGCCCCGGCCCGCTCGAGCTGGGCGAGGATCACGTTGGCGTGACCGAGCAGGATCTCCCCGGTGGCCGTGAGGCGGATGCCGCGGCCGTTGCGCTCCAGCAGCCGCTGGCCGGTCTCGCTCTCGAGCGCCGTGAGCTGCTGTGAGACCGCGGACGGGGTGAGGTACAGCGCGGCGGCTGCGGCAGTCACGGTCCCGTGGTCCGCCACGGCGCGCAGAATCCGCAGCCGCCGCACGTCGATCATGTCGCTCAGCCTCCCAGGGTCTCGCGGGCCGCCACGAATGCTGCCACGGCGCGCTCCACGTCGGCGAGGGAGTGGGCGGCCGAAAGCTGAACCCGGATGCGCGCCTGTCCGTGGGGGACCACCGGGTGGGAGAAGCCGATGACGTACACGCCCTGCTCCAGCAGCAGCTCGGCCATGTGCCCGGCGCGGGTCGCGTCACCGATCATCACGGGCACGATGGGGTGGTCGCCGGGCAGGATGTCGAACCCGGCCTGCGCCATCCGCGACCGGAACAGCGCGGTGTTGTCGGCCAGCCGCTGCCGCAGGGCGGCCCCGAGGCCCCTGCCGGTGTCCTCCACCAGGTCCAGCACCTTCAGGGAGGCGGCGGCGATCACCGGCGCGAGCGAGTTGGAGAACAGATACGGCCGGGAACGCTGGCGGAGCAGCGCGACGATCTCGGCGCGGGCACCGACGTAGCCGCCGGAGGCGCCGCCGAGGGCCTTGCCCAGCGTGCCGGTGACGATGTCGACGCGGTCCATGACACCGTGCAGCTCGTGGGTGCCGCGGCCGCCGGGACCGACGACGCCGACGGCGTGCGAGTCGTCGACCATCACCATCGCGTCGTATGTCTCGGCGAGGTCGCAGATCTCCCGCAGCGGCGCCGTACAGCCGTCCATGGAGAAGACCCCGTCGGTGACGACCAGGCGGCGCCGCGAGTCGGAGGTCTCCTTCAGTCGCCGTTCCAGCTCGGCCAGGTCGCGGTTGGCGTAGCGGTGGCGGCGGGCCTTGGACAGGCGGATGCCGTCGATGATGCTGGCGTGGTTGAGGGCGTCGGAGATGACCGCGTCCCGCTCGTCCAGGAGGGTCTCGAAGACTCCGCCGTTGGCGTCGAAGCAGGACGAGTAAAGGATCGTGTCCTCGGTGCCGAGGAAGCGGGAGAGCCGGTCCTCCAGCTGTTTGTGGACCTCCTGGGTCCCGCAGATGAACCGGACGGAGGCCATGCCGTACCCCCAGCGGTCCAGGGCGTCCTTGGCCGCGGCGACCACCTCCGGGTGGTCGCAGAGGCCGAGGTAGTTGTTGGCGCAGAAGTTCAGCACCTCTCCGGGGCGGCCGCCGGCGGTGACGGCGACGGCCGCGCTCTGCGGCGTGCCGATGACCCGCTCGGGCTTGTGCAGGCCGGCGGCGGCGATCTCGTCCAGGGTGGCGCGCAGGTCGTCGCGCACTGAGTCGAACATGGCGGGTGGCTCCTCGGGGCAGTGGGCGTACGGGAGAAAGGGTGGCGCGAAGCGTGAAGGCGCGACGGACGCGACGGCGAGGACGTGTTCAGACGGTCCAGTCGAGGACGACCTTGCCGCACCGCCCGCCCGCGGCGTCCTCGAAGGCCGCGTCGAACTCCTGGCAGGGATAGCGGCCGGTGACCACAGGGTTGATGTCGAGGCCGCGTTCCAGCAGCACCGACATGGCGTACCAGGTCTCGAACATCTCCCGGCCGTAGATGCCCTTGATAGTGATCATGGAGGTGACGATCCTGGCGAAGTCGACCGCGAACTCCTCGGCGGGCAGTCCCAGGACGGCGATCCGTCCGCCGTGCGTCATGTTGGTGATCATGTCGCGCAGGGCTTCGGGGCGGCCCGACATCTCCAGGCCGACATCGAAGCCCTCCCGCAGGCCCAGATGCCGCTGAGCCGTCTCGATCGATGTGTCGGCGACGTTGACCGCCAGACCGACGCCGACCTTGCGGGCCAGCTCCAGGCGGTACTCGCTGACGTCGGTGATGACCACGTTGCGGGCCCCGGCGTGCGCGGCCACCGCTGCCGCCATGATGCCGATGGGGCCGGCTCCCGTGATCAGCACGTCCTCGCCCACCAGGGGGAAGGACAGCGCGGTGTGGACGGCGTTGCCGAACGGGTCGAAGATGGCCGCCGTGTCGAGGTCGACGGGCAGCCGGTGCACCCACACGTTCCCCGCCGGGAGGGCCACGTACTCGGCGAACGCGCCGTCGCGGCCGACACCGAGTCCCACCGTGTTCCGGCACAGGTGCCGCCGGCCTGCCAGGCAGTTGCGGCACTTACCGCACACTAGGTGGCCCTCGCCGCTGACCAGGTCACCGACCTTGATGTCGGTGACGTCCCCGCCGATTTCGGCGACCTCGCCGACGAACTCGTGGCCGAGCACCAACGGGGTGCGCACCGCCCGCCGCGCCCATCCGTCGTAGGCGCGGATGTGCAGGTCCGTGCCGCAGATACCGGTGCGGAGCACCTTGATCAGGACGTCGCCGGGGCCGATGGACGGCTCGGGCACCTCCCTCAGCCACAGGCCGGGCTCCGCCTTGTCCTTCACCAGTGCCTTCATGCCGGAGCTCCTGTGCGCGAGGGGGTGGAAAGACGCCGGTGCGGGGCCGCGCGAGGGGTGCCGACATCCGGCCGCACCGGGCAGCAGCAATCTGCCTGGTGACGGCCGCCCGGTCCATCGAGGATTTCTTAACCGGGCCGACAGCCGGCCTTCACGATCGACCCCGGGACGGCGGCCGAGGGCAGGGTGCTGTCATCCTCGATTCCGGCGCGGGTACGGGACGCGCAGGGTGGCCAGGGCTGGGCGGTCGGGGGTGACCACTGTCGACAACTTGGGCCCGTGGGGCGGTAGTTGTCATACCTTGGAAGGATGGCGGTGCATCACCACACCGAGAATCCGTGGCGGGTGAGAGTGGACGACGAGAGGGGAACTCCATGTGGTGCCGGGGTACTACTCGACGATCTGCACGTTCTGACCTGTGCCCACGTCGTCGAAGACGCCGGGGCGGCGCCGGGGGGAGCCACAGACCGCGTGAGAATCAGCAGTGCGGCCTGCCGCCCGGAGTGGATCCGCACCGCGCGCGTGGCTCCGGACTCGTGGGTGCACAAGAGCGGCACTCGGCGCGGTGACGTGGCGCTGCTCGAACTGGAGGAGCCGGCCGACTGCGGATTGCGGACCACGCTGCGCAAGGCGCCCATCTCCGGCGGCGGAGTGCGCGCGTACGGCTTCCCGCAGGACGAACCGTACGGCATCTGGACGAAGGCGGAGCTGGCCGGATCCGGCGGCCGTCAGGGCGAGTGGGGCCAGCTGCGGCGGGTGGACGTGGGCGATCCGTGGATCGAACAGGGCTACTCGGGCGCCGGAGTGGTGGCGCTGGACGGCGAGTTCGCCGGGCGCGTCATCGGCATCGTGGTGGCCGACTACGTCAACGACGGCGTCAGGGCCGCCTGGATGCTGCCGACCGAGACGGTGCTGACCCACCTGCCACGGCTGGGGGACTTCACCGACGGGGATTCCACCGACGAACTGGGGGTGCCCGGAGGTGAGTTGCCCAGGGACGTGCTGGACGATCCGCTGCGGCTCGCCCTGACCCAGGAACTCACCCGGCTGCTCGAGAGCGGGTGGACGGGCACCGTGGTCGTCGGCACCGACGCCTCGAACCAGGCGGGCTCCTCGTGGCTGGTGCGTCTCGTGCGCACGGCCGATCCGGCGGCCCGGGCGATCGTCACCGACGCCGAGCTCACCGGAGCGCCCAGGGACACGGTCCTCGGGCTTGGCTCCATCGACGCGGCCTATGACGCCCAAGGAAGGTCCCTCACCGACGTGCGCGGCTATCTGATGCGCCGGTTCGGGCTCCGCGCCGACAACGACCGCGCGGCGGTGCGGCAGCTGCTGCGCCGCAAGCCGCCCGCCTGTCTGGTGGTGGGCCGCGTCGACCGGGCCGCGGACCCGGAGACACTGGTACGGGAACTGCTGGGGCCGTTGGCCGTACGAGCCCGGTCCCGCGGGATCCGCCTGGTCCTTGGATTCGAGGGCCGGCCACCGGCCGATCTCGCCCACGACGTGTCCCTCGACCCCGAACCGCTCCACGGGTCGGCCGCCGGCGAGGTGACCGCGGCAGAGGTCCAGGCGGTCGTCGGACAGCTTTCCGACGAGGAGGCCGCGGCGGCCCGGACGCAGGAGGAGTGGGGCGAGAGGTTCTTCGCCGCGCCACGGCTGCCACCGCGCTCAGCGCCCCGGTTGCGCGTCCGGCTGGCCGTCGCCCGGGCGACGGAACCGAACCCCGAACTGACCGTGGCCCACGACCAGGCCGTCCGTGCCCGCGCGGAGGTCGCGCGATTCGACCGCGCTCTGCGGCAGATGATCGAGAAGCACGACGACCTGTGCACGAGCCTGGAGCTGAACCGCGTACGAGCCGCGCGGTTCTTCGGCGACGAGGACTGGGCGCTCGCCGAGCTCCATGCTCCCGCGGCCCGTGCGCTGCACACCGTACCCATCGATCTCACGGCCGCCCGCACGCTGGTAGGGCGCTACACCGACGAGGTCAACCGCCGGATCGACGAAGGGTGATGCCGTGGCGAGGTGCAATCGACCCGAATGCGGCCGGGGCGAGATCGACATGCAGGGCTTCTGTACCGTGTGCGACCGAAAGCCGTTGCCACGGGGGAGCACCGGCTCCGCCGGACGCGAGGCCGGCCCGTCGCAGGGTGCCGCCGTCGGCGTGGCCCAGGTGCGCCCGGACCCCTGGTACGGCCTGACACTGGTCGATTCCGGTCACGCCCCCGAACCGCCTGACGCACCGCTGACGGCAGCGGAAGCCGTCCCCGAGGAAGACCGCTTCTGCGCGAATCCCGGGTGCGGTGGGCCGGTGGGACGGGGGCACGACGGCGAGCCGGGCCGAAGCACGGGCTTCTGCCCCCGGTGCGGCACCCCTTTCGACTTCTCCCAGCCCCACGGACGCACCATCGCCGGGCGCTACGACGTCGAGCGCGTCCTCGGCTCCGGGGCCTACGGGGAGGCGTATCTGGCCCACGACCGCAACCTCGAGACGCACGTGGTGCTCAAGCGCCTGAAGAGGGCGGTGGTCAAGACCGAGCATGAGCGCAACGTGCTGGTCGGGCTCCGGCACGACAGCATCGTCCGCATCCTGGGCTACGAGCCCGAGGGACCGCACCTCGTGCTCGAGTACGTCCCGGGCGATCCCCTCGCGGCGCGGGGCGACGACCGGCTCGAGACGCTTCTTGCGCACGGCGTCCGCATCCTCCAGGCGCTCGACTACCTGCATGCCAGGGGCCTGCTGCACTGCGACGTCAAACCCCTGAACGTCATCCGGTTTCCGGAGGAGGGCCCCACCGGGCCGCTCGACCGGGTACGGCTCATCGACTTCGGCGCCGTGCGCTCCCAGCAGGACGCCGGGCCGATCGTCGCGTACACCGAGGCGTACGCACCCCCGAAGGGCGATCCGGAACACGTGCAGCCCACCGCCGGCTTCGACCTGTACGCCGTCGGCATCACGCTGCTGGAAGTGTGCCGACCGCACCGGAGCGACGCCTCGAAGCCCGGCGTCGACTCGCTCAACACACTGCTGGAGCGCGCCACTGACGTCGCCGTGCCGGGGAGACGATTTGTTTCGGCACGTCAGTTCGCGGAACAGCTCAGCGGGGTGATCCGGCAGCTCGTGGCGGCGCCGCCGACCCGTCGGCAGGTGACCCGTCCGTCGGGGTTGTTCGGCTCGATGGCCGCCCCGCTGCACGGCGGGCTGGGGGCGGCACGGCCACTCGGCCACTGGGTCCGGGCAAAGGCGAGCGACGGCGGGCTGCTGACGATGCCCGCGCCGTTCTCCGCGCCGAAGCCCCGGGACATCGCCGTGGCTCTCCCGACACCCCTGTCCGATCCCGACGATCCGAACATCGACGGCTCGGCCGGAAACGCGCTGGCCGAGAGTCGGCTCGCCCTGCGCAGAAAAGACCTGGCCGAGGCCCGGCGGACGCTCTTCGACGCGGACCTGCCCCACTGGCACTGGCTGCACGCGTGGTACTCCGGTCTCATCGCGCTGGCGCGCAAGGACGTGGCGAGAGCCCAAGACCACTTCACCGACGTACGAAGAACCCTCCCCGGCGAACTGATCCCGCAGCTCGCGCTGGGCCTGTGCGCCGAGTTGCAGGACGACCGGGCGATCGCACAGTCCCACTACAGCACGGTCTTCGACACCACCCCCGCGCTCGGCGCCGCGGGCTTCGGCCTGGCCCGTGTGCACCTGCGGGAGGGGCGGCGCGCGGAAGCGGTGAGCACCGCCGAACGGCTGGCCCAGGAGTTCCGCTTCGAGCAGGAGGCGCGGGTCGCGGCCGTACGTCTGCTCGTCACGGCCCTCGCGCAACCGACCCCCGCGGTGCCGACGGAGGACGACCTGGCGCGGGCTCGCGCGGCGCTGGCCGGCCTCCGTCTGGACGAAGCCGAGACCGCGGGGCTGCAGGCCGAGATGCAGTACGCGCAGTTCCTGCGCACCCACGACCGGCTGGAGTTGTCCGAAGCGGTACGGGAGCTCGGCGCTCACGCCCCCACCGAGCGCGAGTGCGTCGCGCTGGTGGATCTGGCGAACCGGCTGCGTCCCGCGGTGAATTGGAGATGGCACAGAGGGCGTGGCCGAACCGCGCATTCCCGTTTCGGAGGAACAGCCGACAGGCTAAGCTCCTGAGGCGCTACGCAGAGGACACGCGGGGACGCACAGCGACACACAGCGACACAATCGGGTGGTGCCGGTGGGGGACAGGTCGCCCTTGGGGCTCAGTTTTGCCGTCGACGTCGACGCGCCCGCGGAGCTCGCCCACGACGAGAGACGCGCGGACGCCCTCGTCACCGTCAGCGCGCGTTCCGCCGCCGAAGCAGCCGCCCAGCAGACGCCGCCCGCCGAGGTCCTCATCATGGACCGTTCGTTGTCCATGGCCGGCCGGGGCAAGCTGGACGAGGCGAAACGCGCCGTGTGCGCGGCCATCGACACCCTGCGGGACGGGACCCGTCTGGGGATCGTCGCGGGCCATCACAAGGCCGAGGTGATCTACCCGGCCACCGGTGGCCTGGCCGTTGTCGACGCCGCGGCCAGGGAGGAGGCCAAGAACCGGGTCGCCGGCCAGCTGGCCGAGGGTGGTACGGCGATCGGCCAGTGGCTGGCCTGCGCGGACCGCCTCTTCACGTCGATAACGTCGGCCGGCACGGTGCGCCACGCGGTGCTCTATACGGACGGCAAGGACGAGCACGAAACGCCCGCGGAACTGGACACCGTGCTCGAGGGGTGCACCGACCGGTTCGTGTGCGACGCGCGAGGACTCGGCGAGGACTGGAACTACGCGGAGCTGCTGCGGATCACCGAGGCGCTGCACGGCAGTGCCGAGGCCGTCGTCGCCGTCTCCGACCTCACCCAGGACTTCACCCGGCTCATACAGCAGGCACAGCGCATCGTGGTGGCCCGCGTGTACCTGGGCCTGCGCCTCAACGACCGCTTCCAGCTGGGTTTCGTACGGCAGACACGCCCCGTCGAGGCCGAGCTGACCGCCCGGCAGCACCGCGACGACGGCGAGATCCACATCCCGCTCGGCTCCTGGCCCCCGGAGGCCCGCCAGTACCAGGTGTCGCTGCGCTTCCCCCCCGAGGCGCTGCCCATCGACGAGGACCAGCGCGCCGCCCGCATCACGCTGCACGCGGAGCTGTCCGACGGAACGCGCGCGCGGTGCTCCGAGACGCGGCCCATGGTCGTACGACGGCGGGCCACCCCCGGCTTCAGGACCCCGCGACCGGATGGCCTCACCCGGGTCGAGAACCAGCGCGAGCTGGGCATGGCGATGCGGGCCTGCGCCGACGCCCAGCAGAGGGGGGAGCTCGACCGGGCGGACCGGGAGCTGCGTATCGCGATGGGACTCGCCGAGGACCTCAGGGACACCGATCGGCTGCAGCTGCTGCGGTCGGTGTCGGTCACCGGCCCCGACGGTCGGCCGCAGGTGCGCCGCACGGCCTCCCGAGGGGAGATGCAGCGGCTCGGACTCGCATCGACCAGGAACGCGGCCCTGCCGGCCGACGAGGCCCGACTCCCGCCCGTCGGCGGCGTTGTCCGGCGCCGGTGCCCTAAGTGCGGGGAGATGACGTCGGCTAGTTCCATCGGGTTCTGCGAGGCATGCGGCCACCGCTTCGACGACCAGGCCGCCAGCGGCGCACCGGTGGACGCTTCATGACGGCGGCCGCTGAGCCCGGGTGGTCTCTTCGGGGCACGGCGACCGACTGGACAACACGGGTCCGCGGCATCCACCCGGTCAGGGTGCTGCGGTGGCTCAGAGCGGGCGTACTCGCCATGGTGCTCGCCACGGCGCTGCTGTATCTGCTGGTGTCCACGCGGGCCGACGACCAGTTGGCCGCAGCCCGGCGCACCCACGAGGCCATCGAGAAGCTCGACGACGCGTACTCCACGGCGAAGGCGGCGGACACCGCGCTCAAGAAGGCCTCCGAGACCCAGCAGGTCACCCTGATCGGCACCGGCACGGAGTTCGCCAACGACACGGCCCGGGTGAACACCCTTGTCACCTCGGCGGCCGACGGCAACGCGGCGGGAGACCAGGGACGGGCCCAATTCCAGTTCGTCCAGGGACAGTTGACCACCTGCGTGCAGCTGGCCAACGCCGCGGTCCGCGACTACGCCCGCAGCGGCCGGGCCGGCCTGGACAGCGCTCGCGACGCGCTGACCGCCCTACGCGAGACGGACCCCGTGACGAACAAACCCATCCCGGGCACGGGCGGCCTCACGGAATCGCTCATCGACCTGGAGGACCAGCAGAAGAACGCGCTCGACGGGCAGCGTCACTCGCACTGGCTGAACCCTGCCTACGTCTGGTCCCTGCTCGTCGGTCCGACGGCCGTCATGCTCGTCTGCGTCCTCGCGACCGGCTACGTCGTCGCGCACCACTTCCGGCGGTACGTCAGCCGACGGCTCGTTGTCACGCTGCTGGCCACCGCGGCGGTCGGGATCACCACCAGCCTGCTGTGCCGCTACGACGCGCAGGAGCTGAGTCAGAACCCGCTGGTCGGACACTGGCTGACGAGGACGCTCGCGCTGTCCCTCCTCGCGGCAGCCGGTCTGCTCGCCCACCTGGGCTACCGTCCCCGTCTCGCCGAGTACAGGTTCCCACGGTGATGAGAGCCCTGATGGTGCGCCTCGCACGCTGCGTACTGGCCCTCGGTCTGCTGCCGGCCGCGGCCGGGTGCGGCAGCGGGGCGCAGCCCGGCAAGGTGACGATCATGGTTCCCTGGTCCGGCAAGGAGTTCCAGGCGTTCTACTCGGTTGTCAAGAAGTTCGAGGACGACACCGGCATTGACGTGGATGTGCAGGTCACGCGTGCCCTGACCCAGCAGCTCGACGCCGCGGTGGCGGCCGGCGCACCGCCCGACCTCGCCATGCTGCCGAGTGTCGGGGCCATCTACGCATACGCGGACAGGGTCAGGGGCCTGAAGCCGCTCGACGTCACGGACACGTACCTGCAACCGTTCCAGGGGCTGACGACGGTGCGGGGAAAGACCTACGCGGTGCCCGTCAAGGTGGACGTCAAGAGCCTCTTGTGGTTCAACCCCACGGCGACCGGAAGGCCCACGTCATCGGCAGACCTCGACGCCCTCTCCCAGCAGCATCCCGGGATCTGGTGTCTAGGACTGGAGTCGGGCCCGACCTCCGGCTGGCCGGGGGCCGACTGGATCTCCGACATCCTGCTCGCCGAGGGGAACGGCGACGCCTACAAGCAGTGGCTCTCGGGCGATCTGAAGTGGAACTCGGAACCGGTCGGCAAGGCGTGGACCACCTGGCGCAACCGCGTCGGCGCTAGCGTCAAAGACGCGTCCACCCGGAAGTTCGGCGACGCGGCCAAGGGAATCACCGCGAAGTCTCCCACGTGCTCCCTCGCTCACGGCGCACTGTCGGCCATGGGTTTTCAAGGACGACGCTACGACTACGTGCCGTCCTCCTCCACTCGCCGCCTCGTGGTCTCGGCGGACTTCGTCGGCATGTTCACCGACGACAATCCGAGTGCCGACGCGCTCATGGCCTACCTCGCGGGGAGGAAGGCCCAGCAGTCCTGGGTGAACCAGCCGGGAGGCTATGCGTTCTCCGCCGACAGCCGGGTGACCCGGTACGACAACCCCGTTCAACGACGGATCGCCGAGATGCTCCGACCGAACTCCCGCTACACGTTGTGCTTCGGCGCCGCCGACGCGATGACGCCCGACGTGTCCGCCGCCTTCTACCGAGCCGTCCTCTCCTATGCGGCCGACGACGATACGGGCAAACCGTCGAACCTGCTCGCCGCTCTCGACGACGTCCAGGAAAAGCTGGGGAACTCCCCTGTTTCCCCCAACAAGCTCTGCCACACCCTGAGCTGACATCAGGTCACCTTGCCGAGGAGCCCCGCCCCATGCCGGACGCAGTCCAGTTCACCCTCTCCGACAACACCGTCGTCCTCGTGGCACCGCCCGCCCGCGCGGGCACCGGAGCCGTCGGCCTGGGAACACGCCTGGAGACCGCGGAGAGAACCCTCCGCCAGGCCCTGACACCGATCACCGCCGCCGCCGCCGAGGTGATCGACGAGTTCCGCGCCCTGGCCCACCGCCCCGACGAGATGGAGGTCACCTTCGGCGTCGTACTGGACGCGAAACTGGGCGCGGTCCTCGCGAGCGCGAGCGCCAGCACGCATCTCGATGTCACCTTGCGGTGGAGCGGGGTGGAGCAGCCGCCGCCGGTTCTGGACTGAGCGCATACGGAGTTGGCCACCCGGCTCAGCGGAACGTGCTGTATACGCTTCACTGACGGGTCGGGCTGCCCTGGGGAGGGCTCATCACCGGCCGGTGCGCTGGGCGTGTACCGCCGGGTGTGGGGCAAGGCGCGCGGCCACCACCGGCCGCACGAGGAAGAAGGAGAACCAGCATGGCGATTCAGCGGATGGACAACGTCGGCATCGTCGTCGAGGACATGGATGCCGCCATCGCGTTCTTCGTGGAACTCGGTATGGAGCTGGAGGGCAGGGCGGAGGTCGAGGGCCTCTTCGCCGACCAGTGCACCGGACTCGACGGCGTCCGCTGTGACATTGCGATGGTCCGGACCCCGGACGGTCACAGCCGGCTCGAGCTGGCGAAGTACCGCAGCCCCGCGGTGATCAGCGCCGGGCCGCGCAACCGGCCGCACAACATTCTGGGCACGCACCGCGTCATGTTCGCCGTCGACGACATTGAGGACACCGTTGCCCGTTTGCGCCCTCACGGCGCCGAGCTCGTCGGCGAGATCGCCCGGTTCGAGGACAGCTATCTGCTCTGCTACCTCCGCGGCCCGGAGGGCATCATCGTCGGACTGGCCGAGCAACTGCGCTGAGAAGGAGGAACCGAACCATGCAGCCGAACGAGATCATCGAGGTTCTGAACCGCCGATCAGCCAGGAGCTGCTAGGTGTACTGACCCGTGACGTGACCCGCCTGGCCTACGTCGCCAAGGACGGAACCCCCGCGCAACGTACCGATCGCCTTCACCTGGAACGGGTCGCACATCGTCATGTGTACGACGAAAAACGCGCCCGAACTCCCGCAGCACCCACTCACGCAGCGTCGCCCTGTTCATGCCCAGGTCAGCGGCGATGCTGTTGTAGGTCTCCCCGGGCGTGGACTCGTACAGGGCCATGGCATCGGCCTTGAACTCGTCCGAGTAGTCCTTCATCGCCATCGGCGGTGTTACCACTTCCTCCGGATCAAGCAGATCCAGTATCAGCGTGTCCACCACTCAGGGGGAGGCCCCGTTCTGAGTGCGGAACGAGCTGCGGCCCGCCACGAGCAACTCAAAGGGGTCCTCGACCCCCGCACCTGTCCACTCAGCGGGCACGGACCGTGCGTCGAAAGGTGCTGGTACCTTGTCGGGTACCGGGGACGTACCGCGTGAAAGCCGAAGTGGGAGATGACCGCGCCAGAAGGAGACGGCACAGGACGGCGGAGCCGTGATGGTGCTCGTCAGGGCGACCTTCCGGGAACCGCTGCAGCTCTGGTGCTCGCCGGTCACCGCGTTGGCCATGTGCTCCTGAGCGGACTTGCGGGTTGGAACCTCAACCTCGCCGAAGCCATGGTCCTCGCCCATTTGAACTGCGAGGGTCCGGCGCCGATGTCCGCTCTCCAAAGAGCCCTCTGGGTGCGCCCTTCCACCGTCACCAGCATCATCAAGCGGCTTGAGGACAAGGGGCTGGTAGGGCGGATACCAAGCCCGGCGGATCGGCGGTCCCTCATCGTTACCCCCACAACACAAGGGGTGGGAGCGGCAGCCGATGCCGCGAAAGCGTTCGAGCGGGTTGACGACTTGTTGGAGGAGGCGGGACTCCCTGCCCTTGGCGGGTTCGACAAGGTCGTCACCCTACTGGCTGAGTTGGCTGCGGACAGCTGACGCTGGCCCGTACGTCCTGGGGGTCTCACGGGGCCGTTTCCGATGGCAGGCTCGCTCACCACGGTGGATGTGCCCTGCGGCAGGAACCGTTCCTCATCAGTGAGAGGAGATCACCCCCACCCAACCCTGATGATCAATCAACTTCCCGGATCAACCGGTCCCGGGGAAGACCCGCACCCATCGCCGAACGACTCAAGTTGTGTCCCTGACAACACGGGAACTGCTAAGGTAGTACGAACTCGTAATAACTTCCGCCCGTGGAAGCGCGTCAAGGGAGAAGACATGTCCCGTTCTGTGCAGAGTGTGCCCAAGGCGGAGGGAAAGGCCCTGAACATCGCCCTGTGGGCCCTTCAGGTCATCCTGGCTGTCCTGTTCGTCATGGTGGGGGCTTCGAAGATGGCTGGCGCGCAGGACATGGTCAAAGTCTTCCGGGATGTCGGTGTCGGGCAATGGCTTCGGTACGTCACCGGCTCCTTGGAGCTGGCCGGGGCCGTGCTGTTGCTCGTTCCCCGGCTGAGTGCCCTGGGTGGTCTGGTGCTCACCGGAGTCATGACGGGCGCAGTCCTGACCTGCTTGTTTGTGATCGACCAGAATCCTCTACCAGCAGCGGTGCTGCTCATCCTGGCAGCGGTCGTCATGTGGAACCGCCGTCAGCTCACGCTCGGCATCATCGGCAAGGCGTGACGTCCGCTTGATCGGTCCGGGCCCGACCCGAGCGGCCCGGCCTCCGTTGCTCGCACATCACCACGGTGCCGACCGCGGGTCGGCACCGTGGTGATGTGCGAGGACACATGGCGGCGCGAAGCCCAGCGTCTGGACGACGACGAAAGCGCGACGCGCTTGGCGCAACGCCCGGCAGGCTCTCCGCGGAGGACGGATAGAGCGCAACCAGCCCGCTGAGACAGCGGGCAGTCGATCCTCTGTGGTGACCTTCTCGGGTGTGCCCTCCGGCCACCCGCATCCCCGCTGCCCGGGCCGAGGTCGATGACCCAGTCCGCGACGGCGGCCACGTGCAGATCGTGTTCGGCGATGATGACCGTGCTTCCCTCGTCGAGGATCGCGTCGAAGTCAACCGGTCACGGGCTCGTCGAGCAGCACCAGGCCGGGCCGCTTGCTGCGAGAATCGCGCGTGAGTGTGGCCACCGGCCTGAGCCCCTGTGCTTCGCCGGGCCCGAATGATCGACCAATCTCACAGTTCGGATAAGGGAGAGTCGTTGTCCAACGCATTGCAGGGGCGGGTAGCGGTCGTGGCGGGTGCCACCCGAGGGGCCGGCCGGGGCATCGCCCGGGAGCTGGGCGCCCAAGGGGCCACGGTCTACTGCACCGGCCGAAGCGTCGCTGGCCGTCCGGCGACCGGGAACCGTCCCGAAACGATCGAGGAGACGGCGGAACTGGTCGGCGAGGAAGGCGGCGTCGGCATCCCCGTCCGGGTTGACCACACGGTGCCCGAACAGGTCGAGGCGCTTTTCGCACGGATCACAGAGGAGCAGGACGGCCGGCTCGACATCCTGGTCAACGACATCTGGGGTGGTGACGAACTCACCTCCTGGCAGACGCCGTTCTGGAAGCACGATCTGGCCAAGGGCCTGCTCATGCAGGAACGGGCCGTGCACTCGCACCTCATCACCTCACGCTACGGCGCCCCCCTCATGGTGGCCCGGAAGTCCGGACTGATCATCGAGATCACCGACGGGTACAAGCCGGACTACCGAGGCAACCTCTTCTACGACCTGGCCAAGGCCTCGGCGATCCGGCTGGCCCTCGGGATGTCCGAGGAGCTCAGGCCGCACGGAGTGACCGCGGTGGCGGTGACGCCGGGATTCCTGCGCTCCGAGGCGATGCTCGAAGCCTTCGGCGTCACCGAGGAGACGTGGCGGGACGGCATTGTGAAAGACCGTCACTTCGGTGGCTCGGAGACCCCGCACTACGTCGGCCGTGCGGTGGCGGCGCTCGCTGCCGATCCGGACGTCGCCAAGTTCGCCGGGCGCGCCATGGCCTCCTGGCACCTGATGGAGCACTACGGCTTTACCGATCGCGACGGTCGGCAGCCACACTGGGAGAACTTCACCGCGGAGCTGTAGAGCTCCCGGGCACGACCGCCGTACGCCACCGGATCCGCCGCTCACCCGCGGCGGATCCGGTGGCGTTTCACGTGGCGGCAGGGTATCGACGGCCGGACCAGGACAAGTTGACACCAGTCGAACGAGGATTACAAGGGTTGTCGTTCGTTTTGTCATGTCCTACTCTGCATCTTTGACAGCGTGATTTACACACTGGAGGTTCCCGTGCCCAGGCGAATCGCGGCTCCCCGTCTGCCGGGGCCGGCGCAGTTACCGGTTCTCGGCTGGCAGTTGCGCGCGCTGAAGATGCTCGCCGACCCGCTGGCCTTCTTCACGTCCATGCACCAGCGGTACGGCGAGATCAGCACCACGACGCCGCGCGCTCCGAAGCACGTCTTCGTCTTCGGTCCGAAGTACCAGCGCGAGATGTTCGGGCGGCCGCAGAGCTTCATCGCCGACGCCTTTCGGGAACTGCGCATGCCACCGCGTTCGGGTATGGCCCGACTCACCCAGGGCCTGCTCAAGCTGAACGGCGAGCCGCATCGTCGGCACCGGGGACTGATGCAACCCGCCTTCCACTCCCGGGCGGTGGCGCAGCACCACAAGGCGATCGTGGAGGTCACCGAGGAGGAGCTGGATCGGTTCCAGGTCGGCGAGGTCCGGCGGATCGACCACGATCTCTCCCGCCTGATGCTCCGTATCGGCATGCGGACCCTCTTCGATGTCGCGGAGACCGATGATGTCGACCGGCTCAACGGGCTGATGGAGCGGCTGCTCGCCTCGGCCACCGCCCCCATCACGCTGCTGCTGCCGCTGGACATGCCCGGCATGTCCTACCGCCGGACGCTGCGAGCGGCCGACCAACTCGACTCGGCGATTCGCAAGATCATCGTCGCCAAGCGGGACAACCCGGGCGAGGACATGATCTCGATGCTGATCGCAGCCCGGGACGACCAGGACCAGGGACTCACCGAGGACGAGTTGGTCGGCGAGGCCTACACCTCGTTCTGCCACGACAGCAGTGCCTCCGCCCTGACCTGGACCCTGCTGATGCTCGACCAGCACCCACAGGTGCGCAACGACCTGTGCGACGAGTTGGAGGCCGAGCTGGGAGGCGCCCCCGCCGAGGCCGCCGACTTCGACCGGCTCCCGCTGCTCGACCGAGTGCTGAAGGAGACCCTGCGGCTCTTCCCACCCGCCTCGATGGGCCTGCGCTACGCGGCCGAGGACTGCACACTCGGCCCGTACCCGATCCCTCGGGACACCACCTTGTTCTTCAGTTCCTACGTATCGCACCGGCTGCCCGAGGTCTTCACCGACCCGCTCGACTTCCGCCCCGACCGCTGGACGGGGGCCTCCCCGGACTCGTACGGCTATCTCCCGTTCGGCGCCGGCCCGCACAGCTGCCTGGGGCGCGCCTTCGCGCTCCTCGAGATGAAGATCGTGCTCAGCATCCTCCTGCAGCGATTCCGGCTGCCGGTGGTGGAAGGCACCCGGATCGACCGCAAGATCAAGATATCCCTGGTGCCCGACCACGGCCTTCCCGTCACCGTCGCCGCACCGCGCCGGGACCGGCAACTGGCCTCGGTGACCGGCTCCGTACGAGAGGCGGTCGAGCTGGCGTGAAGGATCCCGGATTCGTGGCGGCCTTCAACAAGGCTGCGGACACCTACGACCAGCGACACGGCGCGACCTGCGGAGTCGCGCACCGACTGGCTCTCGCCGCGGTGGACGCGCACGGGACCGTGCCGCAGTCCGTGCTCGACATCGGCTGCGGCACCGGAGCGCTCCTCGACCGAGTGGCGCAGCGCTGGCCGCAGGCCCGGTTGCGGGGCGTCGACCCCGCACAGCGCATGATCGATGTGGCTGGCCGCCGACTGCCGCAGGCCGAGCTGACGGTCGCCACCGCGGAGCGGCTGCCGGCGCCCGACGCGAGCGCCGACCTGGTACTGAGCACCACGTCCTTCAACCACTGGTCCGATCACCGGGCGGCGCTGCGCGAAGTGGGTCGGGTGACTCGTCCCGGCGGACTGGTCGTCGTGGTCGAACACGCCCCGCCGGGGCTGTTGATGGGCGCGCTGCTGCGCCTGACCGGCCGGATGGTCCGGCATCACTCCCCGGCAGATTTCGCCCGTCTCGCCTGGGCCGGCGGGTTGCACCCGCTGCGGGTCACTCGAGAGGAGGGCGGCTTCGTCCGCCTGCTGGCGCGACCGGAGTCCGCGGGCCGGCCGCACCCCACGTGGGCGGAGCCCATCGCACACGGGGCTCGGACAGTACTGCGGAAGGAGACATCGTGACGGTCCTCGTCGTCGGCGCCGGACCTGCCGGGCTGACCCTCGCGGCCGAGCTGGGGCTGGCCGGGGTGCCGTGCCGGGTCCTGGAACGGCGTTCCGAACGCTACCCGCACTCGCGCGCCTTCGCGCTCACGCCGCGTGTTCTGGAGATCATGGAAATGCGCGGCGAGGTGGAGGAGTTCCTCACCCGCGGGCTGGAGTCACCGGTGGTCTCCCTCGGCTCCAAGGGCCGCGGCATCGACATGAGGCGGTACATCGACAGCCGGCACGCCTACAATCTGATCCTCCCCCAGGTGCAGACCGAAGAGGTCCTGGAGGCCTGGGCCCTCAAGCGCGGTGCGGTCATCGAGCGCGACACCGAGGTGACCGGCCTGGAGCAGGACGCCGACGGTGTGACCGTCAGGGTCAGGGGCTTGGAGGGCGAGCGCACCGAGCGGGCGTCCTACGTGGTCGGCTGCGACGGCATCCGGAGCACGGTGCGCAGTCTGCTCGGGATCTCCTTCCCGGGCATGCCGTCCGAGTTTTCCGCCATCATCGCCGACGTCCGGCTGAAACACGTTCCCGAGGACGAGCAGGTCTTCGCCCGGCACACCGACCGCGGCATGGTGGCCGTGATGCCTTTCCCCGACGGGCACTTCCGGCTCATGATCCAGGATCACCGACGCATGCAGGTGCCGGTCGGCGAACCGGTCACGCTGGAGGAGATCCGCAGCAGCGCAGCCGACATCCTCGGGGTGGACCTCGGCATCCACAGCCCGCGGTGGCTCAACCGCTTCCGGAGCGAGCAACGGCTCGCCCAGCGCTACCGGGTGGGCAGGGTGCTGCTCGCCGGGGACGCCGCGCACGCCCACACCCCCGCCGGCGGCCAGGGGCTGAACCTAGGCATCCAGGACACCGTCAACCTGGGCTGGAAGCTCGCCGCGACCGTGCAGGGCTGGGCGCCCGCAGACCTGCTGGACAGCTACGAGGCGGAGCTGCGGCCACTGGCCGAGAGGATCCTCCGACAGACCGAGAGCGTGTTCCGGTTCAACACCGCGCGCGGTCCGCTGCTGCGGGGGGCGCGCTGGACGGTCAAGCAGCTGCTCCACCTCCCTGCCCTCCAGCGCAGCGTGATCACCGAGATGGCCGGCACCACCACGCGCTACGGCAAGGGCGCCCACCGGATGACCGGCCGCCGGGTACCCGACACCACACTGACTCTCGCCTCGGGTGCCGAGGACTCGCTGTTCTCCCTGCTGAACGGTGGGAAGGCGGTCTTCCTCGACAGCTCGCCCGCGGGCGGGCTGGCCCGTGCCGCCGAGCGGCTCTGGCCGGAGCACCTCGCCACGGTGCACGTACGCCGAGCGTCCCGCCGGCTCCCCGAGGCGCTCTTGGTGCGTCCCGACGGTCACGTCGGCTGGGCGTCCGACCAACCCGATCAGCCGGCTTTCCGAGCCGAGGTGGGCAATTGGCTGGGCGTCCCCATGGCCTGACCGCACCCATAAGCCGTCCCGCGATATACCGTAGCGACAAGGAGAGTGACGGTGCCGAACGCACTCGAGAGGGCTTTCACACGGACCATCAGCAAGACCAACATCAAGGTCTACCGGGCCACCAACGGGCGCGTGTGGAACAAGATGCTGGGCATGCCGGTGCTCCTGATGACGGTGAAGGGCCGCCGCACCGGCCAGCCGCGCACCAAGCCGCTGGTCTATTTCACCCACAACGGGGCTTACGTGGTCACGGGATCGCTCGGCGGAGCGCCGCAGGAGCCGTTGTGGTTCCGCAACCTCCGAGAGGCGAAGAGCGTGATCGTGGAGGTCGGCAGCGAACTCTTCGAGGCCGACGTCGAGATCGCGACCGACGAGGAGCACCCCGAACTGTGGGCGAAGGCGACCTCGCTGGCCTCCTTCTTCTCGGACTACCAGGCCCGCACGGAGCGGAAGTTCCCGATGGCGAAACTGACACCCCGCAAGAGCTGAGCGCGCTGCGCGCACGCAACGTCGGGCCCGACCGCTTGCCGGGCCCGACGCGTGCCGTTCCGGTTCAGCGGTCGCGCCGGCCGGTGCCGATGATCTGCCGCAGGTAGCGGGCGGTCGGTCCGTCGGTGGCCGCCACGGCCTCCGGCGTGCCCTCGCCGCAGATCAGCCCTCCCGCCTCGCCGCTGCCCGGCCCCAGATCGACGATCCAGTCCGCGGCAGCGGCCACGTGCAGGTCGTGCTCCGCGATGACCACGGTGTTCCCCTCGGCGAGGAGGGCGTTGAACGCGTCCACCAGGCGCTGCACGTCGGCCGGGTGCAGACCGGTGACCGGTTCGTCCAGGAGCACCAGGCCGGATCGCCGGCCCCGTGCCCCGCGGGTGATCGTCGCGGCCAGTTTCAGCCGCTGCGCCTCACCGCCGGAGAGCTCAGTCGAGCTCTGCCCCAGTCGCAGGTAACCCAGTCCGACGCGCTTCAGCGTACCGAGGATGCCCGTAAGCGCCGCGGAATCGGTGAACACCTCCGCCGCCTCGTCGACGCTCAGGGCCAGCACCTCGTCCACCGCGAGTCCCTGGTGCCGTACGGACAGAACCTCCGGGCCGAACCTGCGGCCCTCGCATCCCTCGCAGGTGACCGTGACGTCCGGCAGGAAGTGCATGTCCACCGAGCGCCGGCCGTAGCCCGCGCAGGTTTCGCACCGCCCGCCGCTGGAGTTGAACGAGAAGGCGGAGGAGTCCAGTCCCTTGCGCCGGGCGGCCTCGGTGCCGGCGAAGAGTGACCTGATGTGATCGAAGGCCTTGGAGTAGGTGGCCGGGTTCGACCGCGGGGTGCGCCCGATGGGTTCCTGGTCCACCACGCTCACCCACCCGAAGGCGTTCGCACCGACGACCTTGCCGACGGTGTCCACCCGGCCGCCCTCGACGGCGGCGCCGACCGCGGCCGCGATGCAGTCGTGGAGCAGGCTGCTCTTGCCGCTGCCGCTCACCCCGGTGAGACAGCTGAGCACGCCCAGCGGCAGTTTCAGTTGCGGGATCCTGACGTTGTGGCTGCGGACGTCGTGCATCTCCAGGCGGTCCTGCCCGGCGGAGCGGCGCTGCCGGACCACCCGGGGGCCGGAGGCCGCCAGATACGGCGCTGTACGGGACTCCGGATTGCCGAGGAGGTCGGCCGGCGGCCCCGACGCCACCAGCCGGCCACCGTGTTCTCCCGCGCCCGGCCCGATCTCCACGACCCAGTCCGCCTCGGCGATCAGCCCGGTGTCGTGCTCCACGAGAAGGACGGTGTTCCCGGCGTCCCGCAGCCCCCGCACGATGTCCGCCAGATGCTCCTTGTCGGCAGGGTGCAGGCCGCAGGTCGGCTCGTCCAGGACGTACACGATCCCGGTGAGGCCGCTGGCCAACTGACCCACCACGCGCGCCCGCTGCATCTCCCCACCGGACAGGGTCGGGGCCGGCCGGGACAGCTGCACGTGTCCCAGTCCCAACCGGGACAGCAGGCTCAACCGCCCGGACAGCTCCGGCAACAGGGACTGTGCCACCTCGAGCTGCGCGCCCTCCAGGCCGTCCGGCACCCCGTCCAGCCAGCGGCAGGCCTCGCGTACCGGCGCGAGGACCACCTCGGAGTAGGTCATCGCCCCCAGGCGCTGGGTGCGGCTGGGCACGCCGTAGCCGGTCGCCCCGCACTCGGCGCACTCGACCATCCGCATGTACGGCAGGTAGCGCTTTTTCGCGTTCTCGGTGCCGGCCGCCGAGAACAGCCGTTCCACCTCGGCCACCGCACCACGCACGGGCTTGTTGTAGCGGTAGGTGAGTTCCGCGTCGGAGTTCTTGTTCGGCAGGTCGATGCTCACCGCCACCGACTCGTCGCCGGTGCCGTACAGCAGGGCGTGCCTCAGCCCCTCGGGCAGATCCCGCCACGGCGTTTCGAGGTCGGCACCGTGACGTTCGAAGAGGAACGGGACGGCCGCCTGCTCACCGGAACGGAAGCGGTCGAACCACGGAGAGGCGCCCTTCGTGAGCGGCAGGTCGTGGTCGGTGATGATCAGATCGGGATCGGCGTGCAGGGTGGCTCCCGCACCCCGGCACACCGTGCAACTGCCCTCGGTGCTGTAACGGTCGAAGTGGGCGGAGGACAGCTCGACGGCGCCGTCGCGGGCCAGCGCGGGCACCCGGGAGTAGAGCAGGCTCAGGTAGGCATCCACGCCGGTGAGCGTGGCCAGGGTGGACCGGGCGTTGCGGTTGAGGTGCCGCTGGTCCACGGCCAGGGTGGCGCCCAGACCGGTGATCCGGTCCACCTGGGGCCGGTCCTTGGGCGTGACGTACTGCCGCACGAACGGCGCCAGCCCTTCCAGGTAGCGCAGTTGGGCCTCGGCGTGCAGTGTGTCGATGGCCAACGAGGTCTTCCCACTGCCGGAGACCCCGGCGAACGCCACCACCGCCCCGCGGGGTATCCGCACGTCCACGCCACGCAGATTGTGTGTACGGGCGCCCGTCACCTCGATCCACCCGGCCCTGCCTAACCGTACAGAGTGCTCTTCCATGCCTCTCCCCTGGCAGTGGGCTGTATCGATCTCGGCACCCTAGCCGACTGTCAGGAGCCGGTACACAACCATTGCGCGTTCGGTTGACATGCGCTTGACGGCTAGGCGGACACCCTGCATACGGTGCCCGGCAACTCTCAGGGCCTGCCGTGCCGCCCGCCACCCTGTGCTGCCACGGGCTTCTGGGCGTCTGCGACAGAAGCTGATGTAATGGAAGGTTGACTCGAAGTGAGGGTTCTTATGTAATGGCGCGCACAACAGCCTTGTCAGGAGGATCCATGATCACTCGACGCAGATTACTCAGAGTCGGTGCGGCCACCAGTCTGTCCAGCGCCTTCACCAGCGTCGCGCTTACACCTCTGGTCATGGCAAAGACTGCGGAGAGCGGGGCCGGCGCACTGGCGGATCCGGAGCCATTCGGTACTGAGCTTTCCGTGCCGCCGGTCCTCACCCCGGTGTCCGTGTCAGGCGGTGTTGACAGGTATGTCGTACCCGTCCAAAGCGGCCGCGCAAGAATACTTCCAGGAGCGCTCACGGATGTCCTTACCTTCAACGGGAGCTTTCCCGGGCCCACCATCAAGGCCTGGTCTGGTCGACCGGTCTCCGTCACCTACCGCAATCTGCTACAGGATCCCATCTCGGTGCACCTGCACGGGGGTTCTGTCCCGGCTGGCGACGACGGCGTGCCGATGGACACGTTCGGGCCGGGTGAGAGCCGCACCTACACCTACCCCAACCGGCAGCCTCACGCCTCGCTCTGGTACCACGATCACGCCCACCATAGTGAGTCGGAGCATGTCTACCGCGGCCTGTCCGGCTCCTACCTGCTCACCGACGCCGATGAGTTGGCGCTTCCGCTGCCCGTCGGCTCGTATGACGTCCCCATCGCGTTGCGCGACGCTCACTTCGACGAGTCCGGTCAACTCGTCTACACCATGGACGAGATATTCGGGCGTCCCACACTCCTCACCAACGGCAAGCCCTCCCCCTACTTCAAGGTCGCTGCGCGCAAGTACCGCTTCCGGCTCCTGAACTCCTCGAACCTCCGCCACCTCCGGCTCCGCCTCGCCGACAGTTCCCCGATCACTCAGATCGGATCCGACGGCGGCCTGCTCCCGCGCCCCTACGACACCGACGTCCTCTGGCTCTCTCCCGGGGAGCGTGCCGATGTCGTCATCGACTTCTCCCGCTACCCGGTAGGGACCCAGCTCGTCCTGGAGAACACTGTCGGGCCAACCGGAGACTCGGAGGAGGTGCGCCCGGTGCTTCGGTTTGATGTGGTCCGCAAGGTGCGTGATCCGAGCTCGATGGAGCTGAACATGTCGCAGGTAAGCGACGGGTCCTGGATAGCCACCATCAACGGCAAGGTGTACGACCCGAATCGCATCGACATCAACGTTCGGCAAGACACCGCCGAGATCTGGACGATCACGAATCCCAGCGAGCTCGTGCCGCACAACTTCCATGCGCATCTGGTGCAGTTCCGGGTCATCGAGCGCAACGGCAAAGAGCCTGGCCCGGGCGAGGCCGGTCTCAAGGACACGGTCCGGATGGCTCCCGGTGATACGGTCCGGATCAAGCTCCACTTCAACAGCTACCGCGGCGTCTACGTCTACCACTGTCACATGGTGGACCACTCGGCGATGGGCATGATGGCCCAGATGAAGATCAGCTAGGGCGCGTTTCGAAAGTAGCGCCGTCCGCCCGAGGGGCGGGCCCCGCGGCGTCTGGTGGCAGCCACCTTGCTAAAGGTACATGGCTTGTGACCTGCGGAGACAGGCCGATTTCGAGGATACAGCCCCCTCTGGGCGCCCAGGATCGATACGCAAGCGCAGCCATGCCGTGACCGTGCCGTGACCGCAGCGGGTAAGCGGAAGCCCCCGCCATGCGCCACGGGGCAGCATATGACGGGGGGCGCTGGAAGTCCTGCGCCTCAGTGCTCGCGCGGCCTGCCGGGGGCACGGGTGGCAGCGCCCCGCCACCACCACAAGCCCCGGCAGGCAGGCAGCGAGAGACCGAAGAATGCCCCGCACCGCGCACACCATGGCAGCCCGTTCTCAGGGTCCACAGGGCACTCAGTGCCGCAGCGGGGGCATTCGTTCACGGGACCTACTCTCAGGCGCTCAGGTCGAACTCTCCGGCCTTGACGGCTGCCGTGAGCGTCACCCACTGGTCAGACGTCATGGTGACGATGGTGTCGGGACGCTCACTGTCCCGCAACGCCACCACGCCCGGCACGTTCACGGCCACCTCGGGGCAATTGCCTACCTTCTTGTCACGGCACGCTGCCGCAGTGACGAACACGAATTCGGGGCTTGCGCTCATGGTGCTTATCCCTTCCCTGTAGGTGCGGGGAATCGGTCCCCGCGCCGTGTGGTGCTGCGCACCCCCAACTACGGCCGTAAACGACGTAGTTGGGGACGCGGCCCCATCCTGGCGGGGGCACCAGGGCGGGGGTCTGTGTTGCTGCCCTTGCGCCTCTCAGCGCCCCGGAAGCGGCAGCCTTCGGGTTTGTGGTGCTGGTCGTGTGGCTAGTGTCCTGAGTCGGAAGTTCGCTGGCGGCTATATGGTGGGGTGATGCCGGGT
>CBFGQM010000025.1:0-26434 GCA_965650905.1 uncultured Streptomyces sp. | reverse complement strand
CCTGCGTCGCCTTCCGAGGATCTCGCGCATGAGCGCTCGTTCCTTTCCGTTGCACGCCTGGCAACACCGAGGGACCACATCACAACATGTGTCGATCACTTCACTTCGCGTACCTGCTGGCGCATCACACCCTGTCCTGTCGAGGACCAGGGGAATCCCTATGGGCCGAACATTGGCTGCGTCCGCGTCCATACTGCGTCTGTCGAAAGCATGGGCTTGGCGTGGGGGAGCGGCGCCTGGCGTTTGCCGTCCCGCGTATTTCTCGCCGCCTCCGCAACGGGAGGATGGGGCACGATCGTCAGTGGTGAAGACGCCCGGGTCCGTCGCCGGGTTCCGGGACGATCCCAACCACACCAGGCCTTCACCGAGTACGTACCCATCACGACCGCTGTGACGCTCCGTCGAACAAGGCCAGTCGACCGCAATACACCGTTGCCAGAGTCAGTTTTAAGCCAACTCTGCCTCTCCGCGGGAGCCCCGCGGACACCAGGAATCCCAGCAGGACAATGCTGGACATCTCCTCACGAGTACGTGTACATGTGGAGACACTGCTAGCGGCGCAGAATCACATGGGGGTTTGCGATGCTTTTGAGCAATACGCACCGGCTGAAAAGCCGGACGCCATGAACGCCCCTCACCTTCCGAAAGTGGCCGGATTCGATTCAATGGTTCCGGCACCCACACACACTGGCGCGCCGACACCTGCCGCCACGGGTGCCACTTCGCCCACATCCTCAAACGCCCCCGTCGCCGTTCTTCAGGACAGGCTCGCCGGCTGGGTCTCCGATCTCACGACTCTGCACGAACTGACCGAGCGGCTGACGCGCACCGCCTCACTGGGCGATGCGCTGCACGAACTGCTGCACGCCGGAGCCGCCCTCGTGGGCGCCCGGCGCGGTCTCGTCGTACTGGAGCCGGACGACGGCCTCGGCCCGGACACGACCATCGGCCTCGGCCTGGCCCGGGCGGATCTCGGCCATATCGAGACGGTTCCCCGCAGCTCTATCTCGTACGGGAGGATCCTGGCCGGACTACCCGGCGGCGAGTCAGAGATCGCCCAGCCCGACCTGTTCTCCGAGGACGAGCTCGACCCACGCCACCGCGAGGTGGCCGCCCGGCTCGGCTATGCCGCGAGTTACGCGCTCCCCCTGTGCGCGGAGGCGGCCGGTCGCCTGGGCGCCGCCGTGTGGCTCTACGACGAGCCCGCCGAGCCGGTCGAACGGCAGCGGCACCTCGTGGGCCTGTACGCCCGGTACGCGGCCGAGCACCTGGCCCGGCTGGTCGAACTGGACCGGACGCGCGCCTGCGTGACGACGATCTCCGGAGAACTGCTGCCCTCGCGGCTGCCCCGGGTCCCCGGCGTCCAGCTCGCCGCCCGGCATCGCACCGGTCCGCGCGGCGGGGGCGACTGGTACGACGCGCTGCCCCTGCCGGACGCCGCACTCGGTCTCGCGGTGGGGTCCGTGACCGGGTCGGGGCCCAGCGCCGTCGCCGCGATGGGACGGCTGAGGGCGTCCCTGAGGGCGTACGCCGTGATGGAGGGCGAGGACCCCGTCGCCGTTCTGTCCGACCTGGAACTGCTGCTCCGGCTGACCGAGCCCGCCCGCTGCGCCACCGCCCTGTTCGCCTACTGCGAGCCCTCCTTGCGCAAGATCACACTGGCCGGGGCCGGGCACAGTCCCCCGCTGGTGATCGGCGAGCGGCGCACAGAGTTCTTGGAGACGTCGCTGTCGGCTCCTCTGGGGATGCTCGCCTGCTGGGAGGCGCCGAGCGTGGACTTCCGGGCGGAAGCCGGAGAGACGGTTCTGCTGTACACGGACGGGCTGCTGCAGCGCACCGGTGACCCCGTGGACCGAGCTTTCGCACGGCTGCACGCGGCGGCGGCCGGCGTGCCCAGGGCGCAGCGCGGCGACCCGGGCACGGTCGCCGATCATGTTCTACGCAGTGTGCTGCCGGACGGGCTGGACGCGGCGGACAGCGAGGAGGACGTGGCGCTGCTCGCGGCGCGTTTCGAGTGAGCCCACTTCGTACAAGCATTCGTTTCAACAGCGCACGCTTCGGCATGAATGTCCGCTTCGAGCGGCTGTCCGTTTTAGCGCGAATATTCGTTTCAGGAGGGTGGCCTCGCACGTCGGGTAAGGGGCTGTGGACAGACTGGGCCCCCTTCGCCCGACCGTACGATGGACGGGTCCAGTGGCGTATCGAGGAGGATGACCGTGGCCGAAGAGCTCACTCCGGCTGTGCCCGATTGTGCTGCTGACGCAGCGGGCTCGGACGGGGCCGAAGATCCGACCAAGCAGCGCAAGAACGGCCTGTACCCGGGCGTGTCCGACGAGCTGGCCGAGAACATGAAATCCGGCTGGGCCGACACGGAGCTGCACGGCCTGGAGCTGATCGCCCAGGCCGAGTACACCGCCGCCCGCCGCGCCGCGCTCTCCGCGCGCTTCCCGGGCGAGCGCCTGGTCATTCCCGCGGGCCACCTGAAGACCCGCTCGAACGACACCGAATACCCCTTCCGCGCCTCCGTCGAGTACGCGTATCTCACCGGAAACCTCACCGAGGGCGGCGTCCTCGTCCTGGAACCCCAGGGTGACGGCCACAAGGCGACGATCCACCTGCTGCCGCGTTCGGACCGGGAGAACGGCGAGTTCTGGCTCTCCGGCCACGGCGAACTGTGGGTCGGCCGCCGCCACTCCCTGGCCGAGGCCGAACAGCTGTACGGCATCCCCGCCGCCGACGTCCGCGAGCTCGCCGACAAGCTGCGCGAGGCGACCGGCCCGGTCCGGGTCGTACGCGGGTACGACACCGGGGTCGAGGCGGCGCTCACCGACAAGGTGACCGCCGAGCGCGACGAGGAGCTGCGTGTCCTCCTCTCCGAGGCCCGCCTGGTCAAGGACGCGTTCGAGGTCGGCGAGCTGCAGAAGGCTGTCGACTCCACCGTACGCGGCTTCGAGGACGTCGTACGGGTCCTCGACAAGGCCGAGGCGACCAGCGAGCGCTACATCGAGGGCACCTTCTTCTTGCGCGCACGGGTCGAGGGCAACGACATCGGTTACGGGTCCATCTGCGCGGCCGGCTCGCACGCCTGCACGCTGCACTGGGTACGCAACGACGGTCCCGTCCGCTCCGGGGACCTGCTGCTGCTGGACGCGGGCGTGGAGACCCACACGCTGTACACGGCGGACGTGACCCGCACGCTGCCGGTCAACGGCACGTACAGCGAGATCCAGAAGAAGATCTACGACGCCGTGTACGAGGCCCAGGAGGCCGGTATCGCGGCCGTGAAACCGGGGGCCAAGTACCGCGACTTCCACGACGCCGCGCAGCGCGTGCTGACCGGGAAGCTGGTCGAGTGGGGACTGGTCGAGGGCCCTGTCGAGCGCGTACTGGAGTTGGGGCTGCAACGCCGCTGGACGCTGCACGGCACCGGCCACATGCTCGGCATGGACGTCCACGACTGCGCGGCCGCGCGGACGGAGACATACGTGGAGGGCACGCTGGAGCCGGGCATGTGCCTGACCGTCGAGCCGGGCCTGTACTTCCAGGCGGACGACCTGACGGTGCCCGAGGAGTACCGCGGCATCGGTGTCCGCATCGAGGACGACATCCTGGTCACCGAGGACGGCAACAAGAACCTCTCAGCGGGGCTTCCGCGCCGCTCCGGCGAGGTGGAGGCGTGGATGGCATCCCTCAAGGGTGCCGACAGCTGATGCGGAACCGACGGCCGGGTACGGGTGAGGTGCCCGGCCTCTCGTCTGCGGCTGGTCCGTGGCTGGTGCGCCCACACCGCGGAGCCGCGTGGTTGTCAATGCCCTGATCCCCGCGGCCTCAGAGCCCTCACCGCCGACGCTACACCGCCACCAGAGGCGCGTCTTCCCTCCACTTGAGCACCTTGTCGAAGCTGACCACCGCCCCGCCGCGGCCCGATTTGTTTCCGATGTGTACGTGGTCGGCGAGCGCCTGGATCAGACACAGGCCCCGGCCGTGCTCGGCGTCGCTCTGGGCGGGCCGGAGCAGGACACAAGGGGAAAATCTCCCCGCGTAGGGGGATCCGGATCCCCCGTGCTCGAGCGGAGCTGAGGGCTTGGCGGAGGAGTCGAGGGGCTGGGAGAGAACGGACGGGAAACCAGGGCCGGAGTCGGCCACTTCGATGCGGCACATCTCTCCGTCGAGATAGGCCGTGACCTGGTAGGCCTCGGCGGACTCCCCGCGGGCGGTGTCGCCTCCGTGCTCGACGGCATTGGCGCAGGCCTCGCTCAGGGCGACGGAGATTTCATACGAAATTTCCGGATCCACCCCTGCCGCCTCCATCGTGCCGAGCAGCATACGCCGGGCGAGCGGGACGCTCGCAGCTTCACGCCGGAGATGGAGGGACCACCAGATGCTCATGCTCCAGCCTCCTGGCTGCGGCTCGACATACCGTTACGTATTGCCCCAAGGGGCCATGTGTAAGCGCCGCGTTGACGTGATGCCGCCCATACGGCGGATGCACCCGTGGTTTATATCCATGTCAGGGCAACTCCCTCCAGAACATTGCCCTCCATGCCGTACGGGACCTTGCGGACCTGCCGCATGGAGCGGTCGGGCCCAGTGCGATGATGAGCCCGCAATGAGTGCCCCCCACAGTGCGCGCACCGGAGCTGAACTCCGGTTTTCGAGGGCCGCGATGTTCGCCGCGGTCTGCGTCGTGCTGGCCGCGGCCGGGCATGTGGTCGGCTCCTGCGCCGGCATCCCGCTGTGGTCGCTGGCAGCCGGATTCCTCGCCGTCTTCGCCGTCGTTGCGCCCCTCGCCAGCCGTGAGCGTTCCCTGCCGGGCATCGTCGCGATGCTCGCCCTCGGCCAGACGGTGCTGCACACGCTCTTCGGGCTCGGCCAGCACAGGACGGCGGTGGAGGCCGGAAGCGTGGTCCCCTCGCTCGTGGCAGGGGCCGCGCGACTGGTGGGCGGCGCGTGCGTCGCGATGCTCAGCCCGGCGCGGGCCCAGCGACTGCTCACCGACGCGCGAATCGACCCCGGCACGGCCACGGCGACCGCCACGGGGCACGCGGCGCACCAATCCGCAGACGCCGCGACGGCCTCCACGGGCTTCTCGGCGTCACTGCTGCCGTCTCTGCCCATGCTGCTCGGCCACGTTCTCGCGGCCGTCGCCACCGGGTGGCTGCTGCGCCACGGCGACATCGCGCTGCGGCGCCTCATGCGGCTGTCGGAGCAGGGAGTCACCGGAGCCACACAGAGCGTCGTCCGCTCCTTGAGCAGGGCGCTCGCGCTCGTACGTGCCCTGCTGGCGGGCCTTCCGGATACACCCGCGGCGGCGCCACGCTCACCGCGTGCCACGCGACTCGCGCCACCGGTCCCGCGTTCTACCGCTCTTCAGCACTCGGTGATCAGACGAGGGCCGCCGGCCGACGCGGCCCTCGTTCTCGCCGTCTGACGCGACGCCCCACTTCAAGGGGTGCCGTCATGCGGCACGCGCGCCTGCCCGTCCTTTCGGCGTCCTTCGGCGTCCTTTCGCGCGCCCTCGCTCTTCCCCGAACCAGTTCTGAAAGTGGAGTGTTCTCTGCCATGAAGGCTTCCCGCATCGCCGCCTCCGGTGTCGTCGCCGCCTCGGCCGTCCTCGTCCTGTCCGCCCCCGCCTTCGCGCACGTCAGCGTGACGCCGGAGGGCACCGCCGCCAAGGGCGGGTACGCGACGGTCAACTTCAAGGTGCCGAACGAGCGTGACAACGCCTCGACGACCAAGCTCGAGGTGAACCTCCCGACCGACCACCCGCTCGCCTCGGTCATGCCGGAGGCCGTCGACGGCTGGAACGTCGAGGTGACCAGGTCCAAGCTCGACAAGCCCGTCGAACTGCACGGCGAGAAGATCGACGAGGCGGTCACCAAGGTCACCTGGACCGCCGACGGCAAGGGCATCCAGCCCGGCTACTTCCAGAAGTTCCCGCTCTCCATCGGCGCGCTGCCCGAGGACACCGACGAACTGGTGTTCAAGGCGATCCAGACGTACTCCAACAAGGAGGTCGTGCGCTGGATCGATACTCCGCAGAAGGGCCAGGAGGAGCCCGAGTCGCCGGCTCCGGTGCTCGCGCTGTCGGCCGCCGAGGACGACCACCACGGGTCCACTGCCTCCGACACCGATGAAGCCTCCGGCTCCGGCGCCGAGGCCGCCGCCGAGCCGTCCGAGGCCGCCGCCTCCTCGGACGCCGGCGACACCACGGCCCGCGTCCTGGGCGTCGTAGGCATCGTCGTCGGCGCGGCGGGCGTGGCGTTCGGAGTTCTGGCAGGTCGTCGGCGCAGCGACGGCTGAAATCGAAGCACACCTCTGGTGCGCACCGCCGGGGGCGTACATCGCCGTACGCCCCCGGTGCGGCCGGATCTCTCACGACTGGGACAGTTTCCTATGCGTACGAAGAAGACGTTCGCCGCGGCAGTGCTGATCGCCGTGGCCGCACTGCCCCTTTCCGCCTGCGGCAGTGGCGACGACAACGGCGTGCCCGTCGCCGAGGTCTCCGCCGAGACCGGCTCGGAAAAGGCCGCGACGGTCCTGGACAAGCCGTTCGAGAAGCCGGATCTCGTGCTCACCGACACCCACGGCAAGAAGTACGACCTCCGCAAGGAGACCAACGGCAAGCCGACGCTGATCTACTTCGGCTACACCCATTGCCCCGACATCTGCCCGCTGACGATGAACAACATCGCAGTGGCCAAGAAGCAGCTGCCCAAGGCAGAACAGGACAAGCTCCGCATCGTGTTCATCACCACCGACCCGGAACGGGACACGCCCGCCGCACTCGGCACGTGGCTCACGGGCATCGACACCGACGTCGTCGGCCTGACCGGCTCCTTCTCCACGATCCAGGCCGGTGCCCGGACCCTCGGCATCTCCATCGACCCGCCGGCGAAGGACAAGGACGGCACGGTCACCTCCATGCACGGCACGCATGTCATCGCGTTCTCCCCGAGGACCAACGGGGGCTATGTGCTGTACGGGGAGGACGCGACCGTCGACGACTACACCAAGGACCTGCCCAAGCTGATCAAGGGCCAGACGCCGTGAGGCGCCTCATCGCGTCGGCCGTGGTCATGGCAGGCTCTCTGGCCCTCACGGGCTGCGGTGGTTCGGCCGACGGCGCCAACTCGGACCTCGGCCTGTCAGTCCAGTCCGCCTACATGCCCCAGCCGGTCACCGACGCCATGGCTGCCGGTTACCTCGTCGTCGTCAACAAGGGCGATTCCTCCGACGAGTTCGTCCACGCCACCAGCGACATCGCCGAGGCCGTCACCCTCCACGAGACGTCCGGCCAGACGATGAAGCGGGCCAGTCACCTCGAGATCCCGGCCAACGGGCGGCTCGTACTCGAAAGCGGCGGCATCCATCTGATGTTCGAGAGGCTGAAGCACAGGCCGAAGGAAGGCGAGACGGTGCCCGTGGAGCTGCACTTCACGAAGACCAACCCGATCACGGTCGAGATGCCGGTGAAGTCGGCCACGTACCGGCCGACGTCCTCGACATCGGCCTCGACGCCGTCCGCGACGCCGTCCTCGGCGCCGCACCACTGAGGGAGGGAACATGGTGAGGCAGACCGTCGCTCCCCGCGTCCGGACTCTGTTGCTGCTGCTCCTCGCCATCACCGGCGCGCTCCTCGCCGGGGCCGCGCCCGTCTCCGCGCACGCCGCGCTGACCGGGAGCGACCCACAGCAGGGAGCGGTGGTCGACGAGGCGCCCACCCAGGTGTCGCTCACCTTCTCCGAGCAGGTAGCGATGTCCGACGGCTCGGTGCGCGTACTCGACCCGAAGGGCAAGCAGGTCGACACCGGCAAGACCTCCGGCCTGGGCGGCAACACGTACGCCGTGACACTGCACGCCGGCCTGCCCGACGGCACATTCACCGTCACCTACCAGGTCGTGTCGGCGGACAGCCACCCCGTCTCGGGTGCCTTCACCTTCTCCGTGGGCGCCCCCTCGAAGACCTCTGTCGCGCTGTCCGACCAGACGGCGAGCAGCGGAGTCGTGGGCGGCCTCTATGGATTCACACGCTATGTCTCGTACGCGGGTTTCATCCTCTTCGTCGGCAGCGTCGCCTTCGTACTCGCCTGCTGGCAACGTGGTGCGGGAGTGCGGCCGGTGCAGCGGCTGGTGGTCTCCGGGTGGCTCGCACTCACCGCCGCCACCCTCGCCATGCTGCTGCTGCGCGGCTCCTACACCGGCTCCGGAAAACTCGGGGACATCTTCGACCTCAGCCTGCTCAGCCAGGTACTGGAGACCAAGACGGGCGCGGCACTGGTCTCACGGCTGCTGCTGCTCGCCGCGGGCGCGCTGTTCATCGCCGTACTCTTCGGGGCCTTTGAGAAGTGGGAGGACGGGAAGGAGAAGCAGGACCTGACGTTCGGGCTCGCGATGGGCGGGGTCGTCGTGGCGGCAGGCCTGGCCGCGACCTGGGCGCTGGCCGAACACGCCTCGACCGGCATCCAGACCGGGATCGCGATGCCCGTCGACGTCCTGCATCTGCTGGCCGCCGCCGCCTGGCTGGGTGGGCTGTCGGCGCTACTCGTGGCGCTCCACCGAGCGCCGTCGATCGAGTCGTCCGCGGTACGCCGCTTCTCGCGCGTCGCGTTCGGCAGCGTGGTCGTTCTCGCCGCAACCGGGATCTACCAGTCGTGGCGGCAGGTCGGCTCCTGGTCCGCGCTCACCGGCACGTCGTACGGGCAGCTGCTGCTAGTCAAGATCGGGCTGGTGGCCACCCTCGTCGGCATCGCGTGGATCTCCCGGCGCTGGACCGCCCAGCTGTCGCAGGCACCGGCTCCTGACGACACGGGGGACGCGGAGGACGTGAAGGACGCGGACGCGGTGTCGGATTCGGATTCGGATTCGGATTCGGATTCGGAGGAATGTACGGCTGCGAAGGAGCGTGCCACCGTCCCGGTGGGCGGCGACAGCAAGCGTGCCACCCAGCTGGCCCGGCAGCGGGCCGCCGTGGCCACCGCGCGCGACAAGCGCGTCCGCGACGCCGACCCGCTGCGCTCGAGCCTGCGCCGCTCGGTGCTCGCCGAGGCGGGCGTCGCCGTGGTCCTGCTCGCCGTGACCACCGTACTGACGTCCACCGAACCGGGGCGCACGGAGGAGGAGGCCAAGGCCGCGACCGCCGCCGCCTCGCCGCAGACCGGAGCGCTGGCCCTGGAGATACCGTTCGACACGGGCGGCCAGGACGGCAAGGGCGTGGCACGACTCGAACTCGACCCGGCACGCGTCGGCGGCAATGACATGCGCCTCTACGTAGATCGGCCCAACGGCAGGGCCTTCGACATCCCCGAAGTCAAGGTCGCCTTCACCCTCGAGTCGAAGGACATCGGGCCCCTGCCCGTGGTCCCCGACCGCATCGCCACCGGACACTGGACGGCGAGCGGGGTGCAGATCCCCATGGCGGGCAACTGGAGGATCGCGGTCACCGTGCGGACCTCCGACATCGACCAGGTGACCGTGGACAAGAACGCGCAGATCGGCTGATACACACCATGGCTGGACAGTCCGCACCGGAGGCCTCTCCCAAGGAGCCCTCCCCCGAAAATGGCCCTCTCGGGAAGGCCATTTCCCACGAGCCCTTCCCCAAGGGGGCCATTTCGCGGCGGCGCCTGCTCGGTACCGCCGGCGCCTGCGGGCTCACGCTCGGTGCGGTAGGCGGAGCCGCCGGGTATGTCGCCGCGCCCGCCGCCGACCGGGCCGCGCCCCTCAGCTCCCTCGGCACGGACGAGGTGATGTTTCACGGGAAACATCAGCCGGGCATCACCACCGCCCTGCAGGCTAGGGGCCACCTCGTCGCCTTCGACCTGACGGCGGGTTCGGGCCGCAAGGAGGCAGCCGCACTGCTGCGCCGCTGGTCCGCCACCGCCCAGCGGCTGATGGCGGGCGAAGTGGCGGGCAGCCAGGACACAGATGTAGCGCGTGACGCGGGCCCGTCGTCCCTGACCCTCACCTTTGGCTTCGGGCACAGCTTCTTCGCCCGTACGAGTCTGGGGAAGCAGCGCCCGGTCGCCCTCGATCCACTGCCCGACTTCTCTTCGGACCACCTCGACAAGGCACGCAGCAACGGCGACCTGTGGGTGCAGATCGGCGCCAACGACGCCCTCGTCGCCTTCCACGCCCTGCGCGCGCTACAGAAGGACGCCGGCTCGGCTGCCCGTATCCGCTGGCAGATGAGCGGCTTCAACCGCTCGCCCGGTGCCACCGCACAGCCGATGACGGCCCGAAACCTGATGGGCCAGATCGACGGCACGCGCAACCCCAAGCCGTCCGAAGCCGACTTCGATCAGCGGATCTTCGTACCCGACTCGGGCGAACCGTCGTGGATGGCGGGAGGCTCGTACGCCGTCGTACGCCGCATCCGCATGCTCCTCGACGACTGGGAGAAGCTTTCACTCAAGGACCAGGAGGACGTCATCGGGCGGCGGAAGTCGGATGGAGCACCGCTGACCGGCGGCGCCGAGACGACCGAGCCGGCGCTGGAGAAGACGGACGCGTCCGGCAAGCCCGTCATCCCCCTCAACGCGCACGCCCGCATCACCCGGCCCGACCAGAACGGCGGTGCCGCGATGCTGCGCCGACCGTACTCGTTCCACGACGGCTTCGACCGGGACGGCGTACCGGACGCGGGCCTGCTCTTCGTCTGCTGGCAGGCCGACCCGCTGCGCGGCTTCGTGCCGGTGCAGCGCAAGCTCGACCGCGGCGACGCGCTGTCCACGTTCATCCGGCACGAAGCGAGCGGTCTGTTCGCGGTACCAGGCGGGGCGGCGAAGGGGGAGTACGTGGGACAGCGGTTGCTGGAAGGATGAGGGCGTGCCCAGGAGGGGAGGGAGCGTCGCCTTGGAGTGACTGGCCCAAGACGTGCCGGCCGGTATGAAAGCCTGTCGGACTACCTTGGGCCCGCCGGGAAGAGAAGCGTGAGCCGGGCTGCGCGAGGCCCATTAGGGTGAGTCCATGCCAGCCAGTTACGCGTATCTCGGCCCCGAGGGCACCTTCACCGAAGTCGCTCTGCGGACCCTTCCGGAGACCGCCACCCGGGAGGTCATCCCGATGGTGTCCGTGCCCGCCGCGCTCGACGCGGTACGCAACGGCGAGGCCGAGGCCGCGTTCGTACCGATCGAGAACTCCGTCGAGGGGGGGATCACCACGACGCTCGACGAGCTGGTCGCCGGCGCACCGTTGATGATCTACCGCGAGGTGCTGCTCTCGATCACCTTCGCGCTGCTGGTCCGACCGGGCACGAAGCTGTCGGAGATCAAGACGGTGACCGCACACCCGGCCGCCCAACCGCAGGTGCGCAACTGGATGAAGAACCATCTCCCGGACGTGATCTGGGAGTCGGCGGCCTCGAACGCGGACGGGGCACGCCTGGTGCAGGAGGGGCGCTACGACGCTGCGTTCGCGGGCGAGTTCGCGGCGGAGCGGTACGGCCTGGAGCCGCTGGAGACCGAGATTCACGACGCGGAGAACGCGCAGACCCGGTTCGTCCTCGTGGGCAAGCCCGCCCGGCCCGCGGCACCGACCGGCGCAGACAAGACGTCCGTGGTCGTCTGGCAGCGCGACGACCACCCGGGTGCCCTGCTCGAACTGCTCCAGGAGTTCGCGGTACGCGGGGTCAACCTGATGCTGCTGCAGTCCCGGCCGACCGGGGAGGGCATCGGAAACTACTGCTTCGCCATCGATGCCGAGGGCCATATCGCGGACCGCCGGGTCGGCGAGGCGCTGATGGGGCTCAAGCGGCGCTGTCCACAGGTACGGTTCCTCGGGTCCTACCCGCGGGCGGAAGTCGCCCTTCACGATGTGCGCGCGCCGCAGTCCGGTAGGTCCGACGGGGAGTTCGCGACGGCGTCCGACTGGCTGGCGCGCTGCCAGGACGGCCGGTTCTGATCCGGACCGACCAGCGGATTTGCTTTATCCACAGAAGTTATCCACAGGCGATCTTGTCGACCCGGGGACAAGTCAACATCCAAACATGACATGGTCGACAAATCTTCCTGCAGGGCTGAACCCAGTCCACAGCCCCGCACGTCACCTCCCGTTCACCTTTTTCCCTTGATCAACTCGTCGGAGTGAGCCATTTCCACCCGAAAGTGGATGCGGAGAGGGTTTGGTTCGCGATTCCTTCGCCCTCATGCGGCTTCCGAAATGATCAACTTCGAAGTCCACAGATCTTTCGCACAGGCTGTGGATAACTCTCCGGGCGTGTGGATTTCTGTGGACAACCCGGCCCCCAAGTCCGGCTCCATGCAACGAAATCGAGTCAACTCACTGCATCCCAGTTGCCCCCTTCAAGGGAATCGCGCCCCTTCTATTGACAGAAGCGACAAGTGCC
This sequence comes from uncultured Streptomyces sp., assembly GCA_965650905.1. Lineage (GTDB taxonomy): Bacteria > Actinomycetota > Actinomycetes > Streptomycetales > Streptomycetaceae > Streptomyces. The sequence goes on along the minus strand of CBFGQM010000025.1, from coordinate 14,088 downwards.
GCGATGCGGGGCAGAAGCGGTAGATCGGAATACCGGGTCGTGGGTGCGAAACCCGCACCGGTAGCCTTGAGGGGTGATTGACCTTCGCCTGCTCCGTGAGGACCCCGACCGTGTGCGTGCGTCGCAGCGCGCCCGTGGAGAGGATGTCGCGCTCGTCGACGCCCTGCTCTCCGCCGACGAGCGGCGCAGGTCGTGCGGCCTCCGCTTCGACGAGCTGCGCGCCGAGCAGAAGGCGCTCGGCAGGCTCATCCCCAAGGCCTCCGGCGACGAGAAGGCCGAACTCCTGAAAAAGGCGGGCCAGCTCGCCGCCGACGTCAAGTCGGCCGCCGCCGCGCAGGACGAGGCCGCGGCCGAGACCCAGGAGCTGCTGCTCCAGCTCGGCAACCTCGTGTATCCCGACGTCCCGGTCGGCGGCGAGGAGGACTTCGTCACGCTGGAGACACACGGCACGATCCGCGACTTCGCGGCCGAGGGCTTCGAGCCGAAGGACCACCTGGAACTCGGCACGACGCTTGGCGCGATCGACGTCGAGCGCGGCGCGAAGGTCTCCGGCTCGCGCTTCTACTTCCTCACGGGAGTCGGCGCTCTCCTGGAGCTTGCGCTGGTGAACGCGGCGATGGCGCAGGCCACGGCCGCCGGCTTCACGCCGATGCTGACCCCGGCGCTGGTCCGCCCGCAGGCCATGGTCGGCACGGGTTTCCTCGGCCAGGCCGCGCAGGACGTGTACCAGCTGGACAAGGACGACCTCTACCTGGTCGGCACGTCCGAGGTGGCGCTCGCCGCCTACCACATGGACGAGATCATCGACAGCGACCGTTTGCCGCTGCGGTACGCGGGCTTCTCGCCCTGCTTCCGCCGCGAGGCCGGCTCGCACGGCAAGGACACGCGGGGCATCTTCCGCGTGCACCAGTTCGACAAGGTCGAGATGTTCTCGTACGTCGACCCGGCGGACTCGCAGGCCGAGCACCAGCGCCTGCTGGAGTGGGAGAAGCAGTGGCTGACCGCGCTCGGGCTGCCGTTCCGCGTGATCGACGTGGCGACGGCCGACCTCGGCTCCTCGGCGGCCCGTAAGTTCGACTGCGAGGCCTGGATCCCGACGCAGGGCAAGTACCGCGAGCTGACGTCGACCTCCGACTGCACCGGCTTCCAGGCACGCCGGCTGTCCGTGCGCATGCGCGACGGGAAGAAGGTGCAGCCGCTCGCGACGCTCAACGGCACGCTGTGCGCCGTACCGCGCACGATCGTGGCGATCCTGGAGAATCACCAGCAGGCCGACGGCTCCGTGCGCGTGCCGGAGGTGCTGCGTCCGTACCTGGGAGGCAGGGAGATTCTGGAGCCGGTCGCCAAGTGACCACGTCCGCTCCCTCCTTCCCCTACAAACTCGTCGCGACCGACCTCGACGGAACGTTGCTGCGCTCCGACGACACGGTCTCGGAGCGCACGCGTGAGGCACTCGCCGCGGTGACGGCGGCGGGCGCCGCGCACATCGTCGTCACCGGGCGGGCGGTGCCCTGGACCCGGCGCATACTCGACGAGCTCGGGTACGACGGGATAGCGGTGTGTGCTCAGGGCGCGCAGGTGTACGACGCGGGGGCGCACCGGCTGCTCACCACACTGACCCTCGACCGGCAGCTGGCAGGTCTGGCGCTCGCCAAGATCGAGGCGGAGGTCGGTCCGCTGGCCCTCGCCGCCGGCCGGGACGGCCTCGACGGCGACGTCCTGATCGGCCCCCGCTACCAGGTTCAGGGGCTGTTGCAGGCCGTCCCGTTCACCGACCTCGCGGACCTGTGGGCCGAGCCGCTGACCAAGATGTACATCCAGCACCCCAGCCTCTCCGACGACGAACTGGCGGACGCCGCACGCCAGGCCGCGGGCGGCCTGGTGGGCATCACCATGGCGGGCGAGGGCATCGTCGAGATCCTCCCCCTCGGCCTCTCCAAGGCCACCGGTCTTTCCCTGGCGGCCCGTCGACTCGGCGTCAAGGCCGCCGACACCATCGCCTTCGGCGACATGCCCAACGACATCCCGATGTTCATCTGGTCCGCCCACGGCGTGGCCATGGCCAACGCTCACCAGGAACTGAAGGCAGTCGCCGACGAGATGACCCTCTCCCACGAGGAGGACGGGATCGCGGTGGTGTTGGAGCGGTTGCTGGGCTGACTGAGTACTTGGTGCTGCGGACATCGGCTTCAGGGTGGGAAAGTCCGCCGCGAGGCCGCGGATCAGAACGCCGCCAAAGCCACAGCGGCAGCGGCAGCGGCAGCGGCACGCGGAGGATGCGCGATTCGAACGCGCGCGGGGAAACCCCGACCACGACTTGCTTTTGATCAAACACAGCGCAAGCCGGTGCCTTACCGCTCGGCCAATCCTCCGGGAAGGACGGCCCGCGCGAAGACGCGCGCTCGAAGCGGCCGTCCCGGGCAGCTTCCCGTGCGGGGCGGACTCGACGGAGAGGTGGCTACTCCGGAGCCCGCCGCGGGCTGCCCTGTCGGGAGCTCGACGAACTGCTGCTGATGGGCATCGTCGCGTTCCTCTCCCAGAATGCGGCGCCGTCGGAACCCGGCGACCTGGACATAGACCACTGTGCCCGTACGCCGAGTTGGGCGCCACCGAATAAACGGGGCGCCCACGGACCGCCTTCTCCGACTACCGGCGGCGCCACCTGCGACGGCGCGCCTTGCTGAAGAACCATCCCGCGGGAGGCTCGTCGGACCGCCAGGGCTGCGGTTCGGGGCCTTTGTCGCGCCAGCGGGCGGCGAGCATACGGGCCCGTGCCGACGGTTCGGCCGTCTCGGCGGAGCGTATGAAGTCCTCGTCCAGGACGAAGTCGTCCCAGGTGTCCTCGGACTCCCCCCAACCGTCACTGCGCGGTGCCTGCCCTGCCATCCCCGTTCCTCCTCGCTCTGCAATCGCATGGGCCAGTGTGCCGTTATTCGTGTGAAGCCGACATCAAGGAGCCGTTACTCCTCCCCGGCCAGGGTCAGCGTGCGGAGCTTCCGCCCTGCGAACCACGTGGCGGCCATGGTCACCGCGACCAGCAGCACCACCCCCGTCACCAGCCCCACGTCGGAGGTGACGAGGTCCCCGCCCGTGACCTTGTGGGCCAGGGCGAGCGACCACTGCTGGACGCTGAGGGCGCGTGCCCCGGACACCAGAGACCCGAAGAGGGCCTCCCAGACGAGGGCGTAGACGAGGCCGAAGACCACCGCGTGCCTCGTGATCGTGCCGAGGAGCAGGAAGAGAGCGGCGTACGCCATGGAGGCGACCAGCGCGGCCACGGTATACGCGACGGCGATCTGCTGCCCGTTGCCGTTGAGGATCAGGCCCGCGAGGAGCGTGGGGATCGCCGAGAACGCCATGGTCACGGCGATGGCGACGATCAGCTTGGTGACGATGATCGTAGGACGCTTGATCGGCTTGGCGAGCAGGTACACCACCGAGCCGCCGTCGATCTCGGGCCCGATCGCGCCCGTACTCGCGATGACGCCGATGATAGGTACCATCGTGGCGAGCGCGAACCCGCCGAGCACCTGGGCGGCCACCTGGTCGTCGGTGCCCACGAAGGCGCGTACCGCGACGGAGATCATGATCAGCAGGACGGGCAGCGCGCCCAGGATGAGGGCCCGGCGGCGGCCGAGCAAGCACCGGTAGGTGAGCCGGGCGACTGTGGGGTCGTACATCTTCGGCCTCCTACGCCGCGACCAGATACGAGAAGACGGATTCAAGGGACTCGTCGGACGGCGAGACCGTGAACAGCCGGATGCCGTGGTCCCGGGCCACCCGCGGCAGCAACGTCGTGAAGCGGCCGAAGTCGACCGCCTGGATGCGCAACGCGCCCTCCTGGAGGTCCACTTCGATGCCGGAGGTCGACGGATCGGCGATGAGCGCGGCCGCGAGCGCGCGGTCGTCGCTGGAGTGCACGAGGTAGCGGTGCGGGCGGTCGGTCATCAGGCGGCGGATACGCCGGAAGTCGCCGCTCGCGGCGTGCCGTCCGGCAACGATGACCTCGATGCGCGAGGCGAGTTGCTCGACCTCCTCGAGAATGTGCGACGAGAACAGCACCGTGCGGCCCTCGTCTCCCACGCGCCGCAGCAGGTTCGGCCCCTGAGGTCGAGCAACCGGCGGCGGTTGTCCACATCGGTTCGGTTTTCCACAGGCGCCGTACGGGCCTCTTGACGCGGCCTCCCGCCCATTGCCTGACGGTGCTCCGGTGCTCCGGTGCTCCGGTGCTCCGGGTACACAAAAACCACAGGTGAGGACTTACGGCACTCAGATGTGCGGTCTGCCACACGGCCGTGCCGGCATATGCGGGACAATGGCGAGGTGACCTCAGCGACCCGCCGGCCCCAGCCCCCGGCCCCCACCGTTCCGCCCCGGCTGATCGCCACGGATCTGGACGGCACTCTATTGCGCGACGACAAGTCCGTGTCACAGCGCACTGTCGCCGCTCTGGCCGCCGCCGAGGAGGCCGGCATCGAGGTCTTCTTCGTAACCGGCCGCCCGGCCCGCTGGATGGACGTCGTCAGCGACCACGTCCACGGCCACGGCCTGGCCATCTGCGGAAACGGCGCCGCCGTGGTCGACCTGCATGGCGACGCCGGTAGCCACCGCTTCGTCAAGATCCGGGAGTTGGCGCCCGAGACCGCGCTCGACGTGGTCGGCCTGCTGCGCGCCGCCGCGCCCGGCACGGCGTTCGCCGTTGAGCGGACATACGGCCTCCACCTCGAGCCGACGTATCCGTCGCTGCATATGGAGCCGCCGGAGAGCATCGCGCCCGCCGAGAAACTCCTGGCCGAGGAAGCACTGGACGCGGACCAGCCGGTACTCAAGGTTCTCGCCTACCACGCCGACATCACCCCGGACGCCTTCCTGCGGCTGGCCCGCGTGGCCGTCGGTAGCCGGGTGGTCATCACCCGCTCCAGCCCCAGCGCGCTGCTGGAGATCAGCGGCCCCGGCGTCTCCAAGGCCAGCACGCTCGCGCTGTGCTGCGCCGAGCGCGGCATCTCGCACGAGGAGGTCGTCGCCTTCGGGGACATGCCGAACGACGTGGAGATGCTCACCTGGGCGGGCACGTCGTACGCCATGGGCAACGCGCACGCCGACGTGATCGCGGCGGCCTCCGGACGCACGGTCGCCAACAACGAGGACGGCGTGGCGGTCGTGATCGAGCGGATACTCGAGGAGCGTCGTACCTCCCAGAACTAGGGCGTGATTCGAAAGTCCCGCCTGCCCGGCGGCGCCTGGCACGCACGCTCGCCGCGCCACGCCCCGATACGCCCAGTATCGGGACGACCCTCCGCCTTGCGATCGCAGTCACCAGACGCCGCGGGGCCCTTCGGGCGGACGACGCCACTTGCGAAACACACCTAGAGCTTCACTCCGTGCTCGGCCATCCACTTCTTCGGATCGATGCCCGACCCCAGTTGCGGCGTCAGGCGCACCTCGAAGTGCAGATGCGGACCGGTCGAGTTGCCGGTTGTGCCCGCCTGGCCGATCCACTGTCCCGGTTTCACCCGCTCACCCTTGTCGACGGCGACGGCCGCGAGATGCGCGTACTGCGTGTAGTAGCCGCCCCCGTGCTGGACCAGGACCTGGATGCCGAACGCGCCACCGCACGACACCTTCACGACCCGTCCCTCGCCCACTGACCGCACCGGCGTGCCGATGCCCACCGCGAAGTCCTGCCCCGTGTGCCGGTTCGCCCAGCGCTCACCGCCGCTGCCGAAGCCAGCGGAGAGGTCGTACGTCTCCACCGGCGTGACCCACGCCCGCATGAAACTCGCTTTCGGCTGCTGGAGTCGGATGGCGCCCCGGCACGCGCCTGCCGCGACCGAGGCGTCCGCCTGTCCCTGAAGCGCCCGCTGCGCCGATTCCAGCCTCTGCTCGATCCTTCGCTTGATCTCTGCGAGCCGGACGTTGCGCTGCTCCAGCGCCCGCCAGGCCGTGGCGGCCTTCGCCTCGTCGGCGGCGAGCCGTGCCTCGGCGCGACGGTTCTTGGCGATGACGTTGTTGACGGCCAGGTCCGCCTGCCAGACGGCTCGCTGACCGTGCATCAGGTCTTCGAGATTTTCCGTGAGCAGCAGATGAGCGGTGTACGGGAGCCCGCCGCCGCTGCGGTACTGGGCGCGCGCGATTCGGCCGAGGTCCCCGCGCAACCCGGAGATGGCCCGCCGCTCACGTGCAAGAAGCCGCTCCAACCGCCGCGCATCGGCCCGCCGCGCATCGGCTTCTCTGCGTCCCTCCTCGTACCGCTGCGCCGCGGTGGACACCTCCTGGCGCAGCCGTGTCACCTCTGCGGCGACCTTGCGGGGATTGTCGTCGTCTCCGGTGGCCGCCGTGGGCCAGGCTGTCAGGAAGGCCAGCGCACACAGCAGCGCCGGTACGAGCAGGACGTGTCGACGAGGTGAGCGCATGACAGCGATCGTGTCCTGCATCGGTGGCCCCAGCCTGTTCAAGGCGTACGCCTGGGGGACAGGGCGCCACGGATGGACCACCGTGCTGCTCCGAACAGGGCCCCGATCCGGGGCACTTCAGCTGACCGCTTGGGGGACTGGTCCACACAGCGGCTCGCACCGGAGGCATGGCCTGCAGCAACCGCGGTGCGTTAGCGCACCGCCATCAACTGCTCCGTCTCGTTCTCCCGCTCCCGCATCTCCCGCAGCGGGCCGTCCGCGACGGCCAGCTCGCCGTACGAACCTCGCTGCACCACGCGTCCCTCCGCCAGCACGATCACCTCGTCGACGGCCTCCAGACCCGCCAGCCGGTGCGTGATCAACAGCGTCGTGCTGCCCTCGGTCGCAGCGAGCAGATCGGTGGTAAGCGCGTCTGCCGTCGGGAGGTCGAGGTGCTCCGCGGGCTCGTCGAGGACGAGGACCGGGAAATCGGCGAGCAGCGCGCGGGCCAGTGCCAGCCGCTGCCGCTGCCCGCCTGACAGCCGCGCGCCGTGTTCGCCGATGAGCGTGTCGAGTCCGTCCGGCAGCCCGTCGGCCCAGTCGAGCAGCTGTGCCCGCCCGAGTACGTCACGCAGTTCCTCCTCGGAGGCGTCCTTCCGGGCGAGCAGCAGGTTCTCGCGAACCGAGCTGTCGAAGAGGTGCGCGTCCTGCGCGCAGAGCCCGACCTGGCGTCGTACGTCGTCACTGTCCAGGGCGTATGCGTCCACGCCGCCCAGCGTGTACGTCCCCGCGTCCGCGTCCAGGAAGCGCAGAAGCACCTGCGCGAGGGTCGTCTTGCCGGCTCCGGACGGCCCCACGAAGGCGATCCTGCGCCCTCGTTCGAGGGTCAGGTCGAGGCCGGCCAGCGCGTCCCGATCCTGCCCTTGGTGGCGAGCGCCCAGCCCCTGGAGGACGAGGGGGAACGGCGACGCGGGCGCCTGGCACGGCCGCTCCGGTTCGCGTACGGGATCGGGGGCGTCCAAGACCTCGTACACACGCTCCGCGCTCTTGTGGACCCGCTGCCGGTACTGGACCGCGAGCGGCAACCCCAGGACGGCCTCGAAGGCGGCCAAGGGGGTGAGGACGAGGACGGCCATCAGCACGCCGTCTAGGCGTCCGTCGGCGACCGCCCGAGCGCCGAGGAGCGCGGTGGCGGCCACGGTGAGCCCGGAGATGAGTGCGGTGAGCCCGTCGCCGAGCGCGGTGGCGGTCGCGGTGCGCGACGCGATGCGGGTAAGTGCGGCATCGGCCCGCCGGGCTTCGTCGGTACGCGCGGGCAGTGCACCGGCGACGGTCAACTCGGCGGTTCCGGTGAGGAGATCGGCCACGCGGGTTGCCAGGACGCCCCGTGCGGAGGCCAGTCGGCGCTCCGCGCGGCGAGCGACGGCGCCCGTCACCAGCGGGACACCGGCCCCTGCGGCCAGCAGGCCCAGGGCGATAGCGGCTCCGGCCTCGGGCAGCAGCCAGGTCATGAACCCCACGGACGCGGCCGACACGGCGACGGCGGCCGATGCGGGCAGCAGCCAACGCAGCCAGTAGTCCTGCAGTGCGTCGACGTCGGCGACGAGCCGTGAGAGCAGGTCACCGCGACGGGCGCTCCGCAGCCCCGCGGGAGCGAGCCGTTCGAGCCGCCGGTATACGGCGCCCCGGATGTCGGCCAGCATGCGCAACACTGCGTCGTGCGACACCAGCCGTTCGGCATACCGGAAGAGGGCCCGTCCGATCCCGAACGCCCGCGTGGCCGTCACGGCGACCATCAGATGCAGCACGGGGGGCTGCTGCGAGGCTCGTGCAATCAGCCACCCGGAGGTGGCCATCAGCCCGACGGCGCACCCGAGCGCGAGGCTGCCGAGCAGAAGCGCCAGTGCGAGCCTGCCACGCCGAGGCCCGGCCATGGCACGGACGCGCCTGAGTACGCCGCCCCGCGCCTCCCGGATGAACGGGACCTTGCCCTCGGGCGTGGGCGTCGCCGCCAGCACTTCAGCAGGGCGAGGGCGAAGCACCTTCGCACCACCAAAGGACGCAGAACCGGATACCTCGACGGGTGCTCCGGGCTCCAGCCGCACCACCCGGTCGGCCACCCCCAGCAACGCCGGCCGATGCACCACGAGCAGCACCGTCCGCCCCACCGCCAAGCGCCGAACCGCCTCCACGACCTTGGCCTCGGTTTCTCCGTCCAGCGAGGCGGTGGGCTCGTCGAGCAGGAGCACGGGCCGGTCCGCGAGGAACGCACGGGCCAGCGCGAGCCGTTGCCGCTGCCCCGCGGACAGCCCGGACCCCTCTTCGCCGAGCACCGTCCGCACCCCGTCCGGCAGCGCGTCCACGAACTCGAGGGCGCCCGCGTTACCCAGCGCCCTGCGCACATCAAAGTCGTCCGCGTCGGGTCGCGCCAGCCGTATGTTTTCGGCGATCGACCCGGCGTACAGATGCGGCCGCTGCGGCACCCACGCGACGCGCGACCGCCAATCCTCCAAGTCGACGTCGGCGAGGTCGACTCCCCCGGTCCGCACTCGTCCCGACGTGGGTTCCACGAACCCCAACAACACGTTCAACAGCGTCGACTTGCCCACCCCACTGGGGCCGACGAGCGCCACCGTCTCACCGGGCTCGACCGCGAAGGACAGGTCCGACACCGCGTCCGATGACCGCCCGGGGTACCGGACGGTCACCTCCTCGAAGCGAATTCCACCGGACGACGACAGTGCCGGCTCGCCGAGGCGCTCGGCCCCGGATACCGGCAGCGGCGTCTCCAGCACCGCGAAGATCTCCTCCGCGGCGGCCAGCCCCTCCGCCGCCGCGTGGTACTGCGCGCCCACCTGGCGCAGCGGCAGATACGCCTCCGGGGCGAGGACGAGGATGACCAGACCCACGTACAGATCCATCTCGCCATGGACGAGCCGCATCCCGATGGTCACCGCGACCAGCGCGACCGACAGTGTGGAGAGCAGCTCGAGGGCGAAGGACGAGATGAAGGCGATCCGCAGGGTCCGCATGGTCGCCTGCCGGTACTCGCCGGTGATCTGCCGGATCGACTCTGCCTGAGCCTTGGCGCGCCCGAAAATTTTGAGCGTGGGCAGTCCCGCGACCACATCCAGGAAGTGTCCCGAGAGCCGCGAGAGCAACCGCCACTGGCGGTCCATGCGGGACTGTGTGGCCCAGCCGATGAGCACCATGAATACCGGGATGAGGGGCAGCGTGCCGACGATGATCGCCGCAGACACCCAGTCCTCGGTGACGACACGGGCGAGCACCGCAACAGGCACCACCAACGCGAGACCCAACTGGGGGAGATAACGTGAGAAGTAGCCGTCCAGCGCGTCAACCCCGCGGGTGGCGAGTGCGACCAGTGACCCTGTCCGCTGCCCGCTCAGCCACCCCGGGCCCAACGCGCCCGCACGCTCCAGCAACCGCCCGCGCAGCTCCGACTTGACCGCCGCGCTTGCCCGGTGCGCGGCGAGTTCGGTGAGCCAGGAGACAAGCGCCCGGCCACCCGCGACCGCCACCAACAGCCAGAGTGGCGTACGGAGTTCGGCGACCTCCCACCCGTACTGGAAGACGCCCATTACCACCTCGGCGATGAGCATCGCCTGGGCGATGACCAGCGCCGCCCCGGCGGCTCCCAGACCGACGACGGTCCCCAGAAAGAGGCGGGTGGCGCGGGCGTACCGCAGCAGTCGCGGGTCAATTGGTTTCACGTGAAACACACCCTTGACTCAGCAGGACGCTTCGAGGGAAAACGCACCCCTCGGGTTCGGTGAGCATGTTTCACGTGAAACATGCGCTTCGGTTCGACTAACTCAGTGAGCTGCCTCGGCGATGTGCTGAGTACCGATCCGCCTGCGGAATACCCAGTACGTCCACGACTGGTAGAGAACCACCACCGGCGCCGCCATCCCCGCACCCCATGTCATGATCTTCAGGGTGTAGGGGCTCGACGAGGCGTTGGTGACCGTCAGGCTCCAGTCGTCATTGAGCGAGGACGGCATGACGTTCGGGAAGAGCGTCAGGAAGAGCATCGCGACGGCCGCCACGATGGTGACGCCGGACAGGGCGAACGACCATCCCTCGCGCCCTGCCTGGTTCGCCGCGAGGGCCGCTACCAGCGCGGCCACGGCCACGACCATCGCGACCAGACTTTTGCCGTCACCGCTGTCGATCTGCGTCCAGAGCAGGAAGAGCAGCGCCGGCGCAGCAGTCACCAGGCCGACTCGCAGCGCAAGCTTCCGCGCCCGCTCCCGGATGTCCCCGACGGTCTTGAGCGCCGCGAACACCGCGCCGTGGAAGGTGAACAGCGCCAGCGTCACCAGCCCGCCCAGGAGCGCGTACGGGTTGAGCAAGTCCCAGAGGTTGCCCACGTAATCCATGTTCTTGTCTATCTTCACGCCCCGGACGATATTGCCGAAGGCCACACCCCATAGGAACGCCGGGATGAGCGAGGCCCAGAAGATCGCCGCCTCCCAGTTGCGCTGCCAGTGCTCCTCCGGCCGCTTCGCCCGGTACTCGAAGGCGACCCCGCGCACGATCAGACAGATCAGGACGAACAGCATCGGCAGATAAAAGCCGGAGAAGAGTGTGGCGTACCACTCAGGGAAGGCGGCAAAGGTCGCGCCGCCCGCTGAGAGCAACCACACTTCGTTGCCGTCCCAGACCGGACCGATGGTATTGATCAGCACCCGCTTCTCGGCCCGGTCACGGGCAAGCAGCTTGGTGAGGACGCCGATCCCGAAGTCGAAGCCTTCCAGGAAGAAATAGCCGATCCACAGGACGGCGATGAGAACGAACCAGACGTCGTAGAGTTCCATGACTGTGCAGCTCCCTTGGCCTAGTAGGAGAAGGCCATCGGCTTGTCGGCGTCACGGGAGTCGCCGCCGATCTTGGTGGGCGGATTGAGGTCGGCCTCGATGAGCTCGGGCGGTCCGGCCTTGACGTACTTCACGAGCAGCTTGACCTCTACGACGGCGAGGATCGCGTAGAGCGAGGTGAAGACGATCATCGAGGTGAGGATCTCGCTCTGGGAGACACCGGGGGAGACTGCGTTCCGGGTCTGCAGCACGCCGTAGACGACCCACGGCTGGCGGCCCATCTCGGTGAAGATCCAGCCCCACGAACTGGCGATCAGAGGGAAGCCCAGGGTCAGGATCGCGATACGCCAGTACCACCTGGTGAGCCTCGGGCCCAGCGCCTTCTTCCTGAAGAGCACCACATGCGGCACTTCGTCGTCGCCCACCCGCAGATGCCGCGGCAGCAGGAACTTCTTCCTGGTCAGCCAGAGGCCGGCCAGTCCGATGGCGAAGGACGTCATGCCGAAGCCGATCATCCAGCGGAAGCCCCAGTAGGCGACAGGGATATTGGGCCGGTAGTCGCCGGGCCCGTACTTCTCCTGCTCGGCCTTGTTGACGTCGTTGATGCCAGGGACGTACGAGCTGAAGTCCTCCTTTGCCAGAAAGGACAGCAGTCCCGGAATCTCTATGGCGACCTTGTTGTGGCCCGCGTCGACATCCCCGTAGGCGAAGATCGAGAAGGGCGCGGGTGCCTCGCCGTCCCACAGCGCCTCGGCCGCGGCCATCTTCATCGGCTGCTGCCTGAACATGACCTTGCCGAGGAAGTCGCCGCTGATTGCGGTGAGCAGACCGGCGATGACAACGGTGACCAGGCCGAGCCGCAACGAGGTCCTCATCACAGGTATGTGCTTCTTGCCAACCAGATGGAAGGCGGCGATGCCGACCATGAAGGCACCGCCGACGAGGAACGCAGCGGCCAGGGTGTGGAAGACCTGGGTGAGCGCGGTGTCCTGGGTCAGGACCAGCCAGAAGTCGGTGAGCTCGGCGCGGCCCTTCTTCTCGTTGATCCGGTAGCCGACGGGGTGCTGCATCCAGGAGTTGGCGGCAAGTATGAAGTATGCCGACAGGATGGTGCCGATCGAGACCATCCATATGCATGCGAGGTGGATCTTCTTCGGCAGCTTGTCCCAGCCGAAGATCCACAGACCGATGAACGTGGACTCGAAGAAAAACGCGATCAGGGCCTCGAAGGCGAGCGGGGCACCGAAGACATCACCGACGAAGCGCGAGTAGTCGGACCAGTTCATCCCGAACTGGAACTCCTGCACGATGCCCGTGACGACACCCATCGCGATATTGATCAGGAAGAGCTTGCCCCAGAACTTCGTCGCTCTGAGGTACTTTTCCTTCTCCGTGCGTACCCAGGCGGTCTGCAGGCCAGCCGTGAGCGCGGCGAGGGAGATCGTCAGGGGGACGAAGAGGAAGTGGTAGACGGTGGTGATGCCGAACTGCCATCGCGCCAGTGTCTCCGGCGCCAAAGCGATGTCCACGTCTTCTCCTTACGTGCCGTGTCGTGGTCACAGCGGCAGTTTGCGCCGTTTGTCACATACATCACAGGATCAAACGGGCAGCTTGTGAACGCGTTCACATTCACAAGCATTATGACGCATGGCCGTTCGAGGCTTCGAGGGGGGTGGGGTCCCTGAGCGTGGTGCGTGGACGGATGGGCCCTTGCGCGATCCGGCCCGTCCGTCCCTGCCGCTCCCAGGGCTGGAGCTTGGGCTAGAGCTCCTGACGGAACCCCTCCGTGGTCTTCAGGAAGATGTCGTTCGCCTCGGTCTCGCCCACCGTCACGCGCACGCCCTCCCCCGGGAAGGGCCGCACCACGACCCCGGCCCGCTCGCAGGCGGCAGCGAACGCGAGTGTGCGTTCGCCGAGGCGCAGCCAGACGAAGTTCGCCTGCGTCTCGGGCACCGTCCAGCCCTGCCCGCGCAGCATCTCCACCACGCGCGTGCGCTCGGCCACCAGCGAGCCGACCCGCCCGAGGAGTTCGTCCTCGGCGCGCAGCGAGGCGACCGCCGCGTCCTGTGCGAGCTGGCTCACACCGAACGGCACGGCGGTCTTACGCAGCGCCGCCGCCACCGGCTCATGGGCAATCGCGAAGCCGACCCGCAGTCCGGCGAGTCCGTACGCCTTGGAAAACGTACGCAGTACGCAGACGTTCGGCCGCTCGCGGTAGATCTCGACGCCGTCCGGCACCTGGGGGTCGCGGATGAACTCGCGGTACGCCTCGTCGAGGACCACGAGGACATCGCTCGGCACCCGGTCGAGGAACCGTTCCAGCTCGGCCCGGCGCACCACAGTGCCAGTGGGGTTATTGGGGTTGCAGACGAAGATCAGCCGAGTACGGTCGGTGACCGCGTCCGACATCGCGTCGAGATCGTGCACATCTCCCGGCGTCAACGGCACCCGCACCGACCTCGCCCCGCTGATCCGAGTGATGATCGGGTACGCCTCGAAGGACCGCCAGGCGTAGATCACCTCGTCACCGGGACCACTCGTGGCCTGCAGCAACTGCTGGGCAACCCCGACCGAGCCCGTGCCGGTGGACAGATGGGTGAGCGGAACCGCGAACCGGTCCGCCAGCTCACTCATCAGCGCCGTGCACGCCATGTCCGGGTAACGGTTGAAGGCCCCGGCCGCCGCAGTCACGCTCTCCATCACCCCGGGCAGCGGAGGATACGGGTTCTCGTTGGAGGACAGCTTGTACGTCACCGGACCGCCGGCAGCGGCAGCCTTGCCCGGCTTGTACGTGGGAATCCCCTCCAGCTCGGCGCGCAGCTTGGGGCTCGTCTCGCTCACCGCAGTCCTCCTCA
>CBFGQM010000024.1:0-27067 GCA_965650905.1 uncultured Streptomyces sp. | reverse complement strand
TGATAGCGAGGGCGCCGGCCGGCCAGAGCAGGGCGTGCGGCGCCTGCCGGATGTACTGGGACGCCGAGGAGATGTCGATGCCCCAGCTCACCGTCGGCGGTTTCAGCCCGACACCGAGGTACGAGAGGGTCGCCTCCAGCGCGATGTACGTACCGAGCGCGATGGTCGCCACGACGATGACCGGCGCGACGGCGTTGGGCGTGATGTGCCGCAGCAGCAGGCGCAAGGGGGAGGCGCCGAGGGCGCGGGCCGCCTGGACGTAGTCGCTTTGCCGGGTGGCGAGGACGGACCCGCGTGCAATGCGCGAGATCTGCGGCCAGCCGAGCAGCACCATGAACCCGATCACGGGCCAGACGGTGGTGCCGGTCACCACGGACAGCAGCACCAGACCGCCGAGGACGACCGGGATCGCGAAGAAGACGTCGGTGATCCGGGACAGGATCGTGTCCCCCACCCCGCCGAAGAACCCGGCGAGACCGCCCAGGACGCCGCCGAGGAGCGCGACCCCGAGGGTGGCGCAGACACCGACGGTGACCGACACCCGCGCCCCGTAAACCGTCCGTGTGTAGACGTCGCAGCCCTGACCGTCGTATCCGAAGGGGTGTCCGGGCCGGGAGCCCTCCTGCGCTTCGGCGAGGTCACACGTGAGCGGGTTCCCGGAGGCGATCGCCGAGGGCCACAGGGAGATGAACACCAGGAAGAGGATGATCAGGCCCGCGATGACGAAAACGGGGTTGCGGCGCAGGTCGCGCCAGGCGTCGGACCAGAGGGAACGGGGCCTCTGCTGCGGCCCCGCTCCGTCTGATCCGCCCGCTCCCGTGCCTTGCGGCCAGCCATCCTTGCCTGGTCCGCCCGCGTCCGGTCCGCCCGGCGACTTCTCCGGCGTGGTCTTCTCCGGCGTGGTCTTCTCCGGCGTGGCGGCCTCGCTCGCGGCCAGGTCCGTCGCGCCGCCCGTACCCGTAGCGGCGACGGCGCCCTCGGACTCGTACGGCTGCTCAGGCATAGCGGATCCTCGGGTCGAGTACGGCGTACAGAAGGTCGACCAGCAGGTTGGCCGCCATGAAGACGATGACGAGGATGGTCACGAAACCGACGACCGTCTGGGTGTTCTGCCGGAGAATCCCCTGGTAGAGCTGGAAGCCGACGCCGTGGATGTTGAAGATGCGCTCGGTGACGATCGCACCGCCCATCAGCGCTCCGATGTCGGTGCCGATGAAGGTGACCACGGGGATCAGCGAGTTGCGGAGCAGATGCCGGGTGATGACGCGGCGCCGGGGCAGGCCCTTGGCGACGGCGGTACGGACGTAGTCGGCGCGGCTGTTCTCCGCGAGGGACGTACGGCTCAGCCGGGTCACGTAGGCAAGGGAGACCGAGGCGAGTACCAGGCCCGGCACGATGAGTTCGCCTAGGGCGGCGGCCGAGGAGACGGACGGCCTGATCCAGCCCCACTCGACGCCGAGCAGCAGCTGGAGCAGCAGACCGGTGACAAAGGTCGGTACTGAGATGACGACCAGGGTGACCAGCAGGACGCCGGTGTCGACGGGACGGCCGCGGCGCAGCCCGGTGACGACGCCCAAAGTGATCCCGATGACGATCTCGAAGAGGATCGCGACGAGGGTGAGCCGGATGGTGACCGGGAAGGCGGTCGACATCAGCTCGGTGACCTGCTGCCCGTTGAAGGCGGTGCCGAAGTCGCCGGTGAAGACGTTGCCCATGTAGGTCGCGTACTGCTGCCACACGGGCTTGTCGAGGCCGAATTCCTTGCGCAGCTGGGCGGCCGTGGCCACGTCGCACTGCCGGTCGCCGCACAGACCCGCGACGGGGTCACCCATCACGTTCACCATCAGGAAGATCAACAGCGTGGCGCCGAAGAAGACCGGGATCATCTGGAGCAGACGCCTGATCACGTACCGTCCCATGGACACTCCGAAGTGGGGTTGGGGGTGAGGGGTGTGGGACGCCGTCCGAGGACAGCTGTTCCGCGCGGCTCGGCCGACCTCGGTCGCTCAACGACCTCGGTCACTGACCTCCGTCGCTCAGTTGACCTTGATCTGGTGGTAGACGGGCACGCTGAACTGGTTCAACGTCACGTCGGAGAGCCTTTCCGAGTAGCCGGCGCTGCCGTTCTGGTACCAGAGCGGAATGGCGCCCATGTCGTCCCTGAGGACCTCCTCGGCCTGCTGGAAGAGCTTGACCGCCTTGGCCGGGTCGGTCTCGGCGTTGGCCTCGTCGACGAGCCGGTCGAACTCGGCGTTCGACCACTTGCCGTCGTTGGAGGAGGCATTGGTGTAGTAGAGCGGCTGCAGGAAGTTCTGGATCAGCGGGTAGTCCATCTGCCAGCCGGCCCGGAAGGGGCCGGACAACTTGGACCGCGTGATCTGGTTCCGGTAGTCGGCGAACGTACCCATCGGATTCCCGGCACAGGCCCTGTCGTTGTCGAGCGCGTTGTTGATGGAGTTGCAGACGGCGTCGACCCACTCCCGGTGGGAGCCTGTGTCCGCGTTGTAGGTGATCTTGATCTGCCCGCCGGGGAGTCCGCCGCCCTCCTTGATCAGCCTCTTCGCCTCAGCGGCGTTGTACTCGCAGGCCTCGCCGCACAGCCCCGTCCTGTAGCCGTCCTCGCCGAGGACGGGTGAGGTCCAGTCGGTGGCCGGGGTCCGGGTCTTCTGGAAGAGGGTCTCGGTGATCTGCTCACGGTCGATCGCCATGGACAGCCCCTTGCGGACCTTCGCCATGCCGTCCTTCTTCCAGGCCTTGTCGTAGAACGGGAAGGCGAGGGTCTGGATGATGCCGGCGGGCTGGTTGATGTACCGGTCGCCGAGATCGCTCCTGACGTTCTTGAGCTGGGAGGCCGGGACGTCGTCGACCAGGTCCAGGTTGCCCGCCATCAGGTCGGTGTAGGCGGTGTTGTTGTCGGTGTAGACCTTGAGGTCCACGCCGTCGTTCTCGGCCCTGTCGTCACCGGGGTAGTCGTCCCGCTTGCGCAGGGACATCTGCGAGCCCTTGGTGTACGAGTCGACGATGTACGGGCCGTTGCCGACCGGCTTCTTCAGCCAGAGCGCGTGGTTGTCGAAGAACGCCCTGGGCAGGGGCGAGAAGGCCGCGTACCCGAGGGTGTCGGGGAAGCTCGAGAACTTCTGGTTGAGCCTGACGGTGAAGGTGCGCTCGCCGGTGACCTTCAGCCCGGAGAGTGTGTCCGCGCTCTGCTTGCCGCCGCCCTCCGGGTGGACCTTGTCGTATCCCTCGATGTATCCGAAGAAGTACGCGTTCCGCTGGTGGTGCTTGAGGCTCGCGCCGTAGTTCCAGGCGTCGACGAAGGACTTGGCGCTGACGGCCTCTCCGTTGCTGAACGTCCAGCCGTCCTTGACGGTGACGGTGAAGTTCCGCGAGTCCGAGGTCTCGATCTTCTGGGCGAGCATGTCCTCGGCCTCGCCGGTCCGGGCGTCGTACCGTTTCAGCCCGCGGAAGATCATGTCGAGGACCTTGCCGCCCTGCACCTCGTTCGTGTTGGCCGGCTCCAGCGGGTTCTGCGGGTCGCCCCACGAGGAACTCACGATCCCCGTGCCGCCACCGCCACTGCCCTCGCCGCCTTGTGCCCCGGCGCATGCGGTCGCCGCGAGGGCTACCGCCGCCGCCCCCGCGGTCCATCCGGCGTGCGTGGCTCCACGCATGGAGTGCCTCCTCAGAGTGCGCTGTGGCCCCGGCACCGAGGCACTGTTCCATTACCGGCAAATATCGGCCGATAAAGGATCATACGCACTCTCATCCCGTCCGTCCGGGTGCAGCCGCCGCCCCCGCACCACAGCAGCCGCCCCGCACCGCAGTGGCCGCCCCTCTCACCGCGGTGGCCGCCCGGGCGCGGTGGGCCCGTGCCCGCTGTGAAGGTGGACTCCGGCGGGACAGAGAGGCCCCCGTTCCGGCTGGCGAACCTGGACAGGTCGAGTGCCGGAGCGGGGGCCTCCTCCATGCCGACTGCGTTACCGCGGGCTACTCGTCGAGGTACAGCAGCGCCGTGATCGTCTTCTTGCACACGTCGCAGTGCATCGGCGCTTCGATGCTGGCGAGATCGCATTCGATGGACGTGATGCGGTCCACCATGCCGGTGGCGACTTCGCCGTTCCAGGCTTCATGCCACCGCTCGGTGTTCTCCTGGAGCCGCGAGACGTAGCGTCACGTCATCTCGTAGAACGCCCGGACGCCGTGCTCCTTCATGTAGCCCCAGTTGAACTCAAGGCTTCTGAGCACGACGGGGAACGGGTGCAGCGCTTGGGTGCGGCCCCAAGTCTCCAGCACATCCGCGACGTTGAGCCTGCCGGCTCGCTCGTCCAGCACACCCCACATGCCGGACGCGTCGTAGTCGCTCAGGACCTGGTCCAAGTTGCCCGCGCAGCGGCGAAGGTTCGCCTTCTTCGCCTGGAAGACCCGGGTCGCCTCTGCGCGCGTCCCGTCGGCGGGCTCCTTGCGGGCCTTGCTGATGGCACGGGTCAGTTCCGTGCTCAGGGCTGCCTCATCGCATAGGGAGTCCCCGAAGCTGAGCCAGGGGTCCGGAAACCCCCGCTCGGCAGTGATCTGGAAGATGCGATCGCCTTGCGTTCCCATCCGCTCCTCCTCGGAACGAGTCGGCAGCGGAATGGGTCCGCTACGCGTCAACTGGATGGTGCGCACCGCCGTGCAAGTTCTGCGGCAGCCTGATCGATCGGGACCTGGACCTGTTCGCCACTGTCCATGTCCCGCAGCGTGACCGTACCGGCTTCGCGTTCGTTCGCACCGTAGATCACGCAGAAACGGGCTCCCTGGTCGCTGGCCCATTTCATCTGCTTGGCGAACTTCCCACTCGACCCGAGATAGACACCTGTGCGGACTCCGGCACGGCGGATCTCGGCCGCAAGCCGGAAGGTGTCGGCGGCCTGATCCTCGCCCATGACCGTGACGGTCACGTCAATCTGTGAGTAGGTGACTTCGTCTGCCAGTGAGAGCAGGGGCAGGATGCGTTCGATGCCCAGTGAGCCGCCGCAGGCGGGGGAGTCCTTGCCCCCGAGGCGGCCGATGAGACCGTCGTAGCGGCCACCGGATGCGATCGATCCGGGCATGCCGGGGGCGACTACTTCGAAGATGATGCCGGTGTAGTAGTCGAGCCCGCGCACGAGGTTTGGCGTGAACGCGATGCGCTCGGCGGGGATCGCGTCCTTGGTGAGTTCCAGCAGTCGGTCTACCTCCGCCAAACCAGCCTGACCGGTTTCACTGGACTTCAGCTCTCCCCTCACCCGCTCAACAGCATCGGGCGCGGTGAGGTCATCGACCAAACCCTGTGCCACCTCCGGTGACAGGCCACGGCTGGCCACCAGCTCGGTTACGACAGCCTCCGGCGAGAGCTTGTCGAGCTTGTCCAAGGTGATCAGTGCACCGGCACCAAGCTCCTCCGGGACGGCGTACGCCTCCAGCAGACCGAACAGAGCGTGCCGGGAGTTCACCAGGAAACGGAACTCCGGTACGCCGAGCGCTTCAAGGGCGTCATGCAGCGCCAGGACAATCTCGGCGTCGGACAGCGGCGAGGATGAGCCCACGATGTCCAGGTCGCACTGGACGAACTCGCGGAACCGTCCCCTGCCCGGCCGGTCTGCCCGCCATACCGGCGCGATGGCGTACCGCTTGTACGGCGACGGAAGCTGGCTGCCGTACGCCGCTGCCGCGCGGGCCAGAGGGACAGTGAGGTCGTAGCGAAGGGCAAGGTCGGCCTCTCCGGTGGCTTCGTGCTCACCGCGCCGAAGGATCTTGAAGATCAGTTTGTCGCCCTCGTCCCCGTACTTGCCGGTGAGCACGTCCAGCCGCTCAAACGCCGGGGTCTGGAGCGGCTGGAAGCCGTAGCGGGCGAACACGGTGCGGATGGCCGCGAAAGCGCGTTCGCGCCGCTCGAACTCGGCGGCGAGGAAATCGCGGGTCCCGGACGCGGGGTCGAACTGCTTCAAGGAGGCCATGCGGCCATAGTCTCGGAAGCCATCGGCTCGGGGCAAAACACGGCGCGAGGGTGTCTCGTTCTGCGCCACGCGGCTCGTGGCACCGCAGACCAAGCACACCTTGCCCGCGCCCGGTCAGCCGCTCTTCCCCGCCTCCTTGATGCCACGGAGGAAAGCACGCAGCGCCACCGGCGTGGTGACGATAACGGTCGCGGGGGTGTCACTCTCACACAGGTGGGTGCGACGCGCCGTCGGTGGCGAGTGCTACACAGGTGTCGGCGCCACCCTCGCTGCACCTGGACTTCTGCCACTTGCGTGAAGGTGGACTCCGGCGCATGCCTCGCCCGATTGCGCGCTATTGCAACCGGACCCCCTTTTACACGATTCCGACGGGTTCGCCGGCCCCAGCACGATGCTGCTGGCCAAAGGCCACGACCAGGTGCGCGCGGTCACGCCAGGTTGCGCTCCCCCCACAGGGAACAGCCCGGCAAGCGCCGCGGTCAGCCCGACCCGGTCGGCGACCTGGTGCAGCAGCACCACACCCGCATGTCCGACCTGCCCCTCGGCGGCCACAACCAGCCGACGGCTCCACCCTGTACGCTCGCTCACCAGAAAGGTGCCCTTGATCTCTGCTCGGATACGACGTCACCATCGCATCCTTAACAGGTCAACGGCACCTTTCTCTAACTCGGCGTCAGATCACCGGCATGGGCTGAATACGCCGAGGCCAATCAGCCCGCAGTCGACCAGGCCTGGCAACAGATCATGGCGGGAAAACTCCGGATACCCTCTCACTCCGAGGTACAGCCACCGGTGACACTGTCACCCGTATATTTCGGGAAGCCGCCCGCATCGACCAGAAAACACTGATCCCGATCAAGATCGAATGTTTCTGTCAGCTTCCTCACCGCATCGATTTCCACCGTGATGCTGCCGCCGTCGTTACCGTCTGTGAATTCCCACTGCACATAATTGCCGAACTTGTTCAGTTCCTTCCAGCTGTAGACTTCCGTTCCCTTGCCGTCATACAGCCACGCCCTAGCATCCCAAGAGGGAGCACCATGGGTCGCTATGTGAATGAAGTGCCTGTTACCCGCGTCGGCATTCGCGGTTTTCGCCGTCGGTTGGGGCGCCCTCTGGTCGCTCTGGTCCGCGTTGGCCGATGGCAGCAGGGCGATGACGATCCCGCCGGTGGACAGTGCCGCCGCGATCGCCGCGAGCCGGATCTTCTTGTTCTTGCTGTTTCTCTTGGCCACGTCCTACTCCGCTTCTCAAGAGTTTCCTTGGTGTTTCCCTTGAGGATTATTCGGACTTGTCGGGACACCGATAGAGTCAAATGTCCCTACTGGCGGGTTACTTGACGTGGCGTCGCTCACACAGCTGACGCGCCGACTCGCCGACTGCTCCCCGGCGATACGCGGTTGCCGTACTGGTAGCAGGCGCAGACGTGGTCCACGTCGCTCGGGTTGCTGACATCCTCCTCGCCGTCGCCGACGAGGTACTCGTTGGACTTCTCTCCGTCCCAGGAGCGCAGCGAGCCGTTGTGATCGCTGCGCTGTAGAGCTGGGTGTACGGCTGGTGGCGGGACTTGACCCGGCAGCCGTCGCCGGCTGAGTCGGAGCGATGGACGCCGCCGTCGTTGCCTGAGTAGACGCGACCGGGGCGGCGTGGGTCCCACCCCATGGCGTGGTCGTCGACGTGCACAGCCGAAGGCCCCGGTGGACATGGGTTGCCCTTGCCGCGCGCCGAGGGCGCTGCGGCTGCGGCTGCGGCACGCGGCTCGTGGGCACCGCAAGCCCAGGCGCCTTGCCCGCGCCCGGTCAGCCGCTCTTCCCGGCCTCCTTGATGCCACGGAGGAAGGCACGCAGCGCCACCGGCGTGGTGGCGATGACGGTCGCGGGGGTGTCACTCTCACGCAGGTGGGTGCGACCCGCGAGGTCGGTGGCGAGTTCTACGCAGGTGTCGGCGCTCCCCTCGCTGTAGCTGGACTTCTGCCACTCGAGCCGAGTCATGCGCGCCTTCCTGGAGCAGGATTGCTTCCTAGAGCAGGGGATAGAGGAGTCGCTGGATCAAGCCCAGTGAGTCCTTCCCCGCGTGCGCCTCCGGCGGTACGCCCGCATCCACGGAGGGAAGCGCCGCTTCGTGCAGCCTAGCGAAGAGGTCTGTGTACCTGACAATGGCCTCGTCGTCGCCCAGGTACAGCGATTTCTCGATGTGCGCCACGATCACCGTGCTGAGCGACCGTACGGCAGGCTCCACGAGGGTGACCGATGAGCCGAAAGGCACAGGGCCGTCGAAAGGCAGGATCTGGATCGTCACATGGGGCAGCCTCGAAGCCTCGATCAGCCTCTGGAACTGCTCCCGCATAATGCCGGGATCGCCCAACGAGGCGTGCAGTACCGCCTCATGCACGATCGCGTGCAGGCGAGGGGGACGCTCGCTGATCAACACGCCCTGTCGCCTCATCCTGAACTCCACTGCCAGATCGTGCTCTTGGGAAGTGGCAGCCGCGTAACCACCATGATGGATGGCGCTTGCGTACGCCTCGGTCTGCAGCAGCCCGGGCACGAACATCGGCTCGTAGCAGACGATGTCCACGGCGGCATCCTCCAACTCGGCCAAGTCCAGCAGGGACGGACGCACTCGGTCCCGGTACTCGGTCCACCACCCCTTACGCTCTGGCACCCCCGAACTCCCCAGTTCCCACTGGTCGTACGGTCTCCTCGTCCCCCACGACCCGCGGGCCGCCTCCGTCGTCAGAGCCGCCCTCCGAGGAATCCTGCGCGCGACCCGCCTCGGCTGTGTCGCCGACACGGTCGAACTGCTCGCCTCGGAGTTGGTCACCAACGCGTACCGCCACTCCCCCAGCGACGCCTACGTCAGCGTCGAGCACACCCCCCAGACCCTCACCGTCTCGGTCTGGGACCACGGCCCCGGCACTCCCGTCCGCGCCGACGTCCAGCGGAGCGACGCCGCCGAGTCCGGGCGCGGGCTGGGGATCGTCGAGATGTGCGCTGACGAATGGGGGGTGCGGGAGTATCCGTACGGCAAAGCGGTGTGGTTCCGCGTGGCACCGAAGGAGGAGGCATGACCTCTTCCGACGCCTTGGAGCAGCCCGTCAGCACGACGCGTCAGTCCTTCGCGACGGCGTCGCCCGCGTCGATGTCCTCCAGCGCCTTCAGCGCCGGGTCCACCACGACGTCCACGTCACGCGCCTGTGTGGTCGGCTCCTCCGGGAAGTGGCAGGCCGTCAGGTGGCCCTCGCGGTTGCCTGACAGCTGGACCAGCGGGGGCTCCTGGCCGGCGCACTTGTTCTGCGCCTTCCAGCAGCGCGTGCGGAAACGGCAGCCGGACGGGGGGTGGATCGGCGAGGGCACGTCACCGGCGAGCCGGATGCGCTCGCGGTCGTGGGAGTCCTCGGTGGCGACCTCGGGGACCGCCGACAGCAGGGCGTGGGTGTAGGGGTGCCGGGGCCGGTCGTAGAGGGAGTCCCGGTCGCCGACCTCCACCACCTTGCCGAGGTACATCACCGCGACGCGCTGCGAGAAGTGGCGCACGATGGCGAGGTCGTGGGCGATGAAGAGGAAGGCGATGCCCATCTCTTCCCGGACCTTCTGCAGCAGGTTGACGACCTGCGCCTGGATCGACACGTCCAGGGCCGACACCGGCTCGTCCGCGACGATCAGCTTCGGCTCCGGTGCCAGGGCGCGGGCCACACCGATGCGCTGGCGCTGACCGCCCGAGAACTCGTGTGGGAAACGGTTGTAGTGCTCGGGGTTGAGACCGACGAGTTCCAGGAGTTCGCGTACGCGCTGCTCGCGGCCGCCGGCCGGATCGATCCCGCCCACCTCCATCGGCGACTTGATGATGGTGCCGACGGTCTGCCGCGGGTTCAGCGACGCGTACGGGTCCTGGAAGATCATTTGGATCTCGGACCGCACCGGGGCGAGCTGCTTGCGCGACGCGTGTGTGATGTCCCGGCCCGCGTAGGTGATCTTTCCGCCGGTCGGCTCCAGCAGGCGCGTGATCAGCCGGCCCGTCGTCGACTTGCCGCAGCCCGACTCGCCGACCAGGCCGACGCTCTCGCCGACGCCGACGCTCAGGTCGATCCCGTCGACGGCCCGCACCGCGCCGACTCTGCGTTTGATCGGGAAGCCGCCGTAGATCGGGAAGTGTTTGGTCAGCCCTTCGACCTCGAGGAGAGTCTCGGCCGAGGTACCGGTGGAGCCCTGCTGCGCGGGGAGGGTGAGGTTGTCGCTCATGTCTCGGATCTCCCTATCGCAGCCGGGGCTGGATCTGGTCGATGAAGATGGTCTGCTTCTGCTCCGCTGTGAGGTGGCACGCGGCGGCGCGGCCGTCGGCCAGCGACGGCCGCGCATCGGGGCAGCCGTTGCCCGCCACCGCGTTGGTGAAGGTACAGCGGGGGTGGTAGGAGCAGCCGGACGGCGGGTTGAGGAGGCTGGGAGGAGAACCGGGGATCGGCGTGAGCGCCTGGGTGAGGTTGCCGCCGAGCCTCGGCATCGAGCTCAACAGGCCCCAGGTGTACGGGTGTTGGGGCGTGCGGAGCACCTCGCGGGTGCTGCCGCGCTCCACGGCCCGGCCCGCGTACATCACCAGCAGGTCGTCGGCCATGTGCGAGATGACGCCCAGGTCGTGGGTGATGAAGATGATCGCGGAGCCGAACTCCTGCTGCAGGTCCTTGAGCAGGTCGAGGATCTGCGCCTGCACGGTCACGTCGAGCGCGGTGGTGGGCTCGTCGGCGATCAGCAGGTCGGGGTCGCACATCAGCGCCATGGCGATCACCGCGCGCTGGCGCATACCGCCGGAGAAGTGGTGCGGGTAGTCCTCGAAGCGCGTCCTGGGCTGGGGGATACCGACCTTGTCGAGCATCTCGATGGCCCGGGCCTTCGCCTCCTTCCTGGAGGCGCCGGTGTGCTTCATGAACGGCTCGGACAGCTGGCGGCCCACGGTGTGGTACGGCGAGAGCGCGGTCAGCGGATCCTGGAAGATCATCGCGACCTTGTTGCCGCGGATCTTCTCCATCTCCTTCTCGGAAGCGGTGATCAGCTCCTGGCCGTCGAGGACGATCTCGCCCTCGACGGTGGTGCTTTGGGGACCGTGCAGCCCGAGGATCGTCAGATTGGTGACGGACTTGCCTGAGCCCGACTCACCGACGATGCCCAAGGTTCTGCCGCGCCCGACGTCGAAGGAGAGGCCGTCGACGGCCTTGACGACGCCGTCCTCGGTGGAGAACCGAACCCGCAGATCGCGGACCGAGAGGAAGGCGTCCGACCCGGTCGGGTCCGGCGCGTCTTCGACCTTGGTCAGTGTGGTCACGGTCGTTCTCCTAGCTGAGGCGCACGCGCGGGTCGATGAGGGCGTAGGCGATGTCCACGAGGATGTTCAGGATCAGGATGAAGAAGGCTCCGAAGAGCATCGCACCCATCGTCAGCGGCAGATCCCTGTTCACCGACGACTCCACCGCGAGCCGTCCGATACCCGCCAGGTCGAAGGTGAACTCGGTGACCACACCGCCCGCGAGGAGCGTGCTGAGGTCAACACCGAGGATGGTGACGATCGGGATGAGGGAACCGCGCCAGGCGTAGCGGAAGAACACGTACTTCTGGGACATGCCCTTCGCCCTGGCGGTGCGGACGTGTTCTTCCTGCAGCTGCTCGATCATGGTCGAGCGGGCCATACGCGTGTACTGGGCGGTGAAGATGGTGGCCATCACGGCCCAGGGAATGAGCAGTCCGAGGAACCAGGCGCCCGGGCTCTCGGTGAACGGCACGTACCTGGGGTTCTCCATCCAGCCCGTCGAGTAGACGAAGATGCCGAGCACGATCGGGCCGAGCAGGTAGATCTGGAACGAGCTGAGCACGATGGACGCGCCGCTGGCGATCTTGTCCACCACGGTGCCGCGCTTCCAGGCGGCGAGCATGCCGGTGCCGAGGCCGAACAGCAGGAAGATGACCAGACCGCCGATGGTCAGCGACAGCGTCAGCGGGAACCGGTCCATGATGGAGTCCCAGACGAAGTCGCCGGACTTGAAGGAGACACCCAGGCAAGGGGCCGAGCAGTGCCCGACGGCGAAGTCACGGCCGGCCACGATACCGACCATGAAGTCCCGGAACTGTGCGGTGATGGGCTGGTCGAGACCGAGGTTCTCCCGGATGACAGCGAGGTTCTCCGGCGAGCAGTTCTTGCCGCAGGAGAGGGAGGCGAAGTCCTGGGGGACCGCGAAGAACAGGAAGAACGTGAACGCGGCGATCAGAAACATGATCACGACCGCGCCGATCGACCTGCGGATGAGGAACTGAAGCATGGCGGGCAGCTGCTCTCTTCGGAAGCGGCGGTGCGGTGAAGGGGTGGGGGTGCCGGTGAGGGTGCCGGTGGGGGTGCCGGTGGGGGTGCCGGTGGGGGTGCGCTCCGCCTGGCGCGCACCCCCAACGGATCAGCCGTGGCGCTTGGTTACGGCTGCTTCAGGTACAGGTCGTGGATGTTGATGAGGCTCGCCTCGGTGCTGTACGTGGCACCGCCGATGTTCGACCCGACCAGCTGGATCGTCTTCGAGTAGTACACCGGGGCAGCCGGGTTGATCTCCTCGAGGATGCGCTTGTGTGCCGCTTCCCACTTCGCGGCGGCCTTGTCCGGCTTGAGCTTCAGGGCCTCTTGGATCAGCTTGTTGACCTGCGGGTCGTCGATGTGCGAGTAGTTCGGCGAACCGTCGGCGATCTGTGTGCCGTCGTAGACCGGGGTCACGACCGCGGACTGGGACGGCCAGTCCTGGCCCCAGCCGGTCATATAGAGGTCGTACGGGTTGTCGAGCTTGCCGACCTGCTCGTAGTACGTGGAGCGGTCGATCTCCTTGCCCTGGACATCGAAGCCGATCTTCCTCAGCGTGTCCTTGATGATGAGCTGCTGCGCCTGGCCGCGCGGGCTGTTGGCGTATGCGTAGGTGAGCTTGGTGCCCTCCTTGACGCCGGCCTCCTTCAGCAGCTCCTTGGCCCTGGCGAGGTCGCCGTTGGGCTTCTTGAGCTTGCCGTACGGGTCGTACTCCGGGTCGAAGCCCGGCAGGGTCGGGCCGAACAGACCACCGGCCAGCTCACCGCCGTACTTGCCGCCGTCGGCCTGGACCATGGCATGGCTCGGGATCGCGTACGTGATGGCGTCGCGGATCTTCTTGTCCTTGATCTTGTCCAGGTTGAAGGTCAGCTGCCAGACGTAGCGCTGGTAGCCCTTGATGGTGCGCTTGTTGACCGCCGGGGCAGTGACGACGTCCTGGATCTGCGGCGTGTCGACGATGTCGGTCCACTGGATCGCGTTCCTGGCCTCACCCTGGTCGGCGATCAGACGCTTGGTCTGGCTGGCCTGGTCGATCGTCGTGGTGAAGTCGTAGCCGTCGACGTACTGGTGGCGGACCGCGTCGGTCTCCGGGTCCCAGTTGGTGTTCCTGACCAGCTTCAGGGACTTGCCGGCCTTGTGTTCGACGAGCTTGTACGGCCCGAGCGCGGCCGGAGCCTTGTCGTACTTCGCCTGCGTGTCCTGCTTCCCGGGCACGATGGAGTAACCGGCCATGGCGAGCGCCTGCGGCAGGTCGGTACGCGGCTGGTCGAAGTGGAAGACGACCGTCTCGTCGTCCGGGGTCTCCAGGACGGAGTCCGGCAGGTGCTTGCCCTTGAACGGACCGTCCGGCAGGTCCTTGCGGTAGTCGGCGCCGGAGAGCCAGGTCTGGACGTAGGTCGGGCCGTCGAAGATGAACTTCGCATACTGGCGCTCGATGGTGTGGCGGACGTCCTTGGACGTGATGACGTTGCCGTCCTCGTCCTTGATGCCCTTCTTGAGCTTGTACGTCCAGGTCTTGCCGCCATCGGGCGACTTACCGGAGTCGGTGGCGATGTCACCGACGACGGTCAGGTTGCCGTTGCCGTCCTCCTGGAAGGTCGTCAGGCCGCGGTGCACCAGGTAGGCGAACTGGCGCGCGTCGCTGACATAGATCTGACCCGGATCCATATGGGACATGTCCGACTGCATATAGACATTGACGTTTCCGCCTGACTTGGCTCCCTTCACCGGCTCCGCGGGGCCGGTGGAGGCCGCGGCGTCGCCGTATTCGACGGGTCTCGACTGCAGCGCCGCGTCGTCCTTGGATTTCGACTCGTCCTTGGAGTTCCTGTCGGTGTTGCCGGAGCAACCGGTGAGCGCGAGTGAGCCGGCCACCGCGGCGATGACGAAGGCTTCTAAGGAGCGCGATCGGATGGGCTTCATGTTGCTTTTTGCACCTGCCTGTTGTCGTTGTCCAGAAGTGCTGCCTGGCGATCCGGTTGCCCGGCGTCGGGGGAGGCAGCCACCCCCCGGCTCATGGACGTCACCGTCCGGTCTTCGGGTCGAACGCGTCGCGGACGGAGTCACCAAGGAGGTTGAAGGCCAGAACGAAGATCACCAGTGTCGCCCCCGGGAAGAGCAGGAACGCCGGGTCCTGCTCGTAGATGTGGGCGCCGATCGCGAACATCCGGCCCCAGTCCGGAGTCGGCTCGACCAGGCCGACCCCGACGAACGAGAGGAACGCGATGTTCAGGATGGAGCTGGGCAGCGTGTACGTGGACTGCACCAGGATGGGGGTGACGACGTTCGGCAGGATCTCCTTGCGGACGATCCGCCATCGCGAGGCACCGGAGACCTTGGCCGCCTCGACGAACTCGCGCTCACGCAGCGAGAGCACGGCGCCGCGCACGAGTCGGGCCATGCTCATCCAGCCGAGGAACCACATCACGAGAATGATCGCGACCACCCGCAGGTAGGTGGGGGTCTCATCCGTCGGGGAGACGAACATCGCGGTCACGATGGGCATGAAGGCGATGAAGAACAGCTGGTTCGGGAACGACAGGAAGAAGTCCATGACCCGGCCCAGCCAGTAATCGACCTTGCCACCGAAGTAGCCACTGACCAGGCCGATGGCCACGCCGGTGACGACGCACAGGGTGGTCAACACCAGGGCCATGTAGAGCGAGTTGCGGATGCCGTAGAGCAGCATCGTGAACACGTCGCGGCCCAGCTGGGGTTGGACACCGAACCAGAAATCACCCGAGACGCCGCCGAACGACCCGCTGGGCATGGCGAAGTCGTCGAGCAGGAACGGATATTCCGGTTCCTGCGCGTACAGCGTGTAGGGATCCTTGCCGTACAGCCTGGAGATCAACGGCGCCAGTGCGGAGACGACGAAGAATGAAATCACCACACCGGCGGAGATCATGCCGGTACGGTCACGCTTGAAGCGCTGCCACATCAGCCGGCCGGGGGAACGGCCCACAAGCTCCTCGGGCCTGGTGACCTCGGTGGTCGACGCCGACTCGGGGTCCAGGGCGACCGACGGCCCGGAGCCCTCGGCCTTGGTTAAACTGGTCATGTGTCTTCTTCCCCCGGGGGAATGGAGATGGAGCGCAGCACAGATGTCGGCGGGTTCTGCGGTTTGGGGGGAACTTTCGCCAAGGGAGTCAACGCGCGTCAAGTGCACAGGACATGGAGATCTCCTCACCGTCCACATCTTGAGCAAAAATGACAAAGATTGACACTTGGTCGGCTCGACCGGCTCCTTCAGACCTTCACATAATAGGCATAGGTTCCGTCATTTCTGTTTGCATGTCCCGAAATCTGATCCTGTACCAACCGGTATCCGAACACCGTGTTCCAGATCAAGGACAGCCGGTCGAACCGATCACGCCGGCGCGCGTACACAACGCCGAAGGGGCGCGAGGGGACGCGCCCGGGATGTCCGCCCACTCCCGCCGTCCTACCGACGAGGACACGAGGGCACACCGAGAGACCCGGCTCCCCCCACGGGAAGCCGGGTCTTTCCACCTGTATGAGGGAGCGTCAGCCGTGCTTGGCGCGGCTGGCGGCGCGGGCGCGCTCGCGAGCGTCCAGGTTCACCTTGCGGATACGAACGGCCTCCGGGGTGACCTCGACACACTCGTCGTCGCGGCAGAACTCCAGCGACTGCTCCAGCGAGAGCCTGCGGGGCGGGACGATCGACTCGGCCACATCGGCCGTGGACGACCGCATGTTGGTGAGCTTCTTCTCCTTGGTGATGTTCACATCCATGTCGTCGGAGCGCGAGTTCTCACCGACGATCATGCCCTCGTACACCTCGGTGCCCGGCTCCACGAAGAGCACACCGCGCTCCTGTAGGTTCGTCATCGCGAACGCGGTGACGGCGCCGGAGCGGTCGGCGACCAGTGAACCGTTGTTACGGGTCTGGAGGTTGCCGAACCACGGCTCGTGGCCCTCGTGGATGGAGTGGCCGATGCCCGTGCCTCGGGTGCTCGTCAGGAACTCCGTACGGAAGCCGATCAGGCCGCGCGACGGCACCACGAACTCCATACGGACCCAACCGGACCCGTGGTTGGACATGTTGTCCATGCGCCCCTTGCGGACACCCATGAGCTGCGTGACCGCGCCCATGTGCTCCTCGGGGACGTCGATCGTCATACGCTCGACCGGCTCGTGGAGCTTTCCGTCGACCTCCTTGGTCACGACCTGCGGCTTGCCGATGGTCAGCTCGAAGCCTTCCCGGCGCATGGTCTCGACCAGGATGGCGAGCGCCAGTTCACCGCGGCCCTGGACCTCCCAGGCGTCGGGACGCTCGGTGTCGAGGACACGGAGGCTGACGTTACCGATCAGCTCGCGGTCCAGACGGTCCTTGACCTGACGGGCCGTAACCTTGCGGTCCTTGACGGCCGACTTCGCGTCGGCGCCCTTGCCGGTGCCGCCGCGCCCGACCAGCGGCGAGGTGTTCGTACCGATGGTCATCGAGATCGCCGGCTCGTCGACCGTGATGAGGGGCAGCGCTACCGGGTTCTCGGGGTCCGCGAGCGTCTCGCCGATCATGATGTCGGGGATACCGGCGACCGCGCAGATGTCACCGGGGCCGGCCTTCTCGGCGGGCTTGCGGGTGAGCGCCTCGGTCATCATCAGCTCGCTGATGCGTACGTTGGCGACGCTGCCGTCGCGCTTGATCCAGGCGACCGTCTGGCCCTTGCGCAGCTCACCCTGCTCGACGCGGAGCAGCGCGATACGGCCGAGGAAGTTGTCGGCGTCCAGGTTGGTGACATGCGCCTGGAGAGGGGCCGACTCGTCGTACGTCGGGGCCGGCACGTGCTCCAGGATCGTGGAGAAGAACGGCTCCAGGCTGTCGCTGTCGGTCGGGACGGTACCGTCCGCCGGCTTGGTCAGCGAGGCGACTCCGTCACGGGCGCAGGCATAGACGATCGGGAACTCGATCTGGTCCTCGTCGGCGTCCAGGTCCAGGAAGAGGTCGTACGCCTCGTTCACGACCTCGTCGATACGGGAGTCCGGGCGGTCCGTCTTGTTGATGCACAGGATGACGGGCAGGCGGGCCTGCAGGGCCTTGCGCAGCACGAAGCGGGTCTGCGGGAGCGGACCCTCGGAGGCGTCTACGAGCAGGACGACCGCGTCGACCATCGACAGACCGCGCTCGACCTCGCCGCCGAAGTCGGCGTGGCCGGGGGTGTCGATGATGTTGATCGTGATGGCGTCGCCGCCGTCCTTCGGGTGGTACTTCACCGCCGTGTTCTTGGCCAGGATCGTGATGCCCTTCTCACGCTCCAGGTCGTTCGAGTCCATCATGCGGTCGTCGAGCGACTCGGCGGCGTGCGCGGCGAAGGCACCGGCCTGCTTGAGCATGGCGTCGACCAGGGTGGTCTTGCCATGGTCGACGTGGGCGACGATGGCGACGTTGCGGATGTCGTGACGCTGAATGGACACGGCCATATCGAGGCGCTTCTCCCGGAGTGAGTGGACGGCCGACGCGTACGTCTGTTTACGCGGGCCCTGCCGGGCTGAACGTGCCACGGCCTTACCCCATGGTACGGGGCCGCCACCGCTGGGGCTCGCCCGGCTCTTCCGGGAACCCCACACATCCGAAACGCCCCGCCCAGGAGCGGACACGGCAGCAGGACCGAACGCCTTACGACGACGGGCTCGCCGACCGCCTGACGGACTTCTTCAAAAAGCCCATGTCTTCGAACACAGGTGTCTGGAAGCCGAAGGCGCCCGCGTTGGCGAGGCGGGGGCGGGCGGCTGTCAGCTGGGGGCGCTGGTAGAGGGGGATCGAGCCGGCGGCGGCCCAGATGCGGGCGTCGGCCTTGCGGATCAGGTCGCGGGACTCCTCCGGGTCCAGCTCGGCGATGGCCTGGTCGAAGAGCTGGTCGACCCGGTCGGTGCCGACCCGCGTGTAGTTCTGTTCCACGTTCAGGGAACCGTCCGCGGCAGGGACCGGCTTGGCGTAGATGGGCCGGGCGTCGGTGGCCGGGAAGGCGGACGCGGGCCAGGAGTAAAGGGCCAGGTCGTACTCCCCCGACGCGATGTGGTCCTGGAAGTAGCTGTCGTCCGCGACCTTGGAGAGCTCCGCACGGATGCCGATCCGTGCCAGCATCCGCGAGATGCGCTCGGCGACCGCGCGCAGCGGCTCCGAGCCGGGGCCGGACGGAAGGACGAAGCGGAGCGACAGCGCCTTGCCGTCCTTGGCGAGAGTCGCGGCCGCGGCGCCCCCGGGGGCGGCTGTGTTCTTCGGCACAGCCGTGCCCTTCGGCGCGTACGCTCCCGGCGCTCCGCCCTCCTTGAGCTGCTGCTTCTGCGTGTCCTGGGCGGGCCGCTCCTCAGCTCCCTCCTCCGCCCCCTCCTCCCTGTCCAAGGTGTCCTTTGTGTCATCCATGGACTTCATGGATGACATGGACTTCGTAGACTTCGTGGAATTCTGCTCGGGTCGGCCCGTCTGGTCCTTCGCCCTCTCCTCCTCGGCCAGCGCGGCGGCCTGGCCGAGCAGCACCGACCCCAGCCCCGCCATGGGCGCGGGCGCGAGCACGAAGGAGCCGTCGTTGTCGCCCGGCTCGGCGTTGTCACCGGGCTCGGCGTTGTCACCGGGCTTGCCGGCGCCACGAGAGCCCGATCCGTCGTCGTGGGGGCGGCCGGAGGTTAGGTCGTACTCGGCGCCAGGTTTCTCGTCGTCGCCGACGATGTACGTACCCTCGTCTTCCTCGGAGGGGGCCGGCTTCTCGGAGACCTCGCTGCCGGCCGCCTCCTTCTTCTCCTCCTTGATGGGCCCGCCCCGCACCCATCCCGCGTCGGACAGCAGATCCTGTGCCTCAGCGGTGTCCTGACCGCCGAGCGCGTCACTGTTGTCGGCGTACGCGGGCTGTCCGGCGAGCGCGAGGTGGCTGCCGACGGGTACGACGGGCAGGCCGAGCGGCTTGAGCACGACCCCGGCGAGCTCTGCCCGGTCGAGGGCGCGGCCCACGGCCCGGCGGACACGTTCGTCGGCGAGGGGGCCCTGGGCGCCGTTCAGGGCGAGCTGCGTGTAGGCGGGTTCGAGGGACTTGCGGACCACGAAACCGCGCAGGGCAGACTGCTCGTCGGCGTACTTGGCGGTCACCTTGTCCCGCTCCCTACGGGCGGCGATCTCCTTCTCGGCCGACTTCTCGTCGGAGCCGTGCGCGATCGCCCACGAGCGCAGCGCCTTGCCGGGCGTGAGCGCCGCGCCGGGGCCCTGGGTGAGCGGCGCCCCCCTGCCGTCGCCCTCGTCGCGGGCGGCGAGCGTGATGCGCCGTGCCTCGGAGGAGCCGATCTCGGCAAGATCGAGCCGGCCGTCGGCGAGCGCGGCGACGCGCTTCTCGCGCGGTACGGCGCGCAGCACCAGCTGGGAGAGCTTGGCACGGTGGCCCCACCAGCGCGGGTTCCGCTTCAGCGTGACGTCACCGGCCTTGCGGTCGATCCTGTCGATCACGAAGGGACCGGCGGTGACCTTCAGCTTGCGGCGGGCGCCGTCGTTGAAGGTGCCCGGAGTGCCCATGACGTCCTTCGGGTACAGCGGTGAGAAGAGCGACTGCCAGTCCGCGTACCGCTTGCTGAAGGTGACCCGTACCTCGAGATCGCTGTCGCCGCGCTCGACCTTCTCGATGCGGTCGTATCCGGCGTTGCGGGCCGTCCAGTACGAGGTGTCCTTCCCCGACAGGGCGCGCCACTGGGCGGCGAAGTCGGCGGCGCCGATCTCGCGGCCGTCGCTCCAGACGGCCGCCTGGTTGAGCCGGTAGAGCACGACCTGCTTGGGCTCGCGGTCGATGACCCTGGCGGACTCCAGGTAGTCCGGGTTGCGCTGGGGGCGGCCCGCCTCGTCGAGCCGGTACATGGAGGGCAGAACCGCGCCCGCGATCCGGGAGGTGGTCGCGTCGGCGTCGGCCTGGAAGGTGTTGAGGGTCTCGGGGACGCTGTCCACGGCCCAGCGCACGGTGCCGCCGTCGGCGATCAGCTCGCGCCCCGCCGGGGCGATGTCCTGTCCCGCGGCGGGCGGGGCGCTCTCGTCCCCCTCGGTACACCCGGAGAGCGAGGGCACCGCGAGCACGCCCGCCGTGAGGAACGCGACCGAGCGCATCACCGCGCGCGGTCCGACGCCGTCGTGGGACATGACTGGTACCTCCGGGGCGATGATGACCCTGCTTGGTGAGCTAGATCACATTTGTCCGTATAATGAAGTTGATCAGATCTATCGCCCTACTGAAGGGGGGAGCTCGGGTAATCGGGTGGCGACACGGCGGCGGAGTGAGCGAAGCCCACCCATCTGGCCCACACACCGGCGCGTGGGCCGAGGGGCACGCCTTGGGCACGCTTCGGCGAACCGAGCGTCGGAAAGGAGCGCGTGTACGGCGCGCAGGCGGCGACACGTTCCGTTGATCCGTGCAGATCCCTTCACAGGGCCGATGTGACGCGCGACACTCGCAGGCGCATGAACGTTGCCGCCTTGGGCCGGAGGGTCCGCGGAAGTGAGGGCAAGTCATGTCCGTGCACGATGACCTGACAACCGTCCAGCGCTGTCTCAACGACCTTTTCCGGTCCGTGGGACGGCTGGAACAGCAGATCGGTGGCGGTCTGGAGATGCGCCGGGTGCGCACCGACGCCGACCACCTGCGCGAGAGCGTCGCGCTGCTGCGTGACGCCGCTTCCGGGCCGGCCACCCCTGGGCGGCCCGACCTGGTCCCCATCCCCGACACCCCTTACGACAGCACTCTGTGGACGGACTCGGACGACGAGGGTCTCGGCGCCCGCGACCGGCACGCACCCTGATCCGACTGGAGTCCACCCCCTTGGCCACTGGCACGGAACCCCATCCGAACAGCGGCGGCGTACGGAGCGGAACTCGCGCCGCGATCGCCGCACCGCATCTACGGACCGACCGCTGGTGGCTGGCACCCGCCGCCACCGCGGCCGGGCTGCTGGCCTTCGTCGTCTACTCGACGTGGCGGGCCTTCGCGAACACCGCCTACTACGCGGCGCCCTATGTCTCGCCGTTCTACTCGCCCTGTCTGGCGGAGAACTGCGAGCCGATGAGGAGCGGCCCGAACTGGGAGATCCTCGGAGGCTGGTGGGGCCTGTCCCCGGCCCTGATCATCCTGATCTTCCCGCTCGGCTTCCGGCTGACCTGCTACTACTACCGCAAGGCCTACTACCGGGGCTTCTGGGCGTCGCCCCCGGCCTGCGCGGTCGCCGAGCCGCACAAGAAGTACACCGGCGAGACCCGCTTCCCGCTGGTCCTGCAGAACATCCACCGTTACTTCTTCTACGCCGCGCTGCTGGTCGCGGGCGTCCTCACATACGACACCGTGCTCGCCTTCCGCGACGAGCACTACGCGTGGGGGCACATGGGCGTGGGCACCCTGGTGTTCCTGGTCAACATCGTGCTGATCTGGGCGTACACCCTCTCCTGCCACTCCTGCCGGCATATCGTCGGCGGCCGGCTCAAGCACTTCTCCCAGCACCCCGTGCGCTACCGGATGTGGCAGTGGGTGGGGAAGCTCAACGCCCGCCACATGCAGCTCGCCTGGACGTCGTTGGTGAGCGTGGCGCTCGCCGACTTCTACGTGTACCTGGTGGCGTCCGGTGCCTTTGAAGATCCGAGGTTGTTCTGATGTCCGTAGTGGACCGACAGGAGTGGGACGTCGTCGTGGTCGGCGCGGGCGGTGCCGGGCTGCGGGCCGCCGTCGAGGCGCGGGAACGCGGCGCCCGCACGGCCGTGATCTGCAAGTCCCTCTTCTGCAAGGCGCACACGGTGATGGCCGAGGGCGGCAACGCGGCGGCGATGGGCAACGTCAACGCCGGGGACAACTGGCAGGTCCACTTCCGCGACACCATGCGCGGCGGGAAGTTCCTCAACCAGTGGCGGATGGCCGAGCTGCACGCGCGGGAGGCCCCGGACCGCGTCTGGGAACTGGAGACCTGGGGCGCCCTCTTCGACCGCACGAAGGACGGGCGGATCTCGCAGCGCAACTTCGGCGGGCACGAGTATCCGCGCCTCGCGCACGTCGGCGACCGTACGGGACTGGAGCTGATCCGCACGCTCCAACAGAAGATCGTGTCGCTTCAGCAGGAGGACCGGAAGGAGACGGGTGACTACGAGTCGCGCCTGAAGGTCTACCAGGAATGCACGGTCACCAGGATCCTGAAGGACGAGGGCGGCCGGGTCTCGGGCGTCTTCTGCTACGCGCGCGAGTCCGGGCGCTTCTTCGTCCTCAAAGCCCCTTCGGTGGTGATCGCCACCGGAGGCATCGGCAAGTCGTTCAAGGTGACGTCGAACTCGTGGGAGTACACCGGTGACGGGCACGCGCTGGCGCTGCTGGCCGGGGCTCCCCTGCTGAACATGGAGTTCGTGCAGTTCCATCCGACCGGTATGGTCTGGCCGCCGTCGGTGAAGGGCATCCTCGTCACGGAGTCCGTGCGCGGCGACGGCGGGGTGCTGCAGAACTCCGAGGGCAAGCGGTTCATGTTCGACTACATCCCGGACGTCTTCAAGGACAAGTACGCCGAGTCCGAGGAGGAGGGCGACCGCTGGTACGAGGACCCGGACAACAACCGGCGTCCGCCC
This sequence comes from uncultured Streptomyces sp., assembly GCA_965650905.1. Taxonomy (GTDB): domain Bacteria; phylum Actinomycetota; class Actinomycetes; order Streptomycetales; family Streptomycetaceae; genus Streptomyces. The sequence goes on along the minus strand of CBFGQM010000024.1, from coordinate 4,183 downwards.
GAGCTGCTGCCGCGTGACGAGGTGGCGAGGGCCATCAACGCGGAGGTCAAGGCGGGGCGGGGTTCGCCGCACGGCGGCGTCTTGCTGGACGTGTCGACGCGTATGCCCGCCGAGGTCATCCGGCGCCGGCTGCCCTCCATGTACCACCAGTTCAAGGAGCTCGCGGACGTCGACATCACCGCCGAGGCGATGGAGGTGGGGCCCACCTGTCACTATGTGATGGGCGGTATCGCGGTCGAGTCGGACACGGCGGCGGCGCGCGAGGTGCCGGGGCTGTTCGCGGCCGGGGAGGTCGCCGGCGGCATGCACGGCTCCAACCGGCTCGGCGGCAACTCGCTCTCCGATCTGCTGGTGTTCGGCCGGCGGGCGGGGGCGCACGCGGCGCGGTACGCCGCGGAGCTCTCCGGGGAGCGCCCCGTCGTGGACGACGGCCAGGTCGACTCGTCGGCGGCGGAGGCGTTGCGGCCGTTCTCGGCGGAGGGGCCGGAGGCGGGGGCGGAGACCGGGCGGTCGCCGGAGAACCCGTACACCCTCCACCAGGAACTCCAGCAGACCATGAACGACCTCGTCGGCATCATCCGCCGGGAGGAGGAGATGGAGGCGGCCCTGCAGAAGCTGGCGGATCTGCGCGTACGGGCGCGGTGGGCCGGCGTGGAGGGGCACCGGCAGTTCAACCCGGGCTGGCATCTCGCCCTCGACCTGCGCAACATGCTGCTCGTCAGCGAGTGCGTGGCGCGGGCCGCCCTGGAGCGTACGGAGTCGCGTGGCGGCCATACCCGTGAGGACCATCCGGGGATGGAGCGGGAGTGGCGGCGTCTCCATCTGCTGTGCCGACTGGCTGATCCCACGGGCGGGCTGGCGGCCACGGACCCGGTGCGCGGCCAGATCCGTCTCTCCCGGGAGACGACCGAGCCCATCCGCCCCGACCTGCTGGCTCTCTTCGAGAAGGAGGAGCTGGTCAAGTACCTCACCGAAGAGGAGCTGTACGAGTGAGCAGCTATGAGGCCCGCTTCAGAGTGTGGCGCGGGGATGTCTCGGGCGGTGGCCTGGAGGACTTCGAGATCGAGGTCAACGACGGCGAGGTGGTGCTGGACATCATCCACCGGATCCAGGCGACCCGGGCGCCGGACCTGGCCGTGCGGTGGAACTGCAAGGCGGGCAAGTGCGGTTCGTGTTCGGCGGAGATCAACGGGCGGCCCCGGCTGATGTGCATGACGCGTATGTCGGTGTTCGGGCGGGAGGAGACGGTCACGGTCACTCCCCTGCGGGCCTTTCCCGTGGTACGTGATCTCGTCACCGACGTCGGCTTCAACTACACGAAGGCGCGGGAGGTGCCGTCCTTCGTGCCGCCCGCCGACCTCGGTCCCGGCGAGTACCGGATGACGCAGGAGGACGTGGACCGCTCGCAGGAGTTCCGCAAGTGCATCGAGTGCTTCCTGTGCCAGGACACATGCCATGTCGTCCGCGACCACGAGGAGAACAAGACGGCGTTCGCGGGCCCGCGCTTCCTGATGCGTGTCGCCGAACTGGACATGCATCCGCTGGACGCGGCGGCCCAGGCGGGCCTGGACCGCAAGGGCACCGCCCAGGACGAGCACGGGCTCGGCTACTGCAACATCACCAAGTGCTGCACGGAGGTCTGCCCCGAGGGCATCAAGATCACGGACAACGCTCTGATTCCCTTGAAGGAGCGGGCGGTCGACCGTAAGTACGATCCGCTGGTGTGGCTGGGCTCGAAGATCAGGAGGCGGCAGTCGTAGTCGTGGCGGCTCCCCGTCGGCGGTCGCGGCGTGCCCGGTGCATCAGGGCAACACCGACGACCTGTCCCACATCCCGGAGCTCCGGCCGAACCGTAGGGCGTCGCGGGCCGGGCCACGGCACAGCCGGCCCGTCCCGGCCACCGCTCCGGGCGCTGCCGGGGCTCCCGAGAGCGGCATGGCCGGGATGTGCCAGCCTCCTGCATACCAGGGTGGGGGTACCCCGGTCGCGGGGGTACGTAGGGGGGCATACGCTCCCAAATGTGACGGTGTCCCAAAGACGGAGTCGCTCGCGCCGAGTCTCGTCGCACATAGGTGTGCGGGTGGGGCATGCCATGGTCGGGGGGCTGGTAGGTCTTGTGTGGCTCGTGCTGTCCGCGACGGTGCCGCGTGGGCCGGATTCGGTGGTCGCGTCGGGCGGCGTGACCCGGCCGGGTGGGGACGAGACATCCTGGGTCGATCTTGTGCCGCCTCTCGGCGTGCTGGCCGGGGTGGTGGTGTGGGCGGCGTACGCGTATACGCGGCGGAGCCGGCGGACTCGGACTTCTACGACTCCTGGTGGCCTGAGTGCGTTGCCCGCTCCCCTCTTCGAGCTCGACCGGCAGGCACGGCGGTTACTCGTCGGTGTGGATGACGCGGTGCGCACCAGTCGCGAGGAACTCGGGTTCGCCGCGGCTCAGCTCGGGGCGGAGACGGTGACGCCGTTCACGGAGGCCGTGGCGTATGCGGAGAGGGGGCTGCGCGCGGCCTTCCGGGTGCGGCAGGAGCTCGACGACACCCCGTTCCGGCAGCCGCACGAAGACACCACGCGGCGGATGCTGGGGGAGATCATCGGGCGGTGTACTGAGGCGGGGCGGCGGTTGGACTCGCAGGCGGCCGGGTTCGACCAGGTGCGGGCGCCGGAGCGGAGGGCGCCGGAGGCGCTGAAGGGGGCCGAGGGGCGGTTTCGGGAGGTCGCCGGGCTGATCCCGGTCGCGGGAGCCACGCTCGTCGAGGCCGGCGGGCGGTACGCGGCCTCTGCCGTCCTTCCCGTAGTCGGTCACGTCGAGCAGGCCGAGCAGCGGCTGCTGTTCGCGTCGACTCATCTCGACCTGGCCCGGCAGGCCGTCGACTCGGGCCACAACGAGCGGGCCGCCGTGCATCTGCGGGCCGCCGAGGGTGCCGTCGACCAGGCGGGGATCCTCGTCGGCGCCGTCGAGCGGCTCGCTCAGGAACTCGCCACTGCCGCCGGCCGGTTGTCCGCCGCGCTCGGCGAGCTGGAGGACGACCTCGCGGTGGAGCGTGGGCCCTTGGAAAGAATGGGGGTGACCGTGGGTTGGCTGCGCGGCCGTATCGCCCTCGCGGAATCGGTTCTGGTCGGGGTACGGCGTGAGTGTTCCGTCGGCCCGTACGACCCGATCGCCGCCCTCCGTCGGGTCGCGGAGGCCGGCGCCGCTCTGGCGACCGCCCGCGAACCCTCGGTCGAGCGGGCCCGTGGGCTCCTCGGGCAGGCTCTGCTTCCGGCCCGCAGCACGGTGGTGGCTGCCGCGGATTTCATCACCACGCATCGGGGCGCCGTGGGGAGCGAGGCCCGGACCCGCCTGGCGGAGGCGGAGCGGCTTGTGGGGCAGGAGGTGGTCACCCTCGCGGACGTCAAGCGGGCCGACGCGCTCGCTCGGCAGGCTCGGGAGCTCGCCGAGCGGGACGTGCGGGTGTACGGGAATCCGTCTGCGGGGGCGGACGGCGGGGTGGGTGGGGCCGTGCTCGGCGGGATCATCCTCGGAGCGACGGCCGGCAGTGGGATGGGTGGCTCGCCGCAGAGCGGCCCCTGGAGCTTCGGGGGCAGCGGGACTCGGGGGCGGAGAGGTGGTGGGGGCGCGCTCTGACCGGCGGTCCGGATAGGCCGGTCCGGGGCGACGAGCCCCTGCTCGGACCGGCCCCGGACGACAGCACGCCGTCAGAACAGACTCAGCAACGCCTCCGCCGGCTCCGTGAGGGTTTTCTGGCCGTTGGGGAGGGGGAGTTCGAACCACACGGTCTTGCCATGGGGCGCACGGCGGGAGCCCCAGGCCGCGCTCAGGAGGCCGACGAGTTGGAGGCCGCGACCGCCCTCGTCCGTGTCCCGGGCCCGGCGGCGGCGGGGCTGGACGAGGCCGGCGTCCCAGACCTCGCAGACCATCGTGCGGTCGAGCAGCAACCGGAGTGTGATCTCGCCCTCGCCATACCGCAGGGCGTTGGTCACCAGCTCGCTGACCAGGAGTTCGGCCGTGTCGACCAGCGGCCCCAGACCCCAGCTCAGGAGTTGGCAGCGGGCGTACTCGCGCGCGCGGCCCACGCTGCGCGGCTCGCGCGGCAGGGTCCAGTCTCCGACGGATTCTGCGGGCAGGCCCTGGACACGTGCCATCAACAGCGCGATGTCATCCTCGCCATGGTGCGTGTCGAGGGTG
>CBFGQM010000023.1:0-27193 GCA_965650905.1 uncultured Streptomyces sp. | reverse complement strand
CTGCGAATCACCTGAAACACATGGCCCACCAAACACACCAACCACGTCAACCACATAAGTACGAAAGGGATCTCCATGGCCGGCTCTGACAAAGCGCACCGTACCGTCGCTGTCATCACCGGCGCGGACTCGGGCATTGGGCGGGCCACCGCGGTCCGCCTCGCCACGCAGGGTGTGGACATCGGCATCACTTTTCACAGTGATCACGAGGGTGCCGACGCCACGGCGGAGGAGGTGCGGCGCCGCGGCCACCGAGCAGCCGTCGCCGCCATGGATCTCACACTGCTGCCGGAGGCGGCCGACGTGATCGACCGACTGGCCGACGAGCTCGGCCGCCTCGACGTCCTCGTCAACAACGCCGGGACCGGAACCGCGACATCGTTCCTGGACCTGGATCACACCACCGTGCGCCAAGTCGTCGATGTCGACCTGATCGGCCCGTTTCTGTGCGGTCAGCGCGCTGCGCGCCGAATGATCGACCAGGGCGACGGAGGACGGATCGTCAACGTCACCTCGGTCCATGAGCATCAGCCCCGGGTCGGCGCGGCTCCCTACTGCGCTGCCAAAGGCGGCCTCGGCCTGCTCACCCAGGTGATGGCGCTGGAACTCGCCGAATACGGCATCACGGTCAACGCTGTCGCCCCCGGAGAGATCGCCACGCCCATGACCGGGCAGGAGGACGAGGACGTTCGAACGAAGCACCGCAGTGGCATTCCTCTGGGGCGTCCTGGTGACGCGCGGGAAGTCGCCTCCGTCATCGCCTTCCTGGCGGGCCCGGAAGCCTCCTACGTCACGGGAGCCTCGTGGGCGGTCGACGGCGGCATGCTCCGTATGGGCCCCATGGCCGGCTCGCACCTCGACAACGCCTCCTGGCGCCGCCCCTGAGGCGTGTCCGGCAGCTCGTCACCCGAGCCCCTATACCGGGGCCCTCACACTGGGCCCCTCACACTGGGCCCCTCACACTGGGCCCCTCGCTCTGGGCCCCTCGCTCTGGGGCCGGGTGGGGCCTCGCTGTCTGTCTCAGGCCCCCAGCTTCGACACCAAGGTGTTCAATGTGGCGGCCAGAGCGTCGAGGTCCTGTTCCGAGGGAACTCCGGGTCCGACGGTGCGAGCGAGTTCCTCGCCGGATATGACGTCAACGGCCCCGGCATACCGCTCCGAGCCCAACTCCTCGGCCGCAACCACCCGGGCGTGGCCCTCCAGGAGGACCAGAGTGGACTTGCTCCCGCGAGCTCCCAGCAGCTCCCGCACCTGATCACGGGTGATCGGGCCGTGCCCCTTGGGCCTAGCATTCCGCTCGCTCATCGGTGCGCCTCTCAGCCGGGCCGCGGGGCGTCCCGCTCGATCCAGTACCCCAACAGCCTCCCGTGAGGATCTCCCCGTGAAGCTCCCGGGCAGATCCTGACGCGTGAGTCCCTGCTGTTCGGCGGCGAGTGCCCGTGGGGCTCTGGTCCAAACAGAGCTCGGGAGTCAGGCGTTTGCCGTGCCCGCACAGGGGCACCCCGGACCGTGCCGGCGCCGCTGGATCCGCGAAGCGCTCGGTCGGCCACAGTCCGTAACGACGTCCCGTACCGACATCGCCGTTCCGACGTTCCGGCATCTCCGAAGTACCGACGTTCCGACCGTACCGACCGACCTCGACGTGACGGGAGCCCAGGGATGACCAACGCCGCCCAGCTTCCGCCCCCGCTCTCCCCTGCGGCAGCCCTGCGTGTGGGCGTGCTCGGTTCGTACGGCGGCTTCAACATCGGCGACGAGTCCATCCTGGCCTGCGTGCTGGACTGTCTGCGGACCCATCGGCCGTACGCTCGGCTCGTCGTCTTCAGCCGGAACGCCGAGCACACCCGCGTCCACCAGCACGGTGCCGACGAAGTCGTGGAGTGGGAGGGCGTCACGCAGAGTCGGGTGGTGGACGCGGTGTCCGGCCTGGACCTGCTGGTGCTGGGCGGCGGCGGCATCCTCTACGACGGCGAGGCGCGCCGGTACCTGCGGTTGGTCCGTGCGGCGCAGGACCGCGGCGTCCGCACGTTCGCCTACGCCGTCGGCGCCGGCCCGCTGCGGGAGGCCGACGACCGGGAGGCGGTGCGCACCGTGCTGCCGGAGATGGACGACGTGGTGGTGCGGGACGAGGAATCCCGGCTGGTGCTCGAGGAGGTCGGGGTCGAACGCGAGCTCGCGGTCACCGCCGATCCGGCACTTCTGCTGCCTCCGGAACCGTTCACCGGCCGGATGATGACACGCGAGGGCCTCCCCGCCGGGACCCGGCTGGTGGGGATGTCGGTACGGGAACCGGGCCGGGCGGCCGAGAAACTGGACGAGGGCGACTACCACGCGCTGCTCGCCGACGTGGCGGACTTCCTGGTCCGGCGCCTGGACGCCCATGTGGTGTTCATGCCGATGGAACGCGGCGATGTGCGGCACGCGCATGCCGTGTTGTCCCACATGACGGCACCTGACCGGGGGCGGATCCTGAACGGCACCTACAGCCCCGGGCAAGTCCTCGGTTTCATGCGCCACTTGGACCTGGCCGTCGGCATGCGCCTGCACTTCCTGATCTTCGCGGCGGTATCCGGGCTGCCGGTTCTGCCGCTCCCCTACTCGGGCAAGGTGTTCGACTTCGCGCGACGGGTGGGCGCACCGGCGCTGGTCGGTGTGGCGCGGGAGCAGGCCGGACTGCTGCTGGCGGAGGTGGACCGGCTCTGGGACGAGTACCCGCAGCGGCGTGACGATCTGCACGTGCGCGTCCGTGAACTGTGCGGACTCGCTCAGGTGACCTGCGCACGCTGCGGAGCCCTCCTCGACGAGATCGACGACAGCTTCCGTACCGGCCACGAACAGCGGCCGTCGCACCAGCGGTCGTACCAGGCCCATTCCCGTGGGTCGCCCCTGGCGGGCCTGCCCGATCGCGGTCTGGAGGACTTGAGCGCGAAGCCACGCCAAGCCTGAGCCGACCGGGAGCTCACGGGCGTCCCCCGAAGTTCCACGCCCGGAAAGAAGGGACGGGAGGTACCGATGCCGGTCCTGGAGCCGCCGGACGAACTCCGCACCGTCACCCTGCCGCCGAGGCCCGCCCAGCACGGGGGCCGGACCGAAGTCCTGGTGGTCGGCGGCGGGCCCGCCGGGTGCGGGGCCGCGCTCGCCGCGTCCGATGCCGGGGCCGAGGTGGTACTCGTCGAGCGCTACGGGTTCCTGGGCGGCAACGCGACGGTGGCGCTCGTCATGCCCCTGATGTCGTTCCACAACGAGCACAAGCAGGCCGCGTTCAACGGGACCGGGGAAGGGACCCGGCTGCTGCCCACGGACCACGGCGAGGGCGAGCCGGTGGTCGCCGGAGTCCTGTGGCGGCTGCTGGACCGGCTCACCGCGCGCGGCGGGTGCGTCCCGCCCTCCGTCGAGACCGGCTACACCGTGCCCTTCGACCCGGAGATCTTCAAGCTGGTCCTGCTCGATCTGCTCGACGAGGCGGGGATCCGGATGCTGTTCCACTCCTTCGCCTCGTTGGCCCTGCCGCTCGACGACGGCTGGCGCGTGGTCTTCGAGACCAAGTCGGGACCCGTGGTGATCGACGCCGACGTGGTCGTGGACGGCACGGGCGACGGCGACGTCGCGGCCGCCTGCGGAGCCCCGTACGAGATCGGCCGTCCCGAGGACGGCCTCGTTCAGCCGATGACGCTCATGTTCCGAGTCGCGGAATTCCTGCGGCCGCGGTTCGCCGAATACGTCCGCGCACACCCCGACCAGTGGCGCGGCGTGCACGGCCTGTGGGACCTCGTCGAGCAGGCCACGGCGGACGGTGAACTCCAGCTGCCGCGCGAGGACGTGCTGTTCTTCGGCACCCCGCACCCCGGTGAGGTCAGCGTCAACAGCACGCGCGTCACCGGGGCACTGGGCACCAGCGTGTGGCAGCTCAGCCACGCCGAGTACGCCGCCCGCGGCCAGCTGGCGCAGATCGACCACTTCCTGCGCAGCCACGTACCGGGCTTCGAGCGTGCGTATGTGGTCCAGAGCGGCACCCACATCGGTGTCCGGGAGACCCGCCGCATCCTGGGCGACTACCAGCTGACCGGACACGACATCCTGGCCGCCCGCCCCTTTCCGGACGCCGTGGCGCACGGTGCCTACCCGATAGACATCCACAACCCGGAGGGCACCGGCACCCTCCTCAAACGCGTGCCCACGGGTCACTTCTACGACATCCCGCTGCGCTGCCTGCTGCCCCAGGAAACGGATCACCTGGTGGTGGCCGGGCGCTGCATCTCCGGCACACACGTGGCCCACTCCTCCTACCGGGTCATGCCCATCGCGATGGCCACCGGGCAAGCGGCGGGCGTCTGCGCGGCGCTGGCCGCACGCCTGGGGCGCAGCCCGCGGGATCTGCCGTTTCCCCTCGTCCAGCAGGAACTGCTGCGTCAGGGCGCCTATCTGCGCGACGGCATCCCTGACAGCGCGCCCGTGGCGCCCTGAGCCGGTCAGGGCCTGTCTGGAGCTCCCTGCCCGCGCCGCGGCGCCCGCCCTCCGGGCCGACGACGTCCAGACGGCCCCGGACGGCGGACTTGCGCCCGGCTTCCACGTATGCCGACCGACGTATGTCCAAGGTCACGAGCGCATCTCGCCGTTGCCCGAGGCCAGTGGGTACGTCTCCTTCACGGCCCGATAGCGTGATGGTCTCCCTCACCGCGCCCCTGGGAGTTCACCGACCTCGTACGGGACACGGTGAGCAGCCGTGCACGAACCCGCGTACTGCAGGGGGCGGGAACCACCCGCGAAGTCCTGCCAGGCCGGAGGTACCTCACCCGTGAGCACGACCAAAGCAGCCCCGCCCGGGGTTGACCACGGCGACGCGGACGATGCGCAGGGGTGGCAGGTCAGCTCACCCCTCGTACTGATCATGCTGCTGCTCTTGGTGGTCGCGGTGCAGGGGCCGATCCGGGGGGCGGTGTCCGCACCGGTGATGCAGGGCTGGATGACCGTGTTCGTCGCGGTGGTCGTCCAGGCGCTGCCCTTCCTCGTCCTCGGTGTGCTGCTGTCGGCGGTCCTCGCGGTGTTCGTCCCGCCGTCGTTCTTCGCCCGCGCGCTGCCGAAGCGGCCCGCGCTGGCGGTGCCGGTCGCCGGGCTGTCCGGCGCGGTGCTCCCCGGTTGCGAGTGTGCCTCCGTGCCGGTGGCCGGAGCACTGGTCCGCCGGGGCGTCACGCCCGCGGCGGCATTCGCTTTCCTGCTGTCCGCCCCCGCGATCAATCCGATCGTGCTGACCGCCACCGCCGTCGCGTTTCCCGGCCATCCTCGGATGGTCCTCGCCCGGTTCATGGCGAGTCTGCTGGTGGCGTGCGTGATGGGCTGGTTGTGGCAGAGGCTGGGCCGCACCGACTGGCTGCGTCCACCGGACCGCCCGTCGTTCGACGGGGTCGGCAAGGGGGCGGCGTTCTGGGGATCCGTACGGCACGACGTGATGCACGCGGGCGGGTTCCTCGTCGTCGGCGCGATGGCCGCGGCGACCCTGAAGGCGGTGGTACCGGCAAGCCGGCTGCAGTCCGTCGCCGACAACCCGGTGCTGTCGATCCTCGCGCTGGCGGTCCTCGCGGTGCTGTTGTCGATCTGCTCCGAGGCCGACGCGTTCGTGGCGGCGTCGCTGTCCCAGTTCTCGCTCACCGCGCGGCTGGCGTTCCTCGTGGTCGGACCGATGATCGACCTGAAGCTGTTCGCCATGCAGGCCGCTACCTTCGGCCGCGGGTTCGCACTGCGGTTCGCCCCCGTCACGTTCGCCCTGGCCGTCCTGGTGTCGGTCCTCGTCGGGGGGGTCCTGCTGTGAACCGGCAGGCACAGGCGATCGTGCTGTTCCTGGTCGGCGGAGCGGTGCTGCGCGCCGGCTTCACCGACCTCTATCTGCGGTACGTCAAGGCCGGGTTGCGCCCGTTGCTCCTGGTGGCAGGTGTCGTCCTGATCGTCGCGGCCGTCGCCACCCTCTGGTACGAACGGCGCCGACCACGCGCGGCCGAGGACGGCCGACCCGAACCGCGTGAAGACCACGTCCACCGGGAGCCGCGCGTCTCCTGGCTCCTGGTCCTGCCCCTGTTCGCCCTCGTTCTGGTCGCCCCGCCCGCGCTGGGCTCCTACAGCGCCATGCGGGCGGGCACCGCCCTGCAGGAACAGCCCTGGGGTTACCCGGCTCTGTCCGCCGGCGACCCGCTCCGGCTCAACCTCGCCGACTACGCCGGTCGCGCGGTCTACGACCACGGGCGTTTCCTCGGCGACCGGCCGATCGAGGTCACCGGCTTCGTCGCCCTCGACCGCGGCGGCACACCGTACCTCGTCCGCATGACCCTCAACTGCTGCGCCGCCGACGCCCAACCCGTCAAGATCGGCCTGTCCGGGCAGCTCCCTCCCGTCCTGCGACCCGACACCTGGCTCGAAGTCACCGGCACCTACTCCGGCAAGCGGACCAAGGACCCCGTCAACGGCGGCGTCATCCCCTTCATCGACGTCATCCGGGCCAACCCGGTCCCGGCCCCACGTGACCCGTACGACGACAGCTGGAACAGCTGAACCGCCGCGCTGGTCACCGGTCCGCGTGACCCGCCTGCTCGTCGGTGACCAGCCAGGCGGAGAGCCGCCCGGACGGTGGTTCGGACCCGGGCCCGCCGTCGAAGGCGGCGCGGTGCCCGGCGCACCGCAGCAGCAGACCGGCCGGGGCGAACCTCGGCGAGTTCATCGCGCCCACGCCGAGCGGGGTGAGCCTCGGCCGGCGGTTCATCGGCCGGCCCTCGTTCCTCCCGCCCCGTGTGCGGCGGCCGGACGCACCAGACCGAGCGTGCCGTCGGAGTGCAGGGTGATGGGCAAGCCGTCGCTGATCCGGTCGAGTGTCGCTCGCAGCCATGCGCGGTCGTCGTCCGTCGCGGGCTCCAGCCGCATCCGCCTGGCCCGCAGGGGCACCATGCGGACGTCGGTCAGCCGCCCGGTGCCGGCCTCCACCGAGACGAGGTAGGCGATCCGAAGGTCGTCGCGGTAGTCCTCGTAGCCCGAGATGCCCTCGTAGTCGTCGATGAAGTCGCCGCAGCCGTAGAGGATCAGCCGGTCGCGGTACACCTCGAGGGGGCGGGGATGGTGCGAGGAGTGGCCGTGTACGACGTCGACGCCGCCGTCGACCAGAGCCCGGGCGAAGCGGATCTGGTTCCGGGGGACGCGGTAGCCCCAGTTGGAGCCCCAGTGCACGGAGACGACCGCGATGTCGCCCGGCAGCTTCGCCCGCCGCACCCGCTGGACCGTCGCGGCGGCCGCGGCGGCCGACGGCTCGGACACGTGGGCGACACCGGGCCGGTCCGCGGTCGCCGCCCAGTTCGGCGGGATGCCGCTGGACTCCGTCCCGAGGGCGAAGGTCAGTACGCGTGCGCCATGGCCGACGGCGACCGTCGCGGGCGCGTACGCCTCGTCGACGTCGTGTCCCGCGCCCACCGCCCGCAGGCCCGCGCGGTCCAGTGAGGCGAGCGTCTCCTCAAGACCGGGGCGGCCGAAGTCCAGCACATGGTTGTTGGCCAGGACGCAGACGTCGGGCCGGGCCGCGGCCAGGGCGGGCACGTTGGCCGGGTGCATCCGGTAGTGGATCCCCTTCCCCGGCGCGAACGTGTCACTGCGCGTGATGGCCGTCTCCAGATTCACGATCCGGACGTCCGGGGATGCCTCCTCCAGGACCCGAAGCGCCTCGCCCCAGATCCAGGACGGGGCGACAGGGGCAGGGACCGGGCCGTTCACGGCCTCCGCCGCCTCGACATAGACCCGGGCATCCGTGACGTAGCCCTCCCGCAGTGACGGATCGCCGGGATGCGGGAGGACCTGATCGACCCCGCGCCCGAGCATCACATCTCCACACAGGAACAGGGTCACCACGCCGCCACCCATGTCTCCACCCTACCGAGCGGCCCCAGGACGTACGCCGCCACTTGCTCGCCGGAGGCGGGCGCAGGCGCGGTCGCCCGGGCACCCCCCGAGCCAAAGACTGCGCCGGTGAGCCCCTGGGAACCCGCCCCGCACATGACCGGGGTGCCCATGGCCGGGGTGCCATTCGCCCCCCGGACCACAGAGGGGTCCGGATCAGGAAGGAACCCACGACACACGCGAACACCGCCTGGCGCCCGGGGAACTCGAAGCGGGCCAGACCGTAGCCCGTGGCGAGCGCGATGAGCGTGCCGCCCAGCGAGCCGACTCCCGCGTACAGGAGCGAGTTGGCCGTCCAGCGCAGGAAGATGCCGCCCTCGTAGGTGAAGAGCTGGTGCAGGTTCTCCCACAGGTGTACGCCGGAGAACCACAGGCCGTTGGTCTGGTACGGCCCGGTCCGGTCCTTGGTGGCCGCGACGATCAGCCACCAGACCGGGAAGAGGCTGTAGGCACTCGCCAGGATCAGACCGATCAGGATGAAGCGCTGGCCGCCCCGCCCGCGTGCGGCGCCGTCGGGGCGGGCGAGCCGCCGGACGGGCCGGGCCGCGGGCCGCTTGGCGCCGGATCAGCGTCTCGCCACGGTGCCCGACGCTATGAGCGCCGCGCGGGAGGCTGGACGGACTGCCGTACGACGACGTGCGTGCCCAGCACCAGATGGTCGCCGTCGCCGGCCTTACGACGGCCGGTACCGCTCTCGCGTCGGTCGACCACCGCGCGCAGCGCGACACGGCCCATCTCCTCGTAGGGGACGTGGACGGTCGTGAGCTGCGGAGTGAGCTGGGAGGCCAGCGGGATGTCGTCGTAACCGACGATGGAAACGTCCTCCGGCACCCTGAGCCCGGCCGCGCGCAAGGCCTGCATGGCGCCCGCGGCAACCACGTCCGTTCCCGCGAGCACCGCCGTGAAGTCCAGCTTGCCCCGCAGGCTTTCCTCGACCGCCTCGTAACCGTGCTCGTCGTCGTAGGCGCCGTGCAGCACCAGGCCCGGGTCGAAGGGCACTCCGTACGCCTCGAAGGCCCGCTGGGCCCCTGTCAACCGGCCCTGGGCCGTGGTGAGTTCGGCCTGACCCGGCAGTACCAGGATGCGGCGGTGACCGGCGGACAGGAGGTGGCTGGCCATGGCGTAGGCGCCACCCTCGTTGTCGTAGTCGACCGTCGTCGCCGGTACGTCGCCCGCCAGCGGCGGCCTGCCCACCAGCACCAGATGCGAGCCGACCGCGTCCAGGGAGCGCGCGAACCGGGCCATCCTCAGCTGGTACTCGTCGAAGTCGTACGCCCCGCCGAGCAGAATCACCGCGGCTATGCTCTGCTGGCGCATGAGGTTCACCAGCGCGAGTTCCCGTTCCGGGTCGTCTCCGGTGGTGCCGACGAGCGAGAGCCAGCCGCGCAGCGAGGCGGCGCTCTCGACTCCCTTGGCCACGTGGGTGAAGGCGGCACCGGTGATGTTGTTGATGATGATGGCCACCGTCGGTGTGCCGCCGCCGGCCAGCGAGCGGGCGTGGGCGTTGGTGACGTAGTCCAGTTCCCCGACCACCTTCATCACCTTGCCGCGCAGTTCCTCCGACACCGGATAGTTGCCGGACAGGACACGCGACACGCTGGCGACCGAGACGCCCGCCTGCTCCGCCACGTCCCGGATGGTGGCCCGTCCGGAGTCACGCGACGCCTTGCGCTGCCTCACCGTAGCGGCTCCTTCGCCGTAACGGCTCCTTCGCCGTAGTGGCTCCCTCGAGGGAGGGGCCGGGGGTCCCGCCCCGCCGGTGGTGAAACCGTATCCCATTGTTTCTCCGGGGCACGGGCCAGCTGCGGGGCACGGGCCGGTCGTGGGCTGCGGGCTTCAGGCGAGGCGGGCCAGATCCGCACGCCTCACCTCACGGGCCGGTGGCAGACCGGCGCCCAGGCGTTCCAACTCCTCGACGACGATGCTGCCGAAACGTTGCAGCTCGTTGCCGAGCGAGCCGGCGATGTGCGGCGTGAGGAACACGTTGGGTAGCACGTACAGCGGGGACTCGGCGGGTAGTGGCTCGGGCTCGGTCACGTCCAGTACCGCACTCAGGCGGCCGGAGATGAGCTCCTCGGTGAGCGCGACGGGCTCGACCAGGGCACCGCGGGACGTGTTGATCAGTACGCCGCCGTCCTTGATGAGGGCGAGCCTCTCGCGGTCGAGCATGCGGAAGGTCTCGGGGATGTCGGGGGCGTGCAGGCTGACGATGTCGCTGCGGCGCAACAAGTCTTCCAGCGACAGTGATTCGGCGCCCAGCGCGGCTGCCTCGGCGGCCTCGACATACGGGTCGTACAGCGAGACGGCCAGGTCGAACGGCCGCAGCAGTTCCAGCAGCCGACGGCCCACCCGCGAGGCGCCGATGATCCCCACCCGGCGGCCGAGATTGCCCGTGGCCGCGGTCTCCGCGGTGGGCGGGTAGGAGTGACTGGCCCGGAAGCGCTCGCGTTGGATGAAGGTGTCCTTTCCTACGAGCAGGATCATGGCGAGCGTGTACTCGGCGACGGGCAGCGCGTTGCCGGTCACCGCGCTGGCGACGGTGACTCCGCCTTTCCATACGTCCTCGCCGATGAGCGACCCGACGGAGCCCGCGGCATGCAGGACCACACGCAGCCGGGGCGCCGCGGCCAGCAGATCCGCATCCAGGCGGGGACACCCCCAGCCGGTGATCAGCACCTCGGCCCGAGCCAGCGCCGAGGTGGCGGCCGGTTCGGTGAAGTCGCGCAGGACGAGCGCGGTGTCGATCTCGGCCACCTGCTGGAGCCGCTCCATGAGCGGCGGCGGGAAGAGCAGGGGCCGGTGCACCGGATCCATGGCGAACACAGCCCTCGGCAACTGGGCGCTGGGCATGACTCTCCAGATGCGCTCGGGAAACATTTTCAGAAAGCGTCTTCTACCGTATTCCGGCCAGAGAAGCGGGTCAATCGGCGGGACGGTCCGCGACCGCGTACCTTGGCGGCTCCCCGTCTGTTCGACCACGTACCCGCACGTCGCCGTGGGGTGAGCAGGAAGGAGGAGCAGAAAGGGCGAGCAGAAAGCGGGAGCTGAAAGGGCGAGCAAAACAAGTCAAGCAGGTGGCCGTCCGTTGCACCAGGTTGCGGGCGACATGACTGTGGGCCAGATCGGCGCGGCGCCATCGGCGGGCCCCGTCGGCGCGGCCCAGCAGGCCGACCTTCGGCTCTCAGACTCGGTCAGCGCGTCGACGCCATCGGCGTACGGAATCAGCGTCGGCTGCCGTGGCCACCCTGGATCGTTGACAGCGGTGGCATCTCCCGTCACAGGAAGCCCAGTTCGACGCTGCGGGACTTGGTCCGCGAGTGCAACCGCGGGCAGCAGACGTGGTTTCCGGCCGACCTGGAGGAGCGGCGGGGGCGGCTGCGGAGACATCAGGAGAACCGACTGACTCCCGACCAGTGATCGACTTCCCACCCCGTCGATCGGCTTGCTGTTCGCGTCAGCCTCGCCGGCCGCCCCTCGGCCTTGGAGAGGGAGCAGCTGACACGGTGAGCAGTCCGCGCACGTCCTTCGGGTTCGCCTTGCGCGGGTCTCGGGAGTCGATGCCGTGGCAGGACCGGGATACGGCTGCCCTTGTAGACGAGAGTCGTCGACAGATCGTCGAGAGGTCGTCCGGTGGACCGGGATGCGCCGGCACGAGGCGCGCCGAAGCGGCCAGTTGGAAAGCCCATATGTGGCACGTAGAGTAAATTCGTGACATTGAGTGATGGAAAGTACGGCTTCGGGCCGCCAGCCGGACGCCTGCTGATCAAGACCAGCCGCGCCGGGCTCGGCCGGAAGGCGGGGCACGACCTCACGATCGAGGCCACCCGATGGTCCGGGAACGCGGTGGTCGTCGCCGACGATCCCGGGAAGTCGTCGGTAACCGTGACGGTCGAGACGGGATCGCTGACCGTCCGGGAGGGGACCGGCGGGCTCAAACCCCTCACCGACGCCGACCGGGACGAAATCAGACGGACGCTGGCTGAGACACTGCTGCACACCGCGCAGCACCCCACCATCACCTTTCGCTCCAACAGCATCACCGGAGTGCCCGAGTCCTTTGAGATCACCGGGGACCTCACCATCAAGGGCCGGACACATGCGGTGACCGTACACGGAGGCAGCGACGGGGACGGCATGGTATGCGGCTGGGCGAACGTCACCCAGTCCACCTGGGGAATCAAGCCGTATAGCGCGTTCCTGGGCGCGCTGAAGCTGGCCGACGACGTCCGGATCGAGTACGAAGTGACCGGGCTCGAACCGCTGCCCGACCCCGGGCAGGCGCCCGGGTAGCCGCGAGGCGGATGAGCGCTGAGCACCGTGTTCGTGGCGTGCGGCGAGGACGGTGGGCAGTGTGCCCCGTTGCTCGCGCTTCTCTCGCAGCGTCACCGCCGAGGGTGGACCATGGGGTTAGCGAGCGAAGGAGGCCCGTCATGCAATCCGGAGCCTCGGATTACGACCGCTGGCTGTACGCGCATACCCCGTCGCAGGCCGAGGGGGAGCGCAACGAGCCCGGCGAGCGCAGCGCCATGGAACAGCACCCGGACGTGCCCAGGACCGAACCATCTCAGGCGGAGGGCGAGCGGGCGGACGACGACGGCCCGACGAGACATTGACTGCTCCCCTGCCTGGAGGAGGGGCTTCCTTCAGGGCTGAGCGGGGATTCCTGGCTCAGGCCGGCCACCGGGAACAGCGCTCCCGGCGTTCTCGCGCCCTCGACACCAGGACTTCGCGCCGGTAGCCGGAGTCGGCCCCGGAGCCCGCGCTCGGGAGGAACCCACGCCCCTGGGTCGGCGCCACTGCGCCGGTCGGGCGGCAGCGCACTGCCGCAGTCGGTACATACGCGGGCGTCATGGGCAGTCGGCGGGCTGCCGGGCCGAGGCAGGGCGGCCGCCCCACCCATAGCGTCTCCCGCGTCCAGCAGAGTGATTTCGTGTGTGTCGGTCGGGTGCGGGCCAACGTGCCGCCTCGGGTGCTGTGCGTCTGGTCGCTACCTTCCAGGGACGCCGACCGCAGGCAATCCAGCCTGCCATCAACAACGAGGAGCTGACCATTCATGGCCGTGTGCGAGGTCTGCCACAACGACTACGAGATGTCGTTCGAAGTGCGCGCCGCAGGAGCGGTCCATACCTTCGACAGCATCGAGTGCGCCGCCCAGAAGATGGCACCGGTCTGCGACAACTGCCAGTGCCGCATCCTCGGCCACGGTCTGCAAGCGGACGGGCAGTTCTTCTGCTGTGCGCACTGCGCCCGCCAGAAGGGCTTCGCTCAACTCGTGGATCACGCCTGACGGACGGATCCGCGGTGGCCGTCGACAGGGAGGCGTTGGTCACCTCACTGCTCGCCGACTACCGCAGGCACCCAGCGTTCCACGACAGGGCGTCCATAGAGCGGGCGAGTATCGGCTCGAGGGGCGAACCAAAGGTTATACACCGCCATGTGATCGAATAAATCCTGACACAATCGACATACAGGGAGTGGTGGGCTGGAGGCAGGGTGGAACTGGACGCTGTCGCCGACGAGCTGTACGGCCTGGCGCCGGGTGACTTCACCGCCGCCCGGGACGAGCGTGTCAAGGCCGCCCGCGCCACAGGCGACCGGGAGCTGGCCGAACAGATCCGCCGTCTGCGCCGCCCCACCCGGGCAGCGTGGGCCAGCAACCTGCTGGTGCGCGAACAGCCGGATGCCACCCGGCGTCTCCTCGAGCTCGGCGAGGCACTGCGCCGGGCACACCGGGAACTGGACGGGGAGCAGCTGCGGAAGCTGTCGGCGCAGCAACGGCACCTCACCATCGCTCTGGCCCGGCAAGCCGGCCGGCTGACGGCACAGGCCGGGCAGGGCATCAGTGAAGACACCCAGGGCGAGGTCCAGGAGACCCTGCAATCGGTGCTGGCCGACCCGCAAGCGGCCCAGCAGTGGGCCCAAGGGCGTCTGACCAAGGCGCTGAGCACCCATGTCGGCTTCCCCGCTCTCTCGCAGGCGCCTACGGCGCCCCCTCCTGAGCGCCGCGGTACCAAGCCGAGGGGCCAGGTGGTTGACCTGGATGCGGCGCGCGCCCGTCGCCGGCAGCAGAAGGAGCGCGTTCAGCGAGCCCGGCAGCAGGCCGCGGGCGCCGAGCAGGAACTGCATGAGCGCGAGGACGAGCTGGCCGCCGCCCAGGGCGAACAGCGACAGGCTGAGGAACGCCGACAGCAGGCGCAGCAGCGCATCGCCGAACTGTCCCAGCAGCTGAGGGAAGCCGAGAACGCGCAGCAGCAGGCCCGCGACGCGGCCCGGCACGCCCGTGACCAGGCCCGCAAGGCCGACCAGGCTGCCCGCGAAGCCCGGCGCCGCGCCAAGGACGTCGCCGCCCACGCCCGGCAGCTCGCCCAGCAGAAGCACCGCACCCCGTGATGCTCGTCAGCTTGCCGCGCGGGTGCGGCGGGCGCACCCTGGCGTTGTGACGCGGTCCCACGGCACGCTGGCGCACCGGCTCATCGCCGATCATCTCGTCGACGGGCGGATGGAGCCGGGCCACGAGATCGGGCTGCGGATCGATCAGACCCTCACCCAGGACGCCACCGGCACCCTGGTGATGCAGGAACTGGAGGCCCTCGGCCTGGACCGGGCCCGTACCGAGGTCAGTGTCCAGTACGTCGACCACAACCTGCTCCAGGCGGACGAGCGCAACGCCGAGGACCACGCCTTCCTGCGTTCCGCCTGCCGCCGCTTCGGCATCTGGTACTCCAAGCCCGGCAACGGCGTCTCCCACCCCACGCACATGCAACGCTTCGGCGTTCCGGGCAAGACGCTGGCCGGTTCGGACTCGCACACCTGCGCCGCCGGGTCGCTGGGCATGCTCGCGTTGGGCACCGGCGGTCTGGAGGTCGCTCTCGCCGTGGCCGGACTGCCCCTGCACGTGGCCATGCCGGAGATCTGGGGCATCCGCCTGACCGGACACCTGCCGGAGTGGGTGAGTGCCAAGGACGTGGTGCTGGAGATGCTGCGGCGGCACGGCGTCAAGGGGGCGGTCAACCGGATCCTGGAGTACCACGGCCCGGGCCTGGCGGACCTGACCGCCATGGACCGGCACGTCATCGCCAACATGGGCGCCGAGCTCGGCGCGACCACCTCCCTCTTCCCCTCTGACGCCGCGGTGCGCGCCTTTCTGAGCGCCGAGGACCGCGAGGCCGACTTCCGAGAGCTGACCGCCGAGCCGGACGCCGTTTACGACTTCACCGGCGAGATCGATCTCTCCACGCTCGAACCGCTCATCGCCCGCCCCACCTCGCCGGGGAACGTCGTCCCGGTGCGCGAGGTCGCGGGCGAGCCCATCGGGCAGGCGGTCATCGGCTCCTCCGCCAATCCGGGTCTGCGTGACTTCGCCGTCGCCGCGGCCGTCGTCACCGGCCGCCAGACCCACTCCGCCGTCAGCTTCGACGTCAACCCCACCTCCCGGGAGATCCTCGCCGATCTCACCAGGATGGGTTCCACCTTCGGCCTGATCGCCGCGGGCGCCCGTATCCACCAGGCCGGTTGCCTCGGCTGCATCGGCATGGGCCAGGCCCCGGCGGTGGGCCGGGGCAGCCTGCGTACCTTCCCGCGCAACTTTCCCGGCCGCTCCGGCACCGAACACGACGCGGTCTGGCTCTGCTCCCCTGAGACGGCCGCCGTCTCCGCCCTCACCGGCACGATCACAGACCCTCGGGACTGGGCGGCCAAAGAGGGCGTGCCCTACCCGCGGCTGCGCCTTCCCGAGCATGCGTCGGTCAACCGCGGGATGCTCGAGCCTCCACTGCCGCCCGAGCAGGCCGCCCGCACCGAGCTGGAGCGCGGCGCCAACATCTTTGGCCTGCCCCACTTCGATCCGCTGCCCGACGTACTGGAGGGCCCCGTCCTGCTCAAGTGCGGCGACAACGTCTCCACCGACGAGATCTCCCCGGCCGGGGCGCAGGCGCTGCCGTACCGGTCGAACATCCCCAAGCTCGCCGAGTTCACCTTCACCCGGATCGACCCGGACTACCCGCGGCGTGCCGCCGAGTCGGCCACCGGCGGCGGGCCCGGCCGGCACTTCGTCGTCGGCGGGGAGAACTACGGGCAGGGCTCCTCCCGGGAGCACGCCGCGATCACCCCGCGACACCTGGGGCTGGGCGCAGTCGTCGCCAAGTCCTACGCCCGCATCCACTGGCAGAACCTGGCCAACTTCGGCGTCCTGGCGCTGGAGTTCAACGACCCGGACGACTACGACCGCATCGACCCGGGCGACCGGCTACGGCTGGAAAGCCTTCACACGGCCCTGGCCCCTGGAGCCGAGCCCCGCGTGCGGCTGCACAACTCCACCAAGGACGAGACCTACCAGCTCCGCCACCACCTCTCCGACAGCCGCCGCCGCACCGTCCTCGCCGGAGGCGTCATTGCGGCCCTCGCAGGCGAGTACCGTGCGCGCCGAGGCCGCGAAGACCCCGACTCCTGACCACACGAGCGAACTTCTGACCACACGAGCGGACCCGGGCGACCCGAGCCACGGTGGCTGACTCCGCTCCCCGCATGCGTCACCCATGCGCGATCGAGGAGGAACCGGTTACGGTCGGGCGTCCGCCGAGGTAGCTCGGCCCCACCATGTGATCCGCTGTGTGTGGTCTCCCCGCGGGCATGCGCCGGCGCGGGGGACGAAGGAGCGGTCGCGGCTGCTCCGCCCAGATGGTCTTTCCTGTCGGTGTGTGACGGGTGCCCCAGCGCTCGGCGAGCTGGCCGACCAGGAACAGGCCGCGGCCGCCCTCATCCAGGGCACGGGCCCGGCGCGGGTGTGGAGCGGTGCTGCTGGAGTCGGAAACCTCGCAGATCAGGGCGGCGTTGCGAATGAGCCGCAGCTGGATGGGGGCACTGGCGTGCCGGATGGCGTTGGTGACCAGCTCGCTGACGATCAGCTCGGTCGTCGGGACGGCATCCTGCAGACCCCAGGTCGTGAGCTGGTCGGCGGCCCGTCGGCGCGCGTCGGCGACGACGGAGGGGGTGGCGGGCAGGTCCCAGGAGGCCACGTGCGAGGGGCCCAGGGCGTTGGTGCGGGCCACGAGCAGGGCGATGTCGTCGTCCGGGTGTTCGGGCAGGAGTGTGACGAGGTTGTCGCAGGTGGCTTCCAGCGATGGGTTGAGTCCGGCCAGGGCATGCGCGAGTTCCCGCATTCCGGTACCGATGTCGCGGTCGCGTGTCTCGACCAGTCCGTCCGTGTACAGGACGAGCAGGCTACCTTCGGGCAGGCGGACGTCGGTGGCCTCGAAGGGGAGGCCGCCCACCCCCAGAGGGGGGCCTGGGGTCAGGGGGACGAACTCCACGGTGCCGTCCGGCATGACGACGACCGGGGCGAGGTGGCCGGCACTGGCCAGGGTGCAGTGGCGGGACACCGGGTCGTAGACCGCGTACAGACACGTCGCACCGACCTCTCCGGCGGATTCGATGCCCTCTTCTATCTCTTCGAGGATGAGGTCGTCGAGCTGGGTGAGCAGTTCGTCGGGAGGAAGATCGACATCGGCCAACGTACGCATCGCGCTCCGCAGCTGGCCCATGGTGGCGGACGCTTGGATGCCGTGGCCGACGACATCGCCGACGACCAGAGCCACACGGGCGCCGGAGAGGGGGATGACATCGAACCAGTCGCCGCCCACTCCCGCCTGCGGATCCGCGGGCAGGTAGCGCATCGCCGTCTCCACTGCCAGCTGCGCGGGCCGGTGGTACTGCAGCAGGCGGCGCTGCAGGGCCAGGTCCGCGCCGTCGGCCTCCTGCCGGGCGGCGTGAATGAACCACTCGACGTGGTCATCGGCACTCACCAACGGGAAGGCCCGCACAGTGGCCTCCACCCGATGGCCGTCCCGGTCCCGCAGCGCGACCAGCCCGGTCCACGCCTCCTGCTGTGACAGGCTCCGCCAGGCCGAATCCGGAAGGCGAGCGGCAAGAAGATCGGACGCCGGACGTCCAATCGCCTCACCCGGCTCGTACCCGAGAAGCAGTCGGGCACCGCGGCTCCACGCCGCCACGACGCCCCGCGCGTTTACGGCAGCCGCAGCGTTCTCCACCACCAGGGGGTTGTCGTACATGCCCTCATCTCATCCCGTCCTCCCTTCCCATTGTGCTCCCGCACGCTATGCGCCGGTGCGGAAGCCCATGGGCGCGGCAGCGGCCAGAGCGGGCACCGGCGCCTCGCGGGGAATCTGGCGCGCCTCCCGCAGATCGGGGGAGGGTGTGGTCGGGACCAGCGGAGCGTACTCGACAGCGCGGGCCCGGCGTGAGAACCAGATGTTCCTGCCGCCGGTGCCGCTGGCGCAGCAGCCCCAGCCGTCGCTGAGCGCGGCGATGCGTGACAGGCAGCCGGGCTGGGCGTACTTGGGATGCAGGTCCGCGTTGTTGTCCGAAACGGCGGTGATGAGGTGCCGACCGGTCCACCACATCTCGAGGGTGACGTTCTTGTCCGCGGCGTGCTCGTCGATCGCGTGAAGCAGCACCTCGACGCAGTGACAGACGGGCTCGACGAGGGGCTCCAGGTTCCAGTACCGGAGGTGGGCGGCCAGGATGCGCTTCACCTGGACAACCCGTTCCGGGCTGACCTCCACGTCCAGGTGGTAGTAGCAGGGTACTGCGGTCTTCATCGTCATTGGCTCCTCACCGGCGAAGCTCTTGCTCTTCGTCGCTCCTGCGGGCCGCGCCCCGAACGCGAAGCGTGAGCGCTGGTCGCTTCTGAGTCACTTCCAGAGTGAGAGCGCTACTCCGTTCGTGCAACACGAGAGCCTATGCAGAGCACAACAGGACGTTGCGCGATGTCACGGGCACGATGAGTGAAGGCGCGACTCCCAACCGGTCGGTGCCTCTGCGTGCACGGCCTTCGCGGACCCCGGACCGCACCCGGGGACGGCGGAGATGAACCCATGACCCGAAACCCGGCCATCGGCCGCGTCCCGATCACCGGTGTCCGCCCGATGGTCGGGTACGGCAGACGCCTGGCGAAGGCGGTCGTGGGGAAAAGTCTTCCAGGTCCCACCGCCACCTTTTTCGGTGAGGGCCACGACGCGATCGCCGCCGACCTCGTGTTGCGCGACCCGGCCGGCCGGCCCGCGGCTGCGCCGGGCAGTACCCACCAGTGCCAGCTGGCGATCTTGACCAAGTGCGTCTGAAAGTTCCTCTGAAAGGGTGAGCCGCCATGCCCAGGACCGCGCCGCTTCATCCAGGCAGCCTCGGCTCCGCTTCCCTGACCATGCCGCAGAACTCAGCCGGTCGGCCCCGGGCCCGCTTCCTTCCGCAGGAAGCTGGTCACCTGCGCGGCGAGGATGTCCATGGGGGTGTCGGATCGTGCGCCCACCCCTATGGCCGACTCATGCAGGCCGATGCCTCCCGACCAGAGGTAACGGTCGATCCACTCGTCGTCGGCCTTCAGCTGGACCTGGATGTCCACCTGGGACAGGCTCGCATCCTCGGCCGCGGCGTACAGCACGGCCGTGACCCGGCGGAGCGGGTAGACGTCGAAGCCCTCGATGAAGTGTGAGTTCCGCCAGTCGAGGAACGCGCTCTCGCCGTCGGAACCGACACGGACGTCGAGCTGGCCGTCTTCGAGGTGGATGGCAAAGTGCTCGGTCGTGCGGTTCTCGACGGTCACGCGGAACCTGAAGTACGTCAGACCCTCGGCAGCGTCGTCACGCCCCCGCGGCGGCTCCGCCTTCTCCAAGCCGTGGACGCGGACACGCAGGCCGGCATGCTCGTCGTCGCACTCCTGCCAGTCCCCCACCACGTTCGGCTCGTGCACAGTCCACCTCTCGGCCTCAGAGAGCTGCTTCCTATCTGTGCGCGCGGCAACGTGTCAAATGAACAGAATGGGCGTTGGCCAGGCTTTTTGCTGCGTTTGATCAGTGATCAAGGCGTGCCCAGCCAGAATCGTTCACCCGGTACGCCGGCCGGCCCGGTGGGCGTGCTGCACATCACGCCTCTGTGCCGGAGGGACGGGAGCCGGCGGGCGCGCCGCACTGACGCATCCCCGCCCGCTGACGCCCCTTCCTCAGTAGAACCGGCCCAGGTTGACGTAAGGGGCGTCCAGGTGCGGAGATGCTTCTGCGACGTGACGGCCGACCATGAGGCGAGGGCAAAGAGCGATGGCATTGCAGATCAGCGCCACCAACCCGGAGCATCCTGCGCTCCTGCTCGACCTGCCCTGGCAGCTGCCGCTGGAGGAGTGGCCGGAGCACTGCCTGGTACCGCTGCCGCGCGGCATCTCGCGGCACGTGGTCCGGTACGCCCGCGCCGGCACCGAGGTGGTGGCCGTCAAGGAGCTCGCCGAGCGGCCCGCGGTGCGGGAGTTCGGACTGTTGCGGGATCTCGACCGGCTGAACATTCCCGCGGTGGACCCGCTCGCCGTGGTCACCGGCCGCACAAAGGGCGACACGCCCCTGGAGCCCGTCCTGATCACCCGCTATCTGAACGGCTCGATGCCCTACCGGTCGATGTTCGAGACGACGATGCGGCCCGCCACCATGCACCGGCTCATGGACGCGCTGGCCGTGCTGCTCGTCCGGCTCCATCTGGCGGGGTTCGCGTGGGGCGACTGCTCACTGTCCAACACGTTGTTCCGGCGCGACGCGGGCGCGTACGCCGCGTATCTGGTGGACGCGGAGACCGGCGACCTGCACACGCGGCTGAGCGACGGGCAGCGCAAGTACGACCTCGATCTCGCGCGGGTCAACATCAGCGGCGAGCTGCTCGACCTGGAGGCGTCCGGGGCGCTGCACCCGTCCGTGGACCCGGTCGAGTTCGGCACGGAGATCTGCCTGCGGTACGAGGGCCTGTGGCGTGAGCTGACGCGTACGTCGGTATATCCGGCGGGCAAATACCACTACATCGACCGCCGGATCCGGCGGCTCAACGAGCTCGGGTTCGACGTCGCCGAGATGCAGATCGGCCACTCCTCGAACGGTGACACCGTCACCTTCGTCCCCAAGGTCGTCGACGCGGGCCATCATCAGCGGCAACTGCTGCGGCTGACCGGGCTGGACGCCGAGGAGAACCAGGCGCGCCGGCTCCTCAACGACCTGGAGAGCTGGATGGCCACCCAGGACGACTACGCGCCCGGGGACACTCCCCCAGGCTCTCTGCTTCGTGCGAGCAGGGGGCACCCTCTCGCGGCGCGTCCCGAGGTGCTGGCCCACCGCTGGGTACGTGAGGTGTTCCGGCCCACCGTGCGGGCCGTACCGCGGGAGCTGTGCGGCTCCATGGACGCGGCGGAGCTGTACCACGAGCTGCTCGAACACCGCTGGTACCTGTCCGAGCGGGCACAGTACGACATCGGCCTGGGCACGGCCGTCGAGGACTATGTCAAGCACATCCTGCCGAAGATCCGCGAGAGCCTGCCGTCGACGAACGCCGCCGCGCCTTCGGCCTGAGGCCGGGCTCAGGCCTCGCTGGGGCGGGCGTCCGGCAGGCGCAACGAGCGCCACCGGGCAGGGCGCGTGACGCATGACCGCGTGGGCCGGCGGGCAGCGGAGGCCCGTGGCGGACGGCGGCCCTCGCCGTCAGCAGCGCTGCGATCGTGTTCCTCGGCGTCTTCGGCGTGCTGGACGTCCTCGGCATCGGCGTCACGGGGTGCTGACTTCGGCAGCGAGTCCGCCATGAGCCTCGCGGGTCGTGGGTCGGCCGGGCACGGGCGGGGTACCCGAAACCTGCGAGACGGTGCCGGCCCGGCCGGAGCCGTGGGTCGGGAGAAGGAGCCGGACGTGGGTGGGAAAAACCCGCTGCGGACCTACCGCGGCAAGCGTGACTTCGCCAGGACCGGGGAACCTCGAGGGTTGGTGAGGCCCTCGGACGACGAACCGCACTTCGTGGTGCAGATCCACGATGCGAGCACGATGCACTTCGACTTCCGGCTGCAGGTCGACGACGTGCTGAAGTCGTACGAGGAGTTCGAGGGCGTGATCCCCGAGGGCGTGCCCTTCGACCAGGCGTTGGAACGGGGTCATGCCACGTTCTGGCTCGACGGCTCGAAGCTGCGCGGCGGATACGCCCTGACCCGCTTCCGTGACGGGAAGAGCGAGGCGTGGCTACTGGTGAAGACCGGCGACGAGCGGGCCCGGGCCGGTGAGAACGGGACGGGACGCCCGATCCGCGGCAGGCCCGCTCGGTGCGCAGCGGGCGCACCCTGCGGCAGGTCGCCGGAGCGGGGTGAGCGGCGATGACCGGCGGGACAACCGGCCTCCTGGACACGCTGTCCGCCGACGAGCGCCGGTGGCTGCGCGGCGCACGCCCCGGCGTGGAGCTGGCCTCCGCGCCCATGCTCGCCACGCTGAGCACCCGGCGGGACTTCCCCGGCGAGTGGATTTTCGAGCGGAAGCTGGACGGCGTCCGCGCGCTGGCGGTCCGCGAGGGCGGGCGGGTGGTGCTGCTTTCGCGCAGCGGCAACCGGCTCAACGAGACGTACCCGGAGATCGTCGACGCCCTCGCGGCGCAGATGTGCGCGGACTTCACGGTCGACGGCGAGATCGTCGCGTTCACGCACGGCCGTACCGACTTCGCCCGGCTCCAGCGGCGGATGGGGCTCACCCGGCGCCGGGAGATCGAGGCCAGCGGTGTAACCGTGACGTACTACCTGTTCGATCTGCTGCGGCTGGACGGCACGGACACCACACGGCTGCCCTTGCGCACCCGTAAGTCGCTGCTGCGGCGCGCCCGGACGTTCCGCGCGCCACTGCGGATGAGTACGCATCGCAACGAAGGCGGCTTCGAGCTGCTGGCCGAGTCCTGCGCCCGCGGCTGGGAGGGGCTCATCGCGAAGCGGGCGAACAGCCGCTATCAGCCGCGCCGTTCGCCCGACTGGCTCAAGCTGAAGTGTTCCCGGGGCCAGGAGTTCGTCGTCGCCGGATTCACCGAGCCGGCCGGCAGCCGCGTCGGCATCGGCGCGCTGCTGCTGGGCTACTACCAAGGGGACAAGCTGCGGTACGCGGGCAAGGTGGGCACGGGGTTCGACCACCGGACGCTCGCCTCCCTCCGCGACCGCCTGGACGGCCTGTCCCTTTCCACGTCGCCTTTCGCCGACCGCGTCCGGGAGCCACGCCCCCACTGGTCGGAGCCGGAGCTCGTCGCGCAGATCGCGTTCACCGAGTGGACACGGGACGGCATGCTGCGGCATCCGCGGTTTCTCGGGCTGCGCGACGACAAGGCCGCACACGACGTCGTACGCGACCGGTCGAGGGCGTGAGCGCCCGCGATGCGATCCGCCCACGCGCCACCGCCCACACGCCACGCGCGGACACGGATCGTGTGCGGCTGCGGTCAGGTCCGCTCGGCGCGGATGATCAGGAGCTCCTCGTTCTCCTCGCGCTCACCGACCAGACCGGACGCCCGAAGCCATGGGAGCCGGGAACGCAGGACCGGACCGAACGGAATGCAGGTCCGGTCGCTCACGGTGGGCCGGAGGCCATGGCGCGCCAGGCGGACGAGGGTCTCATCGGTGTTGTTCAGGCCCGACTGGACCAGGAGCAGCACACCGCCGGGACGCAGGACCCGCGGCACATCGGCGCAGATGCGGTCCAGAACCGCGCGCCCGTCGAGTCCGGCGCTCCAGCTCCGCTCGGCGCCGGGGCTGGGCCCGCCCATCCGGTGCGAGGCGGGCGTGGGGACGTACGGCGGGTTGCTGACCACCAGATCGAAGGACTGGCCCCGGACGGGGTCGAGCAGGTCTCCGCGGCGGACCGCGAGGCGTTGCCGGGAGCGCAGGGCGTTCAGCCGGGTGGTGAGCACGGCACGCCAGGCGATGTCGATCGCGGTGACGTACGCTCCCTGCCGGGCGGCGCAGATGGCGAGCGTTCCATTGCCGGTACCGAGGTCCAGTACGTTGATGCCCGCTCTCAGCCCCTCGTTGCAAAGGGCCCGTGCGAGAAGAAAGGTGTCGGCCTGCGGCCGGTAGACGCC
The DNA here is from genome assembly GCA_965650905.1 of uncultured Streptomyces sp. Classification (GTDB taxonomy): domain Bacteria; phylum Actinomycetota; class Actinomycetes; order Streptomycetales; family Streptomycetaceae; genus Streptomyces. Next base: position 3,355 of record CBFGQM010000023.1, on the reverse strand, counting down.
CGGCGGCGTCATGAGGGTCGTCGGTGGGCGCGCTGATTCCAGAAGAGCAGCCATGAGGGTGATGCTCCCGTCCGGGCACCTCTCCGGCAGTGCAGGTGGGTGCCGTCGGCAGTCAATCGTCTGGCAGGGTCCGTCTGTCCATAGCGCCGAGTGCCCCCTCAGCCTCTCCCCCACACGTCATGCGTCACGCGGAACGCGTCGTCCTCCAGCACGCGAGCCTTCCCCGCCACGCACGGCGTGGAGGACGCCCCCGGCGGGGCCGCCACGGGCGGAGCCGGTGCGACCGCCGGGGGCGTACCGCGCGGGCGGGCCCGGTCTACCGGCCGGTCCTCTTCACGGGCTCGGAGGTCTTGTCCACGACCTCCTCGGCCCGGCCCGACATCTGTTCGTTCCGGCCTTCTCGCTCCATGGCCATGTCGCCCTTGGCTTTGCCGGTGGTCTCCTTCATCTTGCCCTTCATCTGCTTGGCCTTGCCCTTTGCCTTACCCATGGTCTTTCCGTCCTTTGCGGGAGAGGGGTGGACTGGCGTATCCACCCTGCGCCCCGGACTTACCCTTCGCAATTCGTGAAGAGTTACGCACCGTCCGTTAACAGGGGCAAACGCGGATACGTTCGCACTGGCACAGGCCTGGCCGAGTGGGGACGATGGACTCAGGCGATACTCGACGCACGATGAAGGGATGACGACCACGAAGCGCGCCAGTGCTCAGACCCCGGAGGGGACTATGACATCAGAGACCCGTTCGGAAGAGCTGGCCGGCGGCCCGCGGGAGCCGGCCGCACGGGACGAAGACACGGCTCGGATCGTCGAGTTGCAGGAGGAGATCGGTCAGTTGAAGGAGGCCGTGACCTCCCATGCCGTCGTGGACCAGGCGATCGGCATGATGGTCGCCCTGGGGCGGGTGACACCGGAACAGGGCTGGGAGGTTCTGCGGGACGTGTCCCAGCACACGAACATCAAGCTGCGTAATGTCGCGGAGCTGATCATTATCTGGGGGCAGAAAGGCGATCTCCCACCTGAAATTCGAGCCACGATGGAAGACGCACTGGACCGATACGGGCCCACACTGATTCCGAACGTTTCGCCGCCCCAGTAATCTCCGGATCGCTAATCGCCTGATCGCCGTTTGCTGCCGGCCGGTCGAAGGGCGTGGATATTGCCCAACGGGGTGGAGAGACTGGCACTGTTCCTGCGGTCCCGATGTGTTTCGGTTCGATCCGCCTGGTTAGTTCGGACAGTGGCGGCGCACTGACAAACCGCTCCCGGGAGGGTTCGGCAGTGAGCTCGCCACTCGGCCGCCCGGCCCGAGGAACTCGCGCCGGGCGGCCGAGCGTGTCCACCCCTCGACCGCAGAGGGCACCAATGCGGCCGTCAGACAGGTCCGGCGAGCACCTTCTCCCTCAACTCGGCGCAGCACGCGCTGAGTAGCCGGGACACGTGCATCTGCGAGATGCCGAGCTGCTGCGCGATGCGGCTTTGGGTCATGCCGCCGAAGAAGCGCAGGTAGAGGATGGTTCGTTCGCGCTCGGGGAGCTCTCGCAGACAGGGCTTCACGGCCTCGCGGTCGACGACCAGGTCGAACCCGGTGTCAGGCTCGCCCAGAACGTCCCCCAGTGCGTAGCCGTCCTCACTGCCCGGCAGTTCGGCGTCCAGGGAAAGGGCGGTGAAGCTGTCGAGGGCTTCGAGACCGACGCGTACGTCGTCCTCGCTCATCCGCGCGTACGCCGCGATCTCGGCGATGGTGGGCCGGCGGCCGGGGGCCGTCTGCGACAGTTCCTTCGTGGCGACGCGGACCCTGTTGCGCAGGTCCTGGACCCGGCGCGGGACATGCAGGACCCACATATGGTCGCGGAAATGGCGTTTGATCTCGCCGGTGATGGTCGGGATCGCGTAACTCTCGAAGGCGCAGCCGCGGTCCGGGTCGTAGCGGGCGACGGCCTTGACGAGGCCGAGTGCGGCGACCTGGCAGAGGTCTTCGACGGACTCGCCGCGCCCGCGGTACTGGGTGGCGATGCGGTCAGCCATGGGCAGCCAGGCCTGGACGAGCTCGTCACGCAGCGCATCGCGTTCGGGCCCCTCGGGCAGAGCGGCAAGCCTTTCGAAGGCCGCGGCCGTGTCAGGGGCGTCGTCATGAGGGTGTTGCTTCGATCTGACGGTGACTCGCATGGTGCGTCGCATCTCCCTCAGAAGGTGCCGACTGGGCAGTCACCATGGGAGTGGCACGCACACGGACCGTTCGGAACACACACCCGCGATCTGGCGTACCAGCTCCCACGGACGTGCCTCCTGTCCGAAGCACTTATGCAGCTATTTCCCACCCTTTCGTCATATAAAACGCAAGAACTGTCGTCCGGCCTCAGGTAGGCACGCGGCAACCGTGTAGAGCGGCGATTCGGGGAACTCGGCCACTCGGGAGGTGGTGGTCATGGTCCCCATCCTGCTGGTCCTCCTGCTGGTCCTGATCCTCTTCGGAGTGGGATTCGCGGTGGAGGCCCTCTGGTGGATCGCTCTCGTCGTGCTCGTCATCTGGTTGCTCGGCTTCCTGATGCGCGGTACCACGGGGACGGGAACCAGGTCACGCTGGTACAGATGGTGATATGAGCTGTGGAGTGCTCGTGCTGCGCCCCTTCGCCCACGAGTTCGCCGCCGTTCAGCGTTTCAGTAAGGAGCACGCACATGAAGGACGCCGACCGCGACGCACTGCCCCTGCCCGACTTCGACCATCTGCCGCTGGGCGGTCTGCGCACCCGCATCCGGTCGCTGTCCGCCGACGAGGTGGAGAAGGTCCTGGACTACGAGCGCTCGCACGGCGACCGCACGCCGGTGGTGCAGGTGATCAACGCCCGGCTGGCGGAGCTCGCCTCGGGTGCGGAGCCCACAGGCGGCGACCCCACGGCCGTACGGCCCGAACAGCACGCCCGTCGCGAGCGCCAGAGGGTGTCGCCCGACACAGCGGCCGAGGCGCCCCACCCTCCGCCCCATGGAACCCCCGACCAGCGCGGCCGGCCCAAGGGCCCTCAGACCTGAGCAGGACCACCAGCCCCGCGCGCGTCCGCCGGTGTCGGCCCGGCTCGGCCGGGCCACCACGGAGGCGAGGGCCTGCGTCGCCCAGGCCCTTGCGCCCAGCACCTCGAAGCGCCTGCGGGATGAAGTCGTACGTCGCGTCATGTGACGGGTTCTCGCTCCCGGGTACCCCGCAGGCATGGACCGCGCACAGAGGGGCCCGGCAGCGGAACCCGCAAGGGAAGCGGAGAAGAGGCTGGCGAGGGAACCGGAACTCCCCCGGAGCAGGGGGCCGCTGTCCGCGTCGATCGCCGGGTACCTCCGTGATGCCGGTCCGCTGCCCGATGAGGC
>CBFGQM010000022.1:0-27487 GCA_965650905.1 uncultured Streptomyces sp. | reverse complement strand
GTTACTAGGAGTAAGTCGCGGATGTCGATCCGTCGGATTCCGTCCAAGGATCAATGGTTATGTCGGCCGCCCCGGGGGCACCCTGTGTGGTCGATCGATGTCGACGGGTCGGCCTTCGGGCATCCCGCCGTTACTAGCGAGTAACGAACCCCCTTGCGAGGGCGGCGAGAATGCACCACGATCGGCCGGGCTCGGTCCAATCCCGCACCCCCGACAGCCAATCGGGGCAACGGGTTTCCTGGGTTCCACCGAGCGGGGCCGGCGGCAGTGGCGCCGGCCCTTGGGCAGGGGGGTCTCTGCTTCTTCGGCAGAGCCTGTCCGGCAGGTTGTGCGTGAAGTGTTCAGGCGCGACCAGTGGTTGTCGCTCGGGGGTGATCGCCGGTGATTCGGGCGCGGTTCGCGCCTCCGAGTACGGGCGCTCTCCTTCCCGAGGACGTAGCACTTCTCCCATCCCTGCCCGACCAAGCCGCCGACAGGGGGCACTCAGGGCCGGAGATGTACGTCCGAGAAGGAGGAAATATGGAGTCCCAGGTGCGTGGCGGGACGAGATGGAAGCGGTTCGCGGTTGTCATGGTGCCCAGCGTGGCGGCGACCGCCGCGATAGGTGTCGCCCTTGCGCAGGGCGCTCTCGCCGCGTCGTTCAGCGTTTCGGGTCAGTCGTTCAAGGTGACGACGTCCCAACTGGATGGCAAGGGTTTCTCCCAGTACGGCGCCATTGACTCGGGTTACACCCTCGATGGCGACAAGACGGAACACCCCGTCGCGGTCTCGGCGTTCCAGTCCGCGACGATCAAGGACCTGTGCCAGTCCGTTGTCACCCCGAACGTCCCGGGGCTCGGCAGTGTCAGCCTCGTGCTGAGGGCCGGTGGCGGTAGCACGCCGGTCAAGGCCGAGAACCTGTACATCGATGTCGCCGACCTGACCGCCGATGCCACGTTCCGCGGCATCGACATCGGTGTGGCCGCAGGCGACGCCACCAAGGGTCCCGGTATCGCCAAGGGCGACAAGGCGAACCCGTACGGGTTCGCGCAGCAGGCCGACTCGGTCACGCTGAAGGACGTCAAGCAGACGGCGTGGGCCACCACCGCCGGAACGTTCAAGCTCAGCGGTCTGTCGATGAAGCTGTCGGCCGGCGTCAAGGAGTGCTACTAGGCACCCCGTGACGGGTGGGGAGCCCGTTTCCCCGCCCGTCATCTCCTTCTTGTTCTCTCGTGTCGATGCAAGTCCCTCCACACACGCCATCCCCCACCCTGCCGCCAGCCTCACAACTACGCCGTTCCAGGGAGCTGTCTTTCCATGAGCGCCGAGACTCCAGCCACGCACGGTCAGTTCACCCACCAGCGGCTGCGGTTTCGCGCCTGGCGGGGCAACCGGCCGTTCTGGGCCGGCCTGTTCGTCCTTTTCGGCGGATTCCCGATCGCCTACTTCCCGTACGCGAATCTCCAGATCGGTCATCTGACCCTGGCGATGGCCACCACCGCGGGTGCGGGCTCCCTGATCATCGGCGTGCTGCTGATCGTGCTGGGGCTCAGCCTCTGGTTCCAGAAGCATGTACAGGTCTTCGCCGGTGTGGCGGCGATCCTGCTGGCGCTGGTGTCCATTCCGGTGTCCAACCTCGGGGGCTTCCTCATCGGCTTCCTGCCGGCGCTGATCGGTGGCGCCATGGCCGTGGCCTGGGCGCCCGGCAGGGAGTCGGTGGCTGAGCCGGCCGAGACGGACCGTACGTACAAGAGAGACGCCCCCGAAGCCCTGGCGGCGGGCGGGGCGAGTGAGCCGAACGATCTGTCAGGAACGAGCCCGGGCAACGGGGCGAACGGGAGGCACAGTGCTGGCTGAGGAGGTCCACCGCGCGGACTCAGGAGAGTCCCGGGCGAGAACCGGGCCGCGGCATGCAGCCCCCAAGAAGCCGTTGTTCACCAGGATGCACATGCCCGCGGGCAAGGCGATAGCCATCGCGTCGATGCCGACCGCGATTCTCATGGGCATGGGGTTCACGCCGACCCTCGCCAACGCCGAGGACGGTGTGACGAACCCCTTCAAGAGCGGGCCCTGTGTCACCCAGCAGGACGAGTCCTCCGAGGCGGAGTCGCCTTCGGCGTCCGAGTCGCCGGACAAGCACGGTACGGACTCGGCCGAGGACAGGGACAAGGGCAAGGAGAGGGACAGGGACAGAGGTAAGGACGAGGGCAAGGGCAAGGGCGACACAGCGGAGCCGACACCCACGCCGTCCGCGGACTCGGGCTCGTCGTCGGGTTCAGGTTCCGACGACAAGGCCGAACCCGAGGACGTGGACTCCGCCACCAAGGAGCCGTCCGAGTCCGAGTCCAAAAACCCGCGTGACCCGCTGGGTGTCGGGGAGGCGCTCGAGAACGTCTTCACACCCGACGACAAGGAGGAGTCGGCGAGCCCCGGCCCATCGCCCACCCCCTCCGTATCGGCGGGCGGGGACAGCGCCGAGGACATCGCCGACAAGGTGACCGACGTGGCCAAGGACACGGTGCAGGACACGGTCGAGAAGGCCGAGCAGACCACCGAGGACACGGCGGACAAGGCGAAGGAGGCGGCCGAGGGGGCCACTGCGACGCCGAGCCCGTCCGCCTTGGCCTTGGCCGGACAGGGGGAGGACGGCAAGGAGGCGTACCCCTGCGTCGTCGAGAAGAAGGTCGACGGCAAGGACGAGACGACTCCGGTCACACTGCCGGTCGAGCCCTGGTACCTGGAGTCCAGCGGGCTCCTGCTGGATGGCCTCGACTACCAGGGCGTGGTGAATGTGACCACGGCCGACGGCACGACCAAGCAGGTCCTGGAGTTCACCGTGGAGAAGGTCGACATCGGCGATCTGCACCAGACCGTCAAGGACCCCCGGTCCGGCAAGACATACCACGCGCAGGCGGCCAAGGGTTCCACGTCCACGATCCGCGGCGGCACGGTGACGATGTACACCGAGAAGCTGCAGGGCAACCTGTTCGGGCTGATCCCGGTGACGTTCGACCCGGAGCACCCGCCGCCGATCAACACTCCCATCGCGTACTTCACCAAGGTGAAGATCACGCAGGCAGGTCAGTTCGGCGGCGACCTGACCGTGCCGGGTCTGCATCAGTACGTTACCGACTGAACGCCCCCCAGGCCGCACAAGCGCTGAGGGCGCCCCCTGCGGGGGGCGCCCTCAGCGGTGTATCGAAGCGGAACCAAACAGAACGGAACCGAAACGGAACCAAAACGGAACCGAAGTGAACCGGAACCGGGCGGATCAGCTGCCCAGGTGGTGCACCCGGACCATGTTGGTGGTGCCGGGGACGCCGGGGGGTGAGCCGGCGGTGATGATCACCGTGTCGCCGTCGTTGAACCGCTTCAGCCTGACCATCTCCTGGTCGACCAGGTCCACCATCTCGTCGGTGCTGTTCACGAACGGTACGACGTGGGGCTCGACGCCCCAGCTCAGCGCGAGCTGGTTGCGGGTCGACTCGTCCGTGGTGAAGGCCAGGATCGGCTGGACCGCGCGGTAACGGCACAGCCGGCGGGCCGTGTCGCCGGACTGGGTGAAGGCCACCAGGCCCCTGGCGCCCAGGAAGTCCGCGATCTCGCACGCGGCACGGGCCACCGAACCACCCTGCGTACGCGGCTTCTTGCCCGGTACGAGCGGCTGCAGGCCCTTGGAGAGCAGCTCCTGCTCGGCGGCCTGGACGATCTTCGACATCGTCTTCACGGTCTCGATCGGGTACGCGCCCACGCTCGACTCGGCGGACAGCATGACCGCGTCCGCGCCGTCCAGGATCGCGTTGGCCACGTCGGAGGCCTCGGCGCGCGTGGGGCGGGAGTTGGTGATCATCGACTCCATCATCTGGGTCGCCACGATCACCGGCTTGGCGTTGCGGCGGCACATCTCCACGAGGCGCTTCTGCACCATCGGGACCTTCTCGAGGGGGTACTCGACGGCCAGGTCGCCACGCGCGACCATGACGCCGTCGAAGGCCGCCACGACGGCCTCCATGTTCTCCACCGCCTGCGGCTTCTCCACCTTGGCGATGACGGGGACCCGGCGGCCCTCCTGGTCCATGATCTTGTGGACGTCGTTCACGTCGTCTGCGTCCCGCACGAAGGACAGCGCGACCAGGTCGCAGCCCATCCGCAGCGCGAAGCGCAGGTCCTCGACGTCCTTCTCGGACAGTGCGGGCACGTTCACGGCGGCGCCGGGCAGGTTGATGCCCTTGTGGTCCGAGACGACACCGCCCTCGATGACGACCGTCCTGACCCGGGTCCCGTCGACCTCGACGACCTTCAGCTCGACGTTTCCGTCGTTGATCAGGACCTGGTCGCCCTTGGAGACATCGCCCGGCAGGCCCTTGTAGGTCGTCCCGCAGATCGACTTGTCGCCCGGCACGTCCTCGGTGGTGATGGTGAACTCGTCACCGCGCTCCAGCTCGACGGGGCCCTCGGCGAAGGTCTCCAGCCGGATCTTCGGGCCCTGCAGGTCGGCGAGGACACCGATCGCCCGGCCCGTCCCCTGAGCGGCGGCCCGGACGCGGTCGTACCGCCCCTGGTGCTCGGCGTGCGAGCCATGGCTGAAGTTGAAGCGGGCCACGTTCATACCGGCCTCGATCAGCGAGACAAGCTGCTCGTGGGAGTCGACGGCGGGGCCCAGGGTGCAGACGATTTTGGAACGGCGCATGGGGCGATCCTATCGGTTTGTTTCGCTACGGAATATTCCGTCTGGTGGAAGACACAAATGGGCGGGTGGGCGCGCGGGAGGGAGCCCCGCGTGAGCCCGTGCTCGGGCTGAGCCCGCCCTCGGACGGGCCGGCGCTCCGGGTGAGCCGGCGGTCAGGCGGCGTGCTCGTTCCTCACGAGTGCGTACGTCTGGGTGGCGATCTCCAGTTCCTCGTCGGTCGGGACGACGGCGACAGCGACTCTCGCGCTTCCGGGCGACACCAGGCGCGGCTCTGAGGACCGTACGGCGTTGAGATCGGCGTCGACCGCGAGGCCGAGCCCCTCCAGGCCCGCGACCGCCGCCTCGCGCACCGGGGCCGCGTTCTCACCGACCCCCGCTGTGAAGGCGATCGCGTCCACCCGGCCGAGCACCGCGTAGTAGGCGCCGATGTACTTCTTCAAGCGGTGTATGTAGATGTCGAAGGCGAGCCGCGCCCGCTCGTCCCCCTCGTCGATACGGCGGCGTATCTCCCGCATGTCGTTGTCGCCGCACAGGCCGATCAGGCCGCTTTTCCTGTTGAGCAAAGTGTCGATCTCGTCGGTGGACATTCCGCCGACGCGCATCAGATGGAAGATGACCGCCGGGTCCATGTCTCCGGACCGCGTACCCATCACGAGCCCCTCCAAAGGCGTCAGCCCCATGGAGGTGTCCACGCAGCTGCCCGCCCGGACAGCCGAGGCCGAGGCTCCGTTGCCCAGGTGCAGCACGATGACGTTGACCTCGGAGGGGTCCTTGCCGAGGAGCCGGGCAGTCTCCCGGGAGACGTACGCGTGCGAGGTGCCGTGGAAGCCGTAGCGGCGGATGCGGTGCTCGTCGGCGGTCCTGACGTCGATCGCGTAGCGAGCCGCGGACTCCGGCATCGTCGTGTGGAAGGCCGTGTCGAAGACGGCGACCTGGGGGAGGTCCGGGCGCAGCGCCCGGGCCGTGCGGATACCGGTGAGGTTGGCCGGGTTGTGCAGGGGTGCCACCGGGATCAGCCGCTCGATCTCCGCGAGAACGGTGTCGTCGACGACCGTCGGCTCGGTGAAGTGCCGGCCGCCGTGCACCACGCGGTGGCCGATCGCGGCCAGTTCGGGGGAGTCCAGACCGAGCCCGTCCTTGGCCAGCTCCACGGCGACGGCCTTCAGGGCGGCCTCGTGGTCGGCGATCGGACCGGTCTGCTCGCGGGTCTCGCCGCCGTTGGTGAGCGGGGTGTGCTTCAGGCCGGACGTCTCCTCACCGATGCGCTCGACCAGGCCGACGGCGAGCCGTGAGCTGTCGCGCATGTCGAGCAGCTGGTACTTCACCGACGACGAGCCGGAGTTGAGGACGAGGACGCGAGAAGCATGCGGGGCCGAGCGCAGCTCGTCGGACAGGGCGGTGGTGGGCGACGGGGGGGAGCTCACTGGGCGGAAGCCTTCTGGGACGGGGACGGGGACGGGGAGGAGGACGAGGACGAGGACGAGGTCTGGGCCGGGGAGGGGGGCGGAGCAGCGCCGGGGGTCTGCGCCTGGGCCTGGATCGCCGTGATGGCGACGGTGTTCACGATGTCCCCGACGAGCGCGCCGCGAGACAGGTCGTTGACCGGCTTGCGCAGGCCCTGCAGGACCGGGCCGACGGCGATCGCGCCGGCCGAACGCTGCACGGCCTTGTACGTGTTGTTGCCGGTGTTGAGGTCCGGGAAGATCAGCACGGATGCTTGTCCGGCGACCTCCGAATCCGGCAGCTTGGTCGCCGCGACCGACGGTTCCACGGCGGCGTCGTACTGGATCGGGCCCTCGATCTTCAGGTCGTCGCGGCGCGCGCGGACCAGCTCGGTGGCCGCCCGCACCTTGTCGACGTCCGCACCCGTGCCGGATGTTCCGGTCGAGTAAGAGAGCATCGCGATCCGCGGTTCGACGCCGAACTGCCGGGCGGTGGCGGCCGACTGGACGGCGATGTCGGCCAACTGCTCGGCGTTCGGATCGGGGTTGACCGCGCAGTCCCCGTACACGAGAACCTTGTCGGCCAGGCACATGAAGAAGACGGACGAGACGATCGACGCGTCCGGCTTGGTCTTGATGATCTCGAAGGCCGGACGGATGGTGGCCGCCGTCGAGTGCACCGAGCCCGACACCATGCCGTCGGCCAGGCCCTCCTGGACCATCAGGGTGCCGAAGTAGTTCGGATCGCAGACCACGTCGTACGCCAGCTCGACGGAAACACCCTTGTGGGCGCGGAGCCCGGCGTACTTCTCGGCGAAACGCTCGCGCAGCTCGCAGGTCCCCGGGTCGATGAGCTGCGCGCCTGCGAGGTCGATGCCGAGATCCGCGGCCTTCTTGCGGATCTGGTCCACCGGGCCGAGCAGCGTCAGATCGCAGACGCCGCGGCGCAGCAGCACCTCGACGGCGTGCAGGACGCGCTCCTCGGTGCCCTCGGGCAGCACGACGCGGCGCCTGTCCGAGCGGGCCCGCTCCAGGAGCTTGTGCTCGAACATCATCGGCGTGACGCGGTCGGTGCTCGGGGCCGAGACCCGACCGAGGAGGTCGCCGGTGTCGACGTACCGCTCGAAGAGGCCGAGCGCCGTCTCCGCCTTGCGGGGCGTGGCCGCGTTCAACTTGCCCTCCAGGGCGAAAAGCCGGCCCGCGGTCGGGAAGCTCAGGCCGGCCACCGAGACGACCGGGGTGCCCGGGGCGAGACGGGCGGCGAGGGTGAGGACCTCGTCGCTGGGCCGCTCGTTGAGGGTCAGCAGCACGCCGGCGATGGGCGGTGTACCGGCGCTGTGTGCGGCGAGCGCCCCCACGACCAGGTCGGCGCGGTCGCCGGGGGTGACGACCATGCAGCCCGGCGTCAGGGCTGCCAGGAAGGTCGGCAGCATGGCGCCGCCGAAGACGAAGTCGAGGGCGTCGCGCGCGAGTCCGGAGTCGTCGCCGAGCAGGACCTTGCCGTCGAGTGCGTGGGTGATCTGGGCGACGGTCGGCGCGGAGAGCGCGGGCTCGTCCGGCAGCACGTAGCAGGGCACAGGCAACTGGGAGCCGAGGAGCTCGTGGATTTGAGCGCGGTCCATCGGTGCCACCCGGTTCACGACCATCGCGAGAACGTCGCAGCCCAGACCGTCGTACGCGCGGAACGCGTTGCGCATCTCCGCGCGCACCGACTCCGCGGTCTGCTTGCGGCCGCCCACGACGGGGATGACGGACGCGCCGAACTCGTTCGCCAACCGGGCGTTGAGGGTCAGCTCGTCGGGGAACTGCGTGTCGGCGTAGTCGGTGCCGAGGACGAGGACGACGTCGTAGTCGCGGGCCACCTGGTGGAAGCGGTCGACCAGTTGAGAGACCAACTCGTCCGTGCCCCGCTCGGCCTGGAGCGCGGACGCCTCGTGATAGTCCATGCCGTACACCGTCCCCGGGTCCTGCACCAGGCGGTACCGGGCGCGCAGCAGCTCGAAGAGGCGGTCGGGCCCTTCGTGGACGAGGGGGCGGAACACTCCCACCCGGTCGACCTGGCGGGTCAGGAGCTCCATGACTCCCAGCTCGATGACCTGGCGGCCGTCGCCCCGGTCGATCCCGGTCACGTACACGCTGCGCGTCACGCGTGCTCCTCTGTCTTCTCACTGGTGGTGGCGGCGCCGAGTTCACGCCCGTCGCCACGAACCGGGCGGCACGGGCGGAAAACAGCCACGGTCATCGGCTGCGCCCTCTTGACAATACCTCTGTGGCTGGATATGGCACCCGTCAGGTCGACGGGGGAGATGGCCTCGCGGAACGAGTGCCCAGGGGGACGAGGGCCTCACGGGGCACTGCGGGGCCGGCGGGACCGGGCGGCCGGGTACGGTGAGCCACTGGCGCTCGTGAAACAATCGGACCGGCTCTCACGTACCAACAGCGAGCAGGAGACACAGCACGATGCGTATCGGAGTTCTCACCGCAGGCGGCGACTGCCCCGGGCTGAACGCAGTGATCCGGTCGGTCGTGCACCGAGCCGTCGACCACTACGGCGACGAGGTGATCGGCTTCGAGGACGGATACGCCGGACTGCTCGACGGCCGCTACCGCGTCCTCGACCTCAACGCGGTCAGCGGCATCCTCGCCCGCGGCGGCACCATCCTCGGCTCATCCCGCCTCCAGCGCGACCGGCTTCGCGAGGCCTGCGACAACGCCCAAGACATGGCCCGTGAATTCGGCATCGACGCGCTCATCCCGATCGGCGGCGAGGGCACGCTCACGGCGGCGCGCATGCTGTCGGACGCGGGTCTGCCCGTGGTCGGCGTACCGAAGACCATCGACAACGACATCTCGTCCACGGACCGCACCTTCGGCTTCGACACCGCCGTGGGCGTGGCAACGGAGGCGATGGACCGCCTGAAGACCACGGCCGAGTCGCACCAGCGCGTCATGGTCGTCGAGGTCATGGGCCGCCACGCGGGCTGGATCGCGCTGGAGTCCGGCATGGCCGCCGGCGCCCACGGCATCTGCCTGCCCGAGCGGGCCTTCGACCCGGGCGACCTGATCAAGATGGTCGAGGAACGCTTCGCCCGGGGGAAGAAGTTCGCGGTCGTGTGCGTGGCCGAGGGCGCACACCCTGTGGAGGGCGCCATGGACTACGGCCACGGCGAGATCGACCAGTTCGGGCACGAGCGGTTCCAGGGCATTGGTACGGCGTTGGCATACGACCTGGAGAGGCGGCTCGGCAAGGAGGCCAAGCCGGTCATTCTCGGCCATGTACAGCGCGGCGGCACGCCGACGGCGTACGACAGGGTGCTCGCCACGCGCTTCGGCTGGCACGCCGTCGAAGCCGCCCACCGGGGCGACTTCGGGCGGATGACGGCGCTGCGGGGGACGGACATCACGATGGTGCCGCTCGCGGAAGCGGTGACCGAGCTCAAGACGGTGCCGAAGCACCGGATGGACGAGGCGGAGTCGGTGTTCTAGGGCCCGGACCCGCGCGCCCGTCCGCGCCGGGTTCGTCGTCGCGCCACTGCCGGCTGGTGCCGCTCACACTGTCTCCTCTTCGGCGGTCAGGTGGCCGCCGACCGCCACCAGTTGCGCGACGGCGTACGGCCCGCACAGCTCGGCAGCCGAGAACATCGGCACCGACCAGTAAGGCGACCAGGCGTGGTGTTTCGGGTTCACCGCGTCCAGGCGGGGTACGCCGAGGTAGGTTCCGTGTCCCAAGCATTCCGCTCGCGGGTCGCGCCACCTTCCGGCGGTGCCGGCGGGCACGAGGGCGTAGTAGCGGCATCCGCGTGGGTCGCGGATGACCGGGCCTTCGAAGAGGGCCTCGGCGAGGAACTCGTCCACCACTGCTGGATCTTCGCTGCCTGCCGCAGCGTGCAGTGGCCGCGTCCTCGCGCGCCCACCGGTGACCGCGCGTGTGCTGCGGCGCGATTCCCCGCGCGACCTTCAGCGACTCGAACGCGTCGTCCGCCAGGCCCGCCCACAACTGCGCGCGACCGAGTTCGATGTAGAACCCGGAACGCCGCTCGGCTGGCAGATCCGCAGGCGGCTTCCACTCACTGGCCACGTCGAGTGCGCGGCCAACGTGCTCGTCGCCGAGGCTGACGGCCACGGACACCTCGTGAATGCGGACGCTGTCGGGGCCGAACGCGGTGCCCAGGTAGATTCCCTCGGGTACCTGGTCGCCGAGGCGGCGGGCCTCGCCGAGGTGGGTATCGGCGGCGTCCGGGTTGCTGGCGCGACTGGCGATGACGGCGGCCCGCATGTGTAGGGCGCCGCGTGCAGCAGTCGCCGATGCGTCGTCTGGTGACCGGCTGGCATCGATGGCGCGTTCCAGGGCTCGCACTCCGGGGCGGTGGGCGCGGGCGGCGAAGAAGGTCTCGGTGCGGACGTAGGCGACGGACGCATCGAGGAGCGGATCCTCTGCCGTTGGGGTGACCGCGCGCATCAGGTCGATGAGGCGGGCGGAGAGGTCGCGGGCGCCGAACTTGAAGGCGACGGCGTCAGCACACCGGTAAGCGTTGACGAGGAGCGATGCCACCCGGGCGTGGTCGGCTGGCGGCGCGGTGTGGATTGCGCGGGACAACTCGGCGAGGAGGGCAGGGATGTTACGGCTGATCTGTACGTACTGTGCGGCGAGCCGCCACTCGACTGCCTCGTCGACGTCCCGCTGGAGTTCGTGCAGCGGGCGGACGGGGCCGTCGTCGGGGTCGTCGGGTGCGGCGATGGCGCCGGAGAGGGCGGGTAGCGCGTCGTGGACGCGGCTGTCGGTGCGCTGGTGGCCGGTTAGGAGGCGGCTGGGGTCGACCTTGAGGGCGGCGGTGATCGCGTCGAGGGTGTCGTCGCTGGGGAACCGGGTGCCTTGCTCGATTTTGCGGAGCATGGACAGAGAGACGAACGCGGCGCTCCCCAGTTCGTTTTGGGTCATTCTGCGGGCGTGGCGGGTGGCGGCGATGCGCTGGCCTACCTCGCGCATGGGGTCGGTGGGCATACTTGCTCCAGTTCGGGGCGTCCACTCCGAACCGTACCCGCGCCGAGACGCTGCGTGTACACGAACGGCTCCGCCAGCCTCGTGCAGGTGGGGCCGTGTCGTCAGCCTGCGACGATCGTGGTGAGTTGGGTGAGGGTGTCGATCTGCCAGTCCGCTGCCGCCACTACATCCGGAGCATCGGCCCACAGATGGCCCCACGGCCCGCGGCGAATGTGCGCGACCCGCAGCCCGGCCTGCTTCGCGGGGAACACGTCGTTCGCCGGATGGTCGCCTACGTACACCGTCCGGCCGGGCTCGGCCTGCGCCGCCTCCAGGACCCGTGCGAAGAACCCGGGTTGGGGCTTGGCCACGCCCCACTCCTCGGAGGTGACGACTAGGTCCGCGGGCAGACCGAGGCCGCGCAGCAGCTCGCCGGCGCGGGCGGTCTGGTTCCCGGCGATGACGACCCGTACCCCGAGGTCCCGCAGCGCCGCCAGGGCAGGCCAGGCATCGTCGTACAGATCTCTCTCGTCCAGCCGCTCGCCGCGGCCGGCGGCCTCCATCGCGGCGCGCTCGGCGGGGACGTCGATGTTGGGGCGGACAAGCCGCAAAGCTTCGGCGTTGTCCTGGCCTTGAGCCACGACGGCGCCGACGAGGGCGGAGATGGTGTGGCGGGGGACGTCGAGCCAGTCAGCCCATGTGGCCCAGTAGCGGTCGTCTCGGGTGAGGGTTTCGCCGACGTCGAAAACAATGCTGGTGATCATTGCGAAAAGCCTACGGGGCCATGAGTGTTTACGAACTCCTCGTCGTCGAGTGGGCGGCCGCCGTACGAGCCGAGGTCGCAACCGAGGCGGCCTGACCCCAGACACGACGAAACGGCGCCTCGCGGCCCGAAGGCCGAGAGGGGCACACACTCACACGTACAGCCTGCGCTGCGAGACGGGTCCGATCGGTCCGAGGTTTCGGGCAACGACACGCACCGACACGCACCCGGACCTCGCCCGCCCTATGGCCCCTTCACCCACCGATAGTGCAACTCCGGTCTCCCCACCTGCCCGTACTGAGGATTCCTCCGCGCCCGCCCCACATCCACCAGATGCTCCAGATACCGCCGAGCCGTGATCCGGGAGATTCCCACGGCCTCGGCCACGCCCGTGGCGGTCAGGCCCTCCGCGGAGTCCCGCAGCGCCCGGGTGACCCGCTCCCATGTAGGCGCGCTCAACCCTTTGGGCAGCGTCGCGGTACCCGGTGCGCGCAGGGTGGCCAGCGCCCGGTCCACCTCGTCCTGGCCGCCGGCCTCGCCGACCGACGCGTGGAACTCGGCGTACCGGATGAGCCGGTCCCGCAGGGTGGCGAAGGTGAACGGCTTCAGTACGTACTGCACGACGCCCAGCGAGACGCCCTCCCGTACCACCGTGAGATCCCGGGCGGAGGTCACCGCGATGACGTCGGTGTGGTACCCGGCCGCGCGGAGGGAGCGGGCGAGCTGCAGACCGTGGCCGTCCGGGAGGTGGAGGTCCAGGAGGAGGAGGTCCACCGGCATGCGGTCGAGCGCCCGCCGGGCCTCCGCGCCGGTGTGGGCCTTGCCCACCGCCGTGAAACCGGGCACCCGTCCCACATACATGACGTGCGCGTCCGCCGCGACGGGATCGTCCTCGACGACCAGGACGCGGATGTCCTTCGACGGCGTGCTCAAAGGGTGCCTCCGTGCGGAGTGGAGTGCCGAGCCGGTGCCGGCTCGGCGTGGACGCTGGCCCTCCCAGGCGAAGCCGGCCCCGTCGAAGCCCGACCCGCGGAAGTCCGCTCCGCGAAAGCCCGATTCGCGGAAGTCGCCTCCACGGAGGTTGGCCCTTCGGCCGTCCGCTCTTCGGCTGTCCGCTCTTCGGCCGTCCGCTCCGCGGAGGACAACGGCAACCGGACCTCGAAGGACGCCCCGCCCCCGTGGGCCTCCGTCACGATCAGTGTGCCGTCGTGGCGGCCGACGACCTGGCGTACGAGGGCCAGGCCGAGCCCCCGACCCCCGGGACCGGAGGGCTTCGTGGACCAGCCGCGCTGGAAGACCGCCTCCCTGTGGGCCGCATCGACGCCGTCTCCCGTGTCGGTGACGCGCAGGACCAGCTCCTGCTCGTCGGCGACCGCGGTCACCGTGACGCGGGCGCCCACGGAGCCCTGCGCCGCGTCCACCGCGTTGTCGATCAGGTTCCCCAGTACGGTCACCAGGTCCCGTGCGGGGAGGGAGTCGGGCAGCAGGCCGTCGTCCATGCTGCTGTCCTCGGAGACCACGAGCTCGACGCCCCGCTCGTTCGCCTGGGCCGCCTTGCCGAGCAGGAGGGCCGCGAGGACCGGCTCGCTCACCGCCGCGACCACCTGGTCGGTGAGTGCCTGGGCCAGCTCCAGCTCGGCGGTGGCGAAGTCGACGGCCTCCTCCGCACGGCCCAGCTCGATCAGGGACACCACCGTGTGCAGGCGGTTCGCGGCCTCGTGCGCCTGGGAGCGCAGCGCCTGCGTGAAGCCGCGCTCGGAGTCCAGCTCGCCCGTCAGGGACTGGAGCTCGGTCACATCGCGCAGCGTCACGACCGTGCCCCGGCGCTCACCGCTCGACACCGGCGAGGTGTTCACCACGAGCACCCGCGACGCGGTGAGACGCACCTCGTCCACGCGCGGCTCCGCCGACAGCAGCGCCCCCGTCAGCGGGGCGGGCAGACCGAGGTCCGCCACCGAGCGGCCGACCACGTCGTCGTGAACGTCCAGCAGCTCCCGCCCCCCGTCGTTGATCAACGCCACTCGGTACTGCCCGTCCAGCATCAGCAGCCCCTCGCGCACGGCGTGCAGCGCGGCCTGGTGGTAGTCGTACATACGGCTGAGCTCGGCTGAGTTCAGCCCATGGGTGGAGCGGCGCAGGCGGGCGTTGATGATGTACGTACCGACCGCGCCGAGTGCCAGAGCGCCCGCCGCGACGCCGAACAGGGCCGTCACCTGGCCCTGCACCCGCTCGCTGATCACATCCACCCTGATACCCGCGCTGACCAGGCCGACGAGGCGGCCGTCGTCGTAGATCGGCGTGACGGCGCGGACGGACGGGCCGAGGGTGCCCGTGTACGTCTCCGTGAAAGACGTGCCGAGGAGGGCGCGCTCGGTGTGGCCGAGGAAACGCTGGCCTATCTCCTTCTCGTCGGGGTGGGTCCAGCGGATGCCCTCCGGGTTCATGATCGTGACGAAGTCGACCTCCGTATGGCGCATCACCTCGGTCGCGTACGGCTGGAGGGTCGTCGTCGGGTCCTCGGTGCGGATGGACGCGCGGACGGAAGGGGAGTCCGCGACCGTGCGGGCCACGCCCATGGCCTGGCGGCGCGCGGCCTCCTCGGCCTGGCCGCGGTCGCTGACGTACGTGAAGAGGGCGTATCCAGCGACCAGAACGGAGACGAGCACCGCCTGCATCAGGAACAGCTGACCCGCCAGGCTGCGGGGCCGGAGGAGACGCATGGAGTCAGTCTGCCTTGACGGTGTCGTGAACTAAATGAACGGAAGGGTGACCGCCCTCACAGGCCGGGAGATAGTCACCGACAACCCCCGGATGTGAGCCGCACGCCGGTGATGCCGACGACGACGTCAAGGAGGCAGCCGTGACGAGTACGTACCGAACGGCACCTACCGCACCCGCTGGCAAGCGGGACCGCACCCACTACCTCTACATCGCAGTGCTTGTCGCGGTGGTGCTCGGCATCACCGTAGGTCTGGTCGCCCCCGGCATCGCGGTGGAGTTGAAGCCACTCGGTTCCGGCTTCGTGAACCTGATCAAGATGATGATCTCGCCGATCATCTTCTGCACGATCGTGCTGGGCATCGGCTCGGTACGCAAGGCCGCGAAGGTCGGCGCCGTCGGCGGTATCGCACTCGGCTACTTCCTGGTGATGTCGCTGGTCGCCCTCGGGATCGGCCTGGTCGTCGGCAACATCGTGGATCCGGGGACGGGTCTCCACCTGACGAACGCCGTCAAGGAGGCCGGCCATGGGCAGGTCTCGGCGGACGCGCTGCCGCCGGTCGACTTCGTGCTGTCGATCATCCCGACCTCGATGGTCTCCGCCTTCACCGAGGGCCAGGTCCTGCAGACCCTCCTCGTCGCCCTGCTCTCCGGCTTCGCGCTCCAGGCGATGGGACGCACCGGTGAGCCGGTCCTGCGCGGGATCGAGCACATCCAGCGCCTCGTCTTCCGCATCCTCGCCATGGTGATGTGGGCCGCGCCCATCGGTGCCTTCGGTGCGATCGCCGCCGTCACCGGCTCGGCCGGTCTGGACGCCCTCAAGAGCCTCGCGGTACTGATGCTCGGCTTCTGGGCCACCTGCGTCATCTTCATCTTCGTCGTGCTCGGTACCCTGCTGCGCGTCGTCGCGGGCCTGAACATCTTCACGTTCCTCAAGTACCTGGGCCGTGAGTTCCTGCTGATCCTGTCCACCTCCTCCTCCGAGTCCGCCCTGCCGCGGCTCATCGCGAAGATGGAGCACCTTGGCATCAGCAAGCCGGTGGTCGGTATCACCGTCCCGACCGGCTACTCCTTCAACCTCGACGGCACCATGATCTACATGACCATGGCCTCGCTGTACATCGCCGACGCGATGGGTACACCGATGTCGATCGGTGAGCAGATTCCGCTGCTCCTCTTCCTCCTCGTCGCCTCGAAGGGTGCGGCCGGCGTCAGTGGCGCCGGGCTCGCCACGCTGGCCGGCGGCCTGCAGTCGCACAAGCCCGCGCTGGTCGACGGCGTCGGCCTGATCGTCGGCATCGACCGCTTCATGAGCGAGGCGCGCGCCCTGACGAACTTCGCGGGCAACGCCGTGGCCACGGTCCTGATCGGTACGTGGACCAAGGAGATCGACAAGGAGAGGGTCGACGAGGTCCTCGCGGGCCGGCTGCCCTTCGACGAGACGACGCTCCTGGACGAGCACGAGGGCCACGACGCCCCCGCCGCCGACAACGCGTCGGGATCGCGCGGGGACGACAAGGAGCTGGCGAAGGCCTAGCCAGAGCCTGCGCAAGGAAAGCCTGCGCAAGGAAATCCCCCGAGTAATTGCGCCCGGGGGATTTCCTTACGTTATATTGAATAGTTCGCGACTTCAGGGTGTTGAGTCGCAAAGAAAGTCCAGGGCGAAGTTTATCCGGGCGGGAGTGAAATTGTCAAACACCGGTTTTCCGGACGATGAATTGCACAACGAGCAGGAATTCATCGACGGACTGTACGCACGCGTCGACGCCCTGCGCGGCGGAACCGAGGCCCTGGTGGAGGACGCGCTCGCCCAGGGCCACACGCCGCAGCAGGCCCGTCTGGAGCGGGACATCCTGGTCACCGAACGGTCGGGGCTGCTCGCCGCGCTGAACGCGGTGGACGGTTCCCTCTGCTTCGGCCGTATCGACCTCTCCCCCAAGCGCTCGGCCTCTCCCCCCATCTCGGCCTCTCCCCCCATCTCGCCTTCGCTCGTGCGGGGGGACCCCCATGAGCAGGGGGGAGACCCATCCGGAGCCACCCACCACATCGTCGGTGTCGGATTTCGTGCCGACGATCCAGAACACACCCCGATCCTGATCGACGGGCGGGCCCCGGTCGCCCGCCCCTTCTACCTCGCCACCGGCCATAAACCGATGGGACTGCGCCGCCGCCGGCACATCACCACCGAGGGCCGCGCCGTCACCGCCCTGCACGACGAGATCCTCGATTTGGGGGACGAGGAACGGACCGGGCACGAGGACCCCACCGGCGACGCCGTCCTGCTCGCCGCCCTCAACTCCGCGCGTACCGGCCGCATGAGCGACATCGTGCAGACCATCCAGGCCGAGCAGGACCGCATCATCCGCGCCCCGCACCGTGGCGTGCTGGTGGTGGAGGGCGGCCCCGGCACCGGCAAGACGGCCGTGGCCCTGCACCGCGCCGCTTATCTCCTCTACGAACACCGGGAGCTGCTCGCCAAGCGGGCCGTCCTGATCGTCGGCCCGAACCCGGCGTTCCTCGGCTATGTCGGCGAGGTCCTGCCCTCGCTCGGCGAGACGGGCGTCCTGCTCGCGACCGTCGGTGAGCTGTACCCGGGTGTGAAGGCGACCGCGACCGACACCCCCGAGGCCGCCGCCGTGAAGGGCCGCGCCGACATGGCCGACGTCCTCGCCGCCGCCGTCCGCGACCGCCAGGCCCTGCCCGAACCGGTGATCGCCATCGAGCACGACCGGGACATCCTGATGCTCGACGACGATCTCGTACGCGTCGCCCGCGAGCGCACGCGCGAGGCGAGACTGCAGCACAACGCCGCCCGCGAGCACTTCGAGGGCCACATCCTCAACACCCTCACCGACATGGTCGCCGAGCGGATCGGCACGGATCCGTACGACGGTACGAACCTGCTCGACGCCGGCGACATCACACAGATCCGCGACGAGCTGGCCGAGAACCCCGAAGTCTGGTCGGCCATCGACCGGTTGTGGCCGTGCCTCAGCCCGCAGCGCCTGGTGGCCGACTTCCTCACCGATCCGGACGGTTACCTCTCCGAGCCGGACGCCGCCGCGATCCGGCGTACGGTGACGCGAGCCTGGACCACCGCGGACGTCCCCCTCCTCGACGAGGCCGCCGAACTCCTCGGCGAGGACGGCCGGTCGGCCAGGGCGGCGGCAGCGAAGGAACGCAGCGAGCAGGTCGCGTACGCGCAGAGCGTGCTGGACATCTCGTACGCCTCACGGACGTACGAGTTCGAGGACAAGGAGGACGGCGATCCCGACGCCTCCGAGGTCCTGTCCGCGCATGACGTCATCGACGCCGAGCGGATGGCCGAGCGCCATGAGGAGGACGACCACCGCAGCGCCGCCGAGCGGGCCGCGGCCGACCGAACCTGGGCGTTCGGGCACATCATCGTCGACGAGGCGCAGGAGCTGTCGCCGATGGCGTGGCGGCTGCTGATGAGGCGCAGCCCGACGCGGTCGATGACGCTGGTCGGGGATCCGGCGCAGACGGCCGAGGCGGCGGGCGTCGGCTCCTGGTCGGACATCCTCCGCCCCTACGTCGAGGACCGCTGGGAGCACACCCGCCTCGCCGTCAACTACCGCACACCGTCCGAGATCATGGACGTCGCTGCGGCCGTACCGCGCGCCGATCAGCCAGGCTTCGAGCCGCCGAGTTCCGTGCGGTCGACGGGCGTACGGCCCTGGGCGCGGGCCACGGACGACCTGCCGGCGGCTGTGGAGAAGGCGGTCGCGGAACTGACTCCCGCCGAGGGGCGCCTGGCGGTGATCGCACCGCGCGACCTGCACCGGGCGCTGGCCGCGCGGCTGGACGGCGTCACGGCGGGCAAGGAGCCCGACCTGACCCGTACGGTCGTTCTGCTGGACCCCCGTCAGTCCAAGGGGCTGGAGTTCGACTCGGTCCTGGTGGTCGAGCCGTCCCGCTACGGCACGAGCGACCTCTACGTCGCCCTGACCCGCGCCACGCAGACGCTGGGCATCGTGCACACGGGGGAGCTTCCGAAGGCGCTGGCGACGGCGCTCTGACGTACGGGTGCGGGGCTGTACCCGGGCAGTGAGGGTTTGGTTCGCCCCCGGGTACAGAGCGCCTACCTGTCCCATCCCCAACCTGAGGGCCGCGTCCCCCGCGAGACGTCGCGTCCCCTCCCTGGTGGCGGGGTGGTACCGACGTGCCGAGGGCGGGCGGTGAAAACCGCCCCGCCCGGCTCTGCGTCCCCCTCCTGCACCGGTTCTACGCTGCTTCCCGGCGCAGCCGGAACCAGTAGAAGCCGTGGCCTGCGAGGGTGAGGAGGTAGGGGAGTCGGCCGATGGTGGGGAAGCGGACGCCGCCGATCAGTTCCACCGGGTGCCGTCCGTCGAAGTTTTGCAGGTCGAGTTCGGTGGGCTGGGCGAAGCGGGAGAAGTTGTGCACGCACAGCACCAGGTCGTCCTCGTTCTCCTCGGTCGAGGGGTTCTCGCGCAGGAAGGCGATGACGGCCGGGTTGGTGGAGGGCAGTTCGGTGTAGGAGCCCAGGCCGAAGGCGGGGTTCTGTTTGCGGATCTCGATCATCCGGCGGGTCCAGTGCAGCAGTGACGAGGGGGAGGACATGGAGGCCTCGACGTTGGTGACCTGGTAGCCGTAGACCGGGTCCATGATGGTGGGGAGGTAGAGGCGGCCGGGGTCGCAGGAGCTGAAGCCGGCGTTGCGGTCCGAAGTCCACTGCATGGGGGTGCGTACGGCGTCGCGGTCGCCGAGCCAGATGTTGTCGCCCATGCCGATCTCGTCGCCGTAGTACAGGATCGGGCTGCCGGGGAGGGAGAGCAGCAGGGCGGTGAACAGTTCGATCTGGTTGCGGTCGTTGTCGAGCAGGGGGGCGAGGCGGCGGCGGATGCCGATGTTGGCGCGCATGCGGGGGTCCTTGGCGTATTCCGCCCACATGTAGTCGCGTTCTTCGTCGGTGACCATCTCCAGGGTGAGTTCGTCGTGGTTGCGCAGGAAGATGCCCCACTGGCAGCCGGAGGGGATGGCGGGGGTCTTGGCGAGGATTTCGGAGACGGGGTAGCGGGACTCGCGGCGGACGGCCATGAAGATGCGGGGCATGACGGGGAAGTGGAAGGCCATGTGGCATTCGTCGCCGCCGGCGCCGTAGTCGCCGAAGTAGTCGACGACGTCCTCGGGCCACTGGTTGGCCTCGGCCAGCAGCACGGTGTCCGGATAGTGTGCGTCGATCTCGGCACGCACCCGCTTGAGCATCCGGTGGCTGGCCGGGAGGTTCTCGCAGTCGGTGCCATCCTGCGCGTACAGGTACGGGACCGCGTCCAGACGGAAGCCGTCGATCCCCAGGTCCAGCCAGAACCGCAGGGCGGAGATGATCTCTTCCTGGACGGCCGGGTTCTCGAAGTTGAGGTCCGGCTGGTGGGAGAAGAAGCGGTGCCAGTAGTACTGCTTGCGGACCGGGTCGAAGGTCCAGTTGGAGACTTCGGTGTCGACGAAGATGATCCGGGCGTCCTGGTACTGCTTGTCGTTGTCGGCCCACATGTAGTAGTCCCCGTAGGGGCCGTCAGGGTCCTTGCGCGACTCCTGGAACCACGCGTGCTGGTCGCTGGTGTGATTCATCACGAAGTCGATGATCACGCGCATGCCGCGCTGGTGGGCGGCGTCCACGAACTCCACGAAGTCGGCGAGGTTGCCGAACTCGGGCAGCACGGCGGTGTAGTCGGAGACGTCGTAGCCGCCGTCGCGCAGCGGGGACTTGAAGAACGGCGGAAGCCACAGGCAGTCGACGCCGAGCCATTGCAGGTAGTCGAGTTTGGCGGTCAGCCCCTTGAGGTCGCCGACGCCGTCGCCGTTGCTGTCCTGGAAGGAGCGGACGAGCACTTCGTAGAAGACGGCGCGTTTGAACCACTGTGGGTCACGGTCCTTGGCGGGCGTGTCCTCGAAGGTGTCCTGGACGGGCTCGTTGACGATCATGATGTGGGTGACCCTCCGGTTGGCGGTGAGGACGGTCGCAGGACACTCAGGATGTGGGCGGGCTGTTGGCCGGGTTCGAGCCGCACATGGTTGGTCCTGCCCCAGGGGTAGGTGGCGCCGGTGAGCTCGTCGCGCACCGGGACGGACTCGTGCCGGTCGAGGCCGAGCCGCGGCATGTCCAACGAGACCGTGGCCTCCTGGGTGTGGTTCGGGTCCAGGTTGACCACCACCACAACCGTGTTCGAGCCATGCGGACGTCGCACACCCAGTCCCGGCCGAACCCGAGGAGCCGGCACGGGCAACTGCACGCACCAGACCCCGCTCACCGGCACTCCCAAGGTGCCGTCGCTTTCCTGCGACTTGATCGGCCGGACCGGTCCTACGCGTCCGAGCCTCCGTACAACCGCCGCAACACCACCCCGCACCTGCGCGCATACGCATGCTGCAGCCCCCGGGTCGCAGGTCCGCCCGCGCGCGTGTACCACTTGGCCGGGCGGCTGAAGGCGGTGACGGTGAGCCAGACGGTGCCGTCGCCCGTCATGTCCACGAGGAAGGCTTCCTCGCCGGACTCCGGGTGGCCGGGGAGGGTGCCGTAGGCCCAGCCGGCGCGGCGGGGTTCTTCGACGGTCCAGACGACGCGGCAGGGGGCCTTGACGAGGCCGCCGAGAGTGACGGTCACGTCGACGCCGGGGGCGGCCCGGTCGGCGTCGGTGGCGACGCCGACGCCCACCGCTCGGTGCAGTTCCCACGTCAGGACCGCCCTGGACGCCGCCTCGAAGACGTGCCGGCCTTCGCCGATACGGGTTCTGACGTCCAGGGGGTGGAACCCGGGCGGGCAGCGCTTCTCGCGGGTCGCGCCCACGTCGTCGTACGTGAAGGGCGTTTCCGTGGAGGGCATGGGGAGCAGCGTAGGGCAGCCCCCCAAGCGCCTTCTTTCCGGGGCTGCCCTACGCGTGCGGTGACTGGTCCCGATGTCCTGTTCGCCCGTCCAGTCGGCACCGACGGTGGCGAGGGCCTCCCACAGCTCGGCGTCAAAGGCGGACGGTGCGGCGATCAGCAGGTTTGTCGCGGACCGTGCCGAGTCCGCAGTACCCGGTTCCGCGTATGCGTCGATCGTCTCCGGCCTCACCTCTGTCCACCCTCCCTGTTCGCCGTTCCGTGCGTGCGACCGCCGCACGTCCGTACTCGCCCTGCCGCCGAACCAGGCTGTCCCGTTACACCAGGCTGTCCCGCCACGCCTGGTACACATCGGCGAACCTGCCTGTCGCCGCAACGAGTTCGGCGGGCGAGCCGTCCTCCACGATCCGCCCGTGCTCCATGACCAGCACCCGGTCGGCGACCTGCACCGTCGACAGGCGGTGCGCGATGACGACGGCCGTGCGGCCCCGCAGGACGGTCGACATGGCGCGCTGGACGGCCCGTTCGCCGGGAACGTCGAGGGAGCTGGTCGCCTCGTCGAGGATGAGGACCGCCGGGTCGGCGAGCAACGCCCTCGCGAACGCGACGAGCTGGCGCTGCCCGGCCGAGATGCGGCCGCCCCGCTTGCGTACGTCGGTGTCGTAGCCGTCGGGCAGGGCGCTGATGAAGTCGTGGGCGCCGATGGCCTTCGCGGCGCGCTCGATCTCCTCGCGGCCGGCGTCGGGGCGGCCGATGGCGATGTTCTCGGCGACCGTGCCGGAGAAGAGGAAGGCCTCCTGTGTGACCATCGCCACCCCGCGCCGGAGTTCGGGCACCGGGAGCTCGCGCAGGTCGACGCCGTCCAGGAGGATCAGGCCGGCCGAGGGGTCGTAGAAGCGGGCCAGTAGTTTGGCGAGCGTCGACTTGCCCGCGCCCGTCGAGCCGATCACGGCGACCGTCTGGCCCGCCGGGAGGGTCAGCGAGAAGCGGGGAAGCACCTCGCCGCCCGTGCGGTACGCGAACCGGACGTCGTCGAAGACGACCTCGCGGCCCGGGTGCTCGGAGGCCGGCGCCGGCAGCGACCGCGGCACGGCGGGCTCGGGCACCGTCGGGACCTGGGCGAGCAGACCCGCGATCTTCTCCAGCGAGGCTGCCGCCGACTGGTACGAGTTGAGGAACATCCCCAGCCGGTCGATGGGGTCGTACAGGCGCCGCAGATACAGGACCGCGGCCGCCAGCACACCGAGCGCCAGCGATCCCGAAGCCACCCGGTACGCGCCCCACAGCACAATCCCCGCGACCGCCGTGTTGGCCACCAGACGCGAGCCGAGGACATAGCGCGCCATCTCCAGGATGGCGTCGCCGTTGACGCGTTCGTGGTGCCGGTTGAGGACCCGGAAGTCCGCGTCGTTGGCCTTCTCGCGGCGGAAGGCGCGCACCGGCCGGATGCCGTTCATCGTCTCCGCGAACTTCACGATGACGGCGGCCATCGCGGTCGAGCGGACGCCGTAGATGCGTCCGGCGCGGCGCTGGTAGAGGCGCACGAGGAGGTAGAGCGGCACGAAGGAGGCCACCGCGACCGCGCCCAGGCCCAGGTCCAGCCAGAGCAGCATCGCCGAGATGTAGACAAAGGACAGGAAGACCGTGATGAGCTCCTGCAGGCCCTCGCTGAGCAGTTCACGCAGCGACTCCACGTCCGTGGTGGAGCGGGAGATGAGACGGCCCGAGGTGTAGCGCTCGTGGAAGTCGACGCTGAGCGCCTGCGCGTGGCGGAAGATCCGGCCGCGCAGGTCGAGCAGCACGTCCTGGTTGACGCGGCCGGACGCCCGGACGAAGGCGTACTTGAGCCCGCCGGCGGCCACCGCGCAGAGCAGATAGGCGACCGCCACGGCGATCAGCGGGCCCTTGTCGTCGTCGCGGAACGCGGGAACGGCACGGTCGATCGCGTATGCCACGAGCAGCGGGCCGGCCTGCCCGGCCGCCTGCTGGAGCAGGAGCAGCACCGCCGCGAGGACGAGGCGGGCCCTGAGCGGGGCGAGCAGGGAGCGCAGGAGCGTGGACGTCGCGCGCGGGGGAGTGGGGAGCGTGTCGTGGTCGAAGGGGTCGCCGTCGCCGTGCTCGCCGTGCGGGGGCTTCGGCCGCTCTTCGTCGTTGCTCGGCGCGGTCGTCGTGGGTGCCGTCATCGGCCGTCCTCCTTCGCGCCGGACCGTGCGGTGTTCTCCTGGGCGCGGGACGGCTCGGTGCTTTCCCCGGACCCGCCTCCCGGCAAGGCAATGTCTGCCTCGCCTCCCGGCAAGGCAATGTCTGCCTCGCCTCCCGGCAAGGCAATGTCTGCCCCGGCGCCCGGCGAGGCGGTGTCTTCGTCGTCCTGTTCGGCACCCGACAGCGCCGTGTCCTGTTC
The DNA here is from genome assembly GCA_965650905.1 of uncultured Streptomyces sp. GTDB lineage: Bacteria > Actinomycetota > Actinomycetes > Streptomycetales > Streptomycetaceae > Streptomyces. Next base: position 3,652 of record CBFGQM010000022.1, on the reverse strand, counting down.
GGCACCCGACATCAGATGGGCGTACTCGGCGTTCGTACGCAGCAGTTCGTGGTGAACGCCGACCGCGGCGATGCGGCCGCCGGACAGCAGGGCCACGCGGTCGGCGAGCAGGACGGTGGACGGGCGGTGCGCCACGACCAGGGCGGTCGTCTGCGCGAGGACGCGGCGCAGGGCCGCCTCGACCAGGGCCTCCGTGTGGACGTCCAGGGCGGACAGGGGGTCGTCGAGGACGAGGAAGCGGGGACGGCCCACCACCGCCCTGGCCAGGGCGATCCGCTGCCGCTGGCCCCCGGACAGGCTCAGGCCCTGCTCGCCGACCTGGGTGTCGGTGCCCTGGGGCAGGGCGTGCGCGAAGTCGGCCTGCGCGACGGCGAGGGCACGGGCCAACTCCACGTCGCCGGCGGTGCCCTCGGCGCCCATGAGCACGTTCTCGCCGACGCTCGCGGAGAAGAGGGTGGGCTCTTCGAAGGCCACGGCGACGCGCGCGCGGAGCTCCTCACGGGGCAGCTCGGTGATGTCCTCGCCGTCCAGGGTGATACGGCCGGAGGTCACCTCGTGGAGGCGGGGGACCAGGGCGGTGAGCGTCGTCTTGCCGGTGCCGGTGGCTCCTACCAGTGCCATCGTCTCGCCGGGGCGGATGTGGAGATCGATCCGTTCCAGTACGGGAGGGGCGTCCGCGGGCGCGTCCGGATAACAGAACCCCACGCCGTCGAACCGGAGCCCGCCCTCGCCGCTCTCTCCCAAGCCTCCCGCGCGCCCTTCACCACGCGTGTCCACGGTGGAGTCGGCCTTCTCCGGCTCGGCGTCCATCACCTCGAAGTACCTCTCCGTGGCCGTCGCCGCCTCCTGGCTCACCGCCAGCAGGAACCCGGTCGAGTCGACGGGCCAGCGCAGCGCGAGAGCCGTCGACAGGAGGGCGACCAACGTGCCGGCGGAGAGCTGTCCCTCGGCCACATGCATCGTGCCGAGGACGAGCGCCGCGCCGACGGCGAGCTCGGGAAGCGTGAAGATGACGGCAAAGATCGTGGCGAGGAGCCGCGCCTTGGCGAGTTCCGTGCCCCGCAGGGTCCAAGACAGGTCGCGGAAGGCCCGGGCCTGGCTGCGATGGCGCCCGAAGCCCTTGATGACGCGGATGCCGAGCACGCTCTCCTCGACGAGCGTCGTCAGATCGCCCACCTGGTCCTGGGCCCGACGCGCGATGGCCGAGTACCGCTTCTCGAAGAGCCAGCAGAAGATCACCACGGGGACGGAGGGGATGAGGATCACCACGCCGAGTGTCCACTCCTGGACCAGCATAATGATCACGCCCACCAGGATCGTCACGCCATTGACCAGCAGGAACGTCAGCGGGAAGGCGAGGAACATCCGCAGCAGCATCAGATCCGTCGTGCCCCGCGACAGCAGCTGGCCAGAGGCCCAGCGGTCGTGGAAGGCGACCGGCAGCCGCTGCAGATGCCGGTACAGATCCGCCCGCATCGCCGCCTCGACACCGGCCAGCGGACGAGCCACCAGCCACCGCCGCAGCCCGAAGAGCAGCGCCTCGGCGAGCCCGAGCAGCAGCAGATTCAGCGCCCCCAGCCACACCCCGCGCGGATCCCGGTCGGCCACCGGCCCGTCCACGAGCCACTTCAGGACGAGCGGAATCATCAGCCCCGTACACGACGCGACGACCGCGACGAACGCCGCCGTGAACAGCCGGACGCGCACGGGGCGCACGTACGGCCACAGGCGCAGCAGGGTCCGTACGACGGAACGGTCGGGGCGGTGCGAGCGGTCGCTCTGGGGGGACTGATCGGCCTGGGTCGACTGGTCGGCGAGATCCTTGGTCACGGCGGGTGTGGTGGACATCAGGAGCGAGCCTACGGTTCGGCACTGACAACGCCCACCGGGTTTTGGCCGCACCCGCTCCGGTCCGTTGGCCCCGGGACCGGGTCTTCCACGGGGCGCAGGCCGCCCGTGGAGTCGTACCGCCGCTCGCGGAGTCGCGCCCGCTATCAGCCGATCGGCTGATAGCGCTGCGAGCGTGACGGCCGCCGAGACCCCGCCGGGGGCCCTTCACCCCCACCACCGGCAGCCCCCCTCGCGTCGTCCTCCCACTGTTCTGCCCAGACCCGGGCTCGCACTTACGTTTCCCCAGGAGGGGGCCTGTCGTTGGGCTTCACGTGATGCACGCACAGAGGCGCGCGTGGCGCGCAGGGGCCGCTCTGGCCGCCGTACTGACATGGGCAGGCCTGTTGGCCGGAGCCTCGGGATGCACCTCGAACGGGGTCGACGGGCTGATCGGCAAGCCCCGCTCGCCCGAGGACGCGATCCGCGTCTGGCCGGACGACGGCGACAAGGCCGTACGCCGGGACGAGAAGCTGAGGGTGCGGGTGTCGGACGGGCGGTTGGAGTCCGTGAAGGTGGCCAAATCCCAGGACGCACAGGAGTCCCGGGTTCCCGGCCGGATCGACAAGGACGGCATGACCTGGCGGCCGGACCGCGACAGGCTGGCGCTGGCGGCCAAGTACACGGTGGACGCGGTGGCACTCGACGGACACGGGCGGCGGGTGGCGCGGCACGTGACGTTCAGGACGTACGTCCCCGACAAGCGGTTCATCGGATACGTCACCCCCGAGAACCGGTCGACCGTCGGCACCGGAATGATCATCTCCCTGGAGTTCAACCGCAAGATCCAGAACCGTGCCGCCGTCGAGCGCGCGATCCAGGTGCGGGCCAGTTCCGCCGTCGAGGTCCGCCCGCACTGGTTCGGCCGCGACCGCCTGGACCTCCGCCCCGAGAAGTACTGGAAGCCGGGCACGAAAGTCACGGTCCGGCTGCGGCTGCGGGACGTCGAGGCCGCGCCCGGTGTGTACGGGCTCCAGGACAAGAGCTTCTCCTTCACCGTCGGCCGCAGCCAGGTCAGTCTTGTCGACGCCGCGAAGCACACCATGGAGGTACGCCGCGACGGCCGCCTCCTCGACACGGTGCCGATCACCGCGGGTGCCCCCGGGTCGACCACGTACAACGGGAAGATGGTGGTCACCGAGATGCTCGAGGTGACCCGGATGAACGGAGCCACAGTCGGGTTCACGCGCGCCGACGGGACGAGCGAGTACGACATCCCCGACGTCCCGCACGCGATGCGGCTCACCAACTCCGGGACCTTCCTGCACGGCAACTACTGGGCGCGGGGCGTGTTCGGCGACGCCAATGTCAGCCACGGTTGTGTGGGCCTGCGTGATGTGAAGGGCGGCAGCTCCGTGACCCCGGCGGGCTGGTTCTTCGACCGCAGCCTCATCGGTGACGTCGTCCACGTGGTGAACAGCGATGACAAAAAGGTCGCTCCTGACAACGGACTTGGAGGGTGGAACATGTCATGGCAGGAGTGGAAAGCAGGCTCCGCGCTGAACGGCCCGGTGCTGTGACTCAGCACACCGGGCCATTGTCGTTAGCCCCCGTTAACCTGCACTCATGACTGTGCATCTGAAAGTCGCCGAAGGTGTCGGCACGATCCGCCTTGACCGTCCGCCCATGAACGCGCTGGACATCGCCACGCAGGACCGGCTCAAGCAGCTCGCGGAGGAGGCCACGCGTCGCGAGGACGTGCGTGCGGTGGTCCTCTACGGCGGCGAGAAGGTGTTCGCGGCGGGCGCGGACATCAAGGAGATGC
>CBFGQM010000021.1:0-27921 GCA_965650905.1 uncultured Streptomyces sp. | reverse complement strand
CCGCGAGGCCCTCGCCGCCGCCCGCGAGTGCCGCACGATCCTGGGGGCCAACGGCATCTCCCTGGAGTACTCGCCGCTGCGCCACGCCAACAACCTCGAGTCGGTCATGACCTACGAGGGCACCAACGAGATGCACACACTGGTCGTGGGTCAGGCGATCACCGGTTACCCGGCGTTCCGCTGACCCGCGAAGGTACTGTGCGGGTAGGCGCCCATTATCGGCCTCGCCGACTACGGCGTGGTGGGCGACCTGTTCGCGGTGGCTCCCCAGCTCACACAGGAAGTGGCCGCCCGCCGCCAGTGAGCCGGCGCGGCCCACCGCCGGGCGGGCCCCATGGTCAAGGCGCGTATCGCGGGAGACACCACGCGCCCCGCGGTACCCGCCTGCCACCGAACCGAGAGTGCGGCGGCGACCGGGGAAAACCGGTCGCCGCCGCACGCGTTCGCGCCCGCGGTCAGGACGGGTGTGCCGGCCTGACCCACTCCAGCGTCGTGGCGGCCGGTACAGCGGCAGCCCCGTACCCCCTGGGCCGCGGGCCGCGGTGCGCGCCCAAAACCCGGCCAGGTCAGGCGAACGCTCGAGCGTTCGCCTGACCTGGCCGGAAGCGTCGGGACACCACGGTGGCCGCTGCTCTCAGGCCGCCTGATAGCGGAAGAACCCCTGTCCGGACTTACGGCCCAGCTGACCCGACTCGACCATGCGGCACAGCAGCGGGGGAGGGGCGTACAACGGTTCCCGGTACTCCTCGTACAGCGCCTCTCCTATCGCCGCCACCGTGTCCAGGCCGATGAGGTCGGCGAGGTGCAGCGGGCCCATCGGGTGGGCGCAGCCCGCCGTCATTGCCGTGTCGATGTCCTCCGCCGTCGCCGTGCCGGTGCCGACCATCCGTACCGCGGCCAACAGGTACGGCACCAGGAGGGAGTTGACCACGAAGCCCGCGCGGTCCTGCGCCACGATCGTCTTCTTGCCGAGGATCTCGCCCGCGAAGGCGCGTACCCGTGATGCGGTGGCCTTCGAGGTGCGCAGCGACGGGACGATCTCGACCAGTGGCATGACGGGGACCGGGTTGAAGAAGTGCAGGCCGACCACCGCCTCCGGCCGTCCGGTCGCCGACGCGAGCCGGGCGATGGGGATCGAGGAGGTGTTGCTGGCCAGCACGGCGGCCGGGTTGGTGACCACCTTGTCCAGCTGTCGGAACAGCTCGGTCTTGGCCTGCTCGTCCTCAACGGCGGCCTCGATGACCAGGTCCGCACCAAAGAGGCGGGAGAGATCGCCGGTGACCGAGATTCCGGCGAGGGCATGTGCCCGGCCCTGTGGGGTGATGGCGCCGCGCTGCTCGGCCCTGAGCAGGGAGTCAGCCACGCCCGCCAGTCCGGCTCGGGCCAGGTCCTCGGTCATGTCGCACAACGTGACGTGCAGCCCGGCACGGGCGCAGACCTCGGTGATACCCCGGCCCATCTGCCCGGCGCCGACAATGCCCACGTGTTTGATCGATGTCATGTGTTCCTCCGCCTGTCCCTTCGTCCGGTGGCAGACGACCGACGCCGCCACGGTCTGTGGTTCCGTGTCGAGGGTAAGACGAGGACAACCCCTCTGACCTGCTAAGACAGTGCGTCATCCACGCACAAACATGCGTCGGTTGGTGATTGACCGGTGCTGCCGCGCAAGGCCGTCCTGAACAGAGTGCGCAGCGCATCGCTGACCTCTGCCCGCCGTCCGGAGATGCCGCCTGGGCATGCCCCAGCTCCCCGCGCCCGGCACGCCGGCCCACCGTCTCGGCCCGGGCGGCCTGCGTGAGGGCGCCAGCTGCGGCCCGATCCGTCGCGCGGGAGAAGCACAGTTCCTGCGTGACGGTGACGAACGATTCCAGCCGTGCGGTTCCACCGGCTCGTCCGTCCCGCTGGGCCCAGCGCCGGCGACATCACAGGCAGTGTGCACGGCCCGTGGTGGATCACCCCGCGGCGGAAGTCAGGGCAGAACAGGACCGCCACGGGGTGAGTTCGGGGCGTCAGGGGCAGCACCAGGTAGCTCCCGGACGAGCAGGCGGGGACGCCGCCCGGATCTGTGTCGTGGGACACGCGGTTCAGGGGATGATGACGTAGTTGCTGAATCCCCCGTCGTGGTCCGTGGCGCGTCCCGAGATCGCTTCGTTGACCTTGGACAGGGGGAAGGGTTTGGTGATCAGGTAGGACAGGTCGAGGGCGCCGGTGGCCACCATGTCGGCGAGTTCCTGTCCCTGTGCTGTGGTGAACCAGTTGGAGCCGATCAGCTGGATCTGCTCGTCCATGAGCCATTTCACGTCCAGGGGCAGGCGGTCGGCGACGCCGCCGACGTTGACCACCTTGCCGCCCCGGCGGACGCCTTGCATGGAGTCCAGCATCGTTTCCACGGGGGCTTTGGCGCCCAGGGCGCTGATGACGTAGTCCGCGCCTTCGCCGCGGGTGCGGGACTTCGCCCACTCTCCGGTGGAGCGCTCGCCCAGCCGGATGACGTCGATCCGGTCCGGGTCCAGTTCCTTGACGCGCTTGAGGAGTTCCTCGTTGCGGCCGGTTCCGAGGACCCGGGAGGCGCCGGAGGCCAGTGCGAGGAGGGCGGAGGCGATGCCGAGGGTGCCGGTGATTCCGTCGATGAGCGCGACCTGGCCGGGGCCCGCTGTGGCGTTCTTGAGGGCTCCGTAGGAGGTGCCGATGTAGCCGAGCTTGCCGGCCTGTTCGAACGTCATGTTGTCCGGGATGTTGATGATCGAGTACTGCGGAGCGGTCATGTACTCCGCGAAGCCGCCGTAGGGGTAGAGGTCGAAGATCCGCTGGCCGTCGCGGGAGGTGCTGAAGTATCCGTTCAGGGTGAAGTAGCGGCATCGGGTGAGTTCGCCGCCGCGGCACACCTGGCAGCTGCCGCAGGACCGCAGAGGGCTCACATAGACCCGGTCTCCGGGCTTGGTGTTGAGGACTGCCTCGCCGACCTGCTCGACCACGCCCGCGGGGTCCAGGCCGAAGATCGCGGGAAGCTTGGGCAGCGGTTGGTGCGGGAACCAGGTGGGCCAGTTGTTGATCACGTTGGCCATGTTCGGGACGATCCCGCATGCCTTGATGCGCACCAGTACGTCGGTCGGCCGCGGGGTGGGCACGTCGATCGTGTCCACGGACATCGGCTCACCGAGCGTGTGCAGTCGTGCAGCGAGCATTTTCGCCATTGAAATACTCCTTGGAGCTGCCCCGTCCCGACGACCGGGGACGGAGAAATCTTTTTCGCGACCGAGGCGGTGGACCGGCGGCTCGGTCATCACGTTTCAGGTAGGGGCGAGCCTTGTGGCGCCGAGGTTCTTGTGGCGCCGAGGTTCTACGAATCGGGGAAGGGATGGGGGTAATTGTCCTCGAGGTCGATGTCGAGCAGCCCCATGATGCGGACGCCGGAGTTGTACCAGGCGATGGACAACGACAGTTCCACCATCTGCTTGTCCGTCAGATGGTCGGCGGCGGCACACCATGTCTCCTCGGAGACGTTCACCAGGAGTGTGGACTCCTTGGCGAGGCGCATGACCGCCTTCTCCGTCCCGTCGAACAGGTCGGACGACTCGAAGTCGGCCACCGCTGCGAGCTGTTCCCCGGTGAGTCCGGCTTTGAGTCCGTGTGACTGGTGGTGCGCGACCTCGTATGCGGAGCGGGTGGCGTATCCGACGGTCAGGATCGCCAGTTCACGGAGTTTGGGGCTGAGATCGGCGGCCCGCAGGGAGTTGGCGTAGGTCAGGAAGGCGTCCAATTGGGTCGGCGCGTTGGTCAGGGCGAGGAAGATGTTCGCCGTCGGCACCTTCCGCTCGGCTTCCAGCCGGTCGTACAGGGGTTTGTGTGACGCGTCCGTGTCCTCGCGGCGCAGGTAGGGAACTCGTGCCATGGCGTCTCCTTGGGTGATGTGGAGGTGAGAGGGTCAGGGAGTGGATTGCTCGAGCAGGAACCGCTCGAGCGACATCGGCTTCGGCTGCTCGGCCGGGGGGGTCTGCGGCGCGCCGACGAAGGGTGATGCCTCGAAGTACCACTTCTCCAGGGCCGGGAGGCCCCAGCGGGCGTTGGTGCTCAGCGATCCGGCGTCCCAGCGCACGGGCTCGACCTCGGTGTCGATCGTCTGGTAGTGGCTGTTGAAGACCTCCACCCGGTGCCCGTCGGGGTCGCGGAGGTAGGTGAAGAGCATGCCGCCCGGACCGTGACGTCCCGGGCCCCGCTCCACGCCGTCGCCGTAGCCCTGGATGCCCGCCCAGTCGCAGGCGGTGAAGATGTCGCGGCTCTCGGAGACGGTGTAGGCGAAGTGGTGGAGGGCGGGCCCGGTGTTCTCGACGATCGCGAGGTCGAGGCAGGTGCCCTTGCGGTACATGAACGCGCCCAGCAGTTTGTCTCCGTGTGCCAGGTACTCCGAGTTGCGGAAGCCGAGCTCGCCGTAGAACGCGCACAGCTCGTAGGTGTTCGGCGCGAAGGTCTGGAAGTGGTCCAGCCGTTGTGCGTGGGCACCCTTGTAGTGCTCGAAGTCGATGTGCAGGCGCGGTCGGGTCTCCATGTGTGCGCACAGTTCCAGCGGCGTGCCGATCGGGTCGGCGACGTGCAGGGTGCGGCCCTGGTACGGGGCGTCGACCCACTCGGCGGTCAGGCCCCGCTCACGGAACCATGCGTGGGCGAGGTCGAGGTCCTCGTCGAAGAACACCCGGAAACCGATCCTCCGGCAGGCGCCGGCTCCTTCCTCGTCCTGCTCCAGGACGAGGCTGTGGTGACAGGCTTCGGCCAGGCCGCGCAGGTAGCAGGTGCGCTCGTCCTCGTCGCTGACGACCAGCCCCAGCACGTTCACATAGAAGTTCCGGCTTACGGCCAGATCCGCCACCGTGAGACGCACATGGCTGGTTCGGGTGATGTTGAAACTCGGGCGCAGATCGACGGGTGGCAGCATGCTGGTCTCCGGGCTCGGTTCGGCTCTGGATTTCGGTGACTGTAATACTTCTGGGCTGTTTTACGACCCGGTTGTGGAGGGCCCGGAATCGGTGAAGGTGAATGCGGACCAGCCGCTGAATTCCGCGGCATCGCCGAGAGACTCCTCGATACGCAGAACCTCGTTCCACTTAGCCATTCGCTCGGAGCGGGTGAACGAGCCCACTTTCAGCTGGCCCGCGTCCCAGCCGACGCTCAGATGGGCGATGGTGGTGTCCTCGGTTTCCCCCGACCGGGCCGAGACGATGGTGCCGAAGCCGGCGTCCTTTCCGGCGCGCAGAGCCTGGTGGGCTTCTGTGATGGTGCCGGCCTGGTTCGGTTTGACGAGGACGGCGTTCACCGCACTGGTGGTGGCCGCGGCCTCGACCCGCTTGGCGTTGGTGACCAGGTAGTCGTCGCCGATCACCTGGCAGCGGTGGCCGTAGCGCCGGGTGAACTCCCTCATGCCCTCGTGGTCGTCCTCGCCCACCGGGTCCTCGATGGACAGGATCGGGTACTGCTCGATCCAGCCGCCCAGCATGTCGATCAGCGCCGTCGTGTCCAGTGTGCGGTCGTCGAGCGCCAGTGTGTAGTGTCCGCCGCTGCCGAACTGCGAGGCCGCGACGTCCAGCGAAATGCCGACCTGGGCCGAGGGAGCGAAGCCCGCGGTCTCGATGGCGAGGGTCAGCGTCTTGAGCGCCTCCTCGTTGGAGTCGAAGGCAGGCCAGAAGCCGCCCTCGTCGGCCACGCCCTGGGCCTTGCCTGCCTTGCGCATCAGGCTGCCGGCGGCCCGGTAGATCTCCGCCGTCCAGTCCAGGGCCTCGCAGAAGCTCCGTGCCGCGGGGCAGACCACCATGAAGTCCTGGACGTCGAGGCGACGGTCCGCGTGGGCGCCGCCGCCGAAGATCTGGATCTCGGGCAGCGGGATGCGGATGGGTCGCCCGCCGGCCAGGTGCTGCCACAGGGGTAGCCCCGCCGATGCGGCGGTGGCGTGCAGGACGGCCATGGACGTGGCCACGATCGCGTTGCCGCCGAGGCGGCCGCGGTCGGTGGTTCCGTCGAGGTCCACCAGAAGCCGGTCCACGGCTTCCTGATCGCTGGCGTCGCGGTCCAGGAGAGCCGGTGCGATCTCCTGGTTCACCGAGCCCACCGCACGTCGGACGTCGAGGCCGCCGAAGCGGTCGCCGCCGTCGCGCAGGTCCAGCGCCTCGCCCTGGCCCGTCGAGGCCCCCGCCGGTGCGATGGCCCGCCCGACCGCGCCGTCCGCGAGGTGGACCTCGACCTCGACGGTCGGCCGACCGCGTGAGTCCCACACCCTGCGGCCGTAGAGCTTGGCGATCCGCGCGTCTGTCATTGCGGTGGAACCTTTCGAAGTTCGGACGATCGAGGTGGTGCGGGATCCGTGCCTGCCATCGCGGTACGGACCTCCTCGCTGCGAGGGGCAGCCCCCAGAGGTGCGGGCGAAACCGCGGTGCGGCACTCAGATCGGTGTGCCGGTGGGACCGGGAGCGAGCGAAGTGTCGTACGGCTCTCTTCGTCGTACGCGGCCGGGCCGGCGAGGGAATCCGGGGACGAAGGGCGACACGAGGGTTGCTCGCCCGCCGCACCCCGGAGTGCTAACGATAGCGCAATGGTGCGAAGCGTCCGTCTCTGTGTCAAGGGGGAGGTGCATCTCCGTTCAAGGCTAGTGGTGGCAGGTGATGCTCTCTGGGAATGTTCGCATGCTAGTGCTATCGTTCGCACAACGAGCCTGTCTCCGGTGGACGCCCGCCACGCACACAGAGGACACCCGAAGCACGCACCCCGAGCACCTTCACGCCATCTGTCACGCCCTGTTCGGACAGTTCCTCCAGGATGCCGAGAGTGAGCTGGAATGGTGGGCGACGACGGAGCGGTCCCCGGTGCCGGTCATGCGCTGTCGTCGGCGCGGCGGCCGCCGGGTCCTGATGTCGGCGCGGCGGCGGGTCAGTACGAGAAGGAGTCATCACCACCCACGCGAGGCTCACCCGATGGTGCGGTGACGCAGGCCAAGCGGTCATGGCCGCGCTAACTAAAACCTCGGTATGACAGTCGAACCCCGTTGACCAGAATGATTGCGTCGACATCGCCGCCGTGGAGCAGGTCACGGCTTCCGTTCGTCGCCCATCGGTCCCGGCCCAGGGTGTCGAAGCGCCGTCTGGACGGTGGTCTGTGTTGACCCTTCGCTGAAGGCGGAAGGAGCGCGTGCTTAGAAGACTCCCGCTCTGTCGCAGGTTGCACCCCTGTGACCTGGGCTTTTCGGTCGCCCTGATGGGGCGTCAGGCATTTTGGGGGAGGCATGTGGGACGATCTTGGTCGGTCAACTAACCGTTTATACCCCCTATATGGGTATCTGTGTCGCCCGGACTGTGCGGGCTGGAAGACGCATCGCCGCAAGCCCGCACTCCTGCAAATTCTTGGTCTGGTGGCGGTACAAGTGGTGGCACTGCCGATTCCGCGTCAGCCGCAGTTGGGTCGGCTGTCCGAAGGCGCGAGGCTCACGGCGGTCTCACGAATGGTCGGGTGGCGGTACAGCTCCCGCAGCCGTAGTGAGGGCAGGCCACGCGCGCGCAGTGCGGCGCCGATGCGGACGGCGAACAGGGAGTTGCCGCCCAGTTCGAAGAAGTCGTCGTCCAGGCCGACCGGCACGCCCAGCACCTTGCTCCAGATGTCCTGCAACTGATCGGTGAGGTCGTTGTCGGCGGTGACCGGAGCGGTGTCCCGGGCCGGAGCAGTGGGCACCGGGGGTGTGGGGAGCCTTGCCGTGTCGAGTTTGCCGTTGGCCGTCAGCGGGAGTGTGTCCAGGGCGGTGACCGTGGCGGGGAGCGTGTAGTCGGGCAGGATGCCCGCGGCCCGTTTGCGGACGGCGGCGAGGTCGCCGGCGGAGAGGACCACGTAGGCGTCGATCCTGGCCGTGGCGGCGTCGTCCGGGTCGTCGCGATGGACCACTACGGCCGCCGTCCGCACGTCCGGATCCTCCAGCAGGACCGCGCGGATCTCCTCCAGCTCGATCCGGAAGCCGCGGATCTTGACCTGGCTGTCGATCCGCCCAAGGTGTTCGAGACGGCCGTCCGGGCGGAGGCGTCCCAGATCGCCGCTGCGGTACATGGTGCCTCCGGTGAAGGGGTCGGGAACGAAGCGCCTGGCGGTCAGTTCCTCCTGGCCGAGGTAGCCGAGCGCGACCCCGGCGCCGCCGACGCAGATCTCGCCCGCCACCCCGGGCGGCAGCAGCCGACCGGCCGGGTCCGTCACGTACAGGTGCCAGCCAGGCAGCGCACGCCCGACGGAGCGGGTGGCGGCGAGTGCCAGTCGCCGGGTGAGGGTCTGCTCGGTCACGTGGACCGTCGTCTCGGTGATCCCGAACATGTTCACCAGTCGGCAGACCGACTCGGGGTGTCGGTCGAACCAGGGCAGCAGCATGCGCGCGTCGAGCGGTTCGCCGCCGAAGACGACCAGCCGGACCGCGACCCGGGTGTGGTCCACGTCCAACAGCTGTGCGAAGGCCGACGGGGTCTGGCTGAGCACAGTGATGTTCTCGGACACCAGTAGGTCACGGAAACGGTCGGGTTCCCGGGAGACGAAGTACGGCACCACGACCAGTCGTCCGCCGGTCAGCAGACAGCCCCAGATCTCCCATACCGAGAAGTCGAAGGCGCTGGAGTGGAACCAGGTCCACACGTCGTCGGTCCCCAACCCGTACTCGTCGCGAGTGGCGTCGATCAGGGCGATCACGTTCCGGTGCGGTACCTCGACACCCTTGGGGCGACCGGTGGAGCCGGACGTGTAGATGACGTAGGCGGTGGCGTCCGGGGCGACGGCGGTTCCCGGGAGGCGGACTTCGCCATGTTCCGCGGCCGTTTCGAGCAGTTCGTCCGGCGTCATGGGCAGGCAGCCCGCGACGTCCGGGAACCCGGGCAGCCGGGTGATCACCACGCCCAAACTCGCGTCCCGCGCCGTGTGGGCGATGCGGTCCGCCGGGTAGGCGGGGTCGACGGGCACGTAGGTCGCGCCGGCCTTCAGTACGGCGAGCAGGGTGACGACGAGTTCGGCGGTGCGCTCCAGACACACGCCCACCCGGTCGCCGGGCGTGACGCCGCGGTGGCGCAGGCCGTGTGCCAACAGGGTGGACCGCTCGTCGAGCTCGCGGTAGGTCAGGCCCGCGCCGCCCTCGGTCACGGCGATGCGGTCGGGTGTCGCCGCCGCGATCCGCGCGAACGCCGAGGGCACCGTCACCGGGATGGTGATCATGCGGCGGGACGGACGGCCGAGTGCCGCGACACGGTCGTGCTCGGCGTCGTCCAGCAGGCCGACGTCGTCGACCGCGGTCTGGGGGGAGCTGATGATGTGCTGGTGCACCCGTATGAGGTGCCGGGTGAACTGTGCGGCGATCTCCGTGGAGACGTGGCCGCCGAGGTGGTCGCAGCGCAGCCGCCAGCCGTCGGCGTCCCTGAAGACCGACAGAGTGAGCGGGAACGGCGGTGCGAGACAGGGCACATACGCACCGTGAAGCACCCCCTCGCCGAAGAGTAGACCGGCGAGTACGGGACCGTCCGCGGGGGAGGGCTTCAGCTCACCGAGCGTCGGGGCCTCCGCCACGGCGAATGTGCCGTGGTCCGTGCCGACGACCGGCGTGGTCTCGGGGTCGTAGCGGCGCAGGGTGACGGCGAGGGCCGCGAGCCAGCTCGTCTCGTCGCCCCCGTCGTCCAGGGCGAACAGGTGAGGGACGCTGGGGCCGTCGTCGCCCAGTCCCCAGGAGGGAGCGGGCGCGGACGCGGGCGCCTCGGGGCCGGGGCGGCCGCGGTCCGGGTCGACGGACTCGCCCGCCGCAAGTCGTCCGAGGGCCGTACGGTCCCACTGGTCGCGCGGAGCCACCAGGATCAGATCGCAGGGGCCGTCTGCGTAGCGCAGCAGGACCCTGCGCAGCCCGTCGGCCGGGCGGGCGAGTTCTGCGGCGCGGCGGCGCTCGGCGAGCGGGTCCGCCGCCGGCACGGGCACGTCGTCCATCCACACTCCCGGCGGGGCTGTCGGGTACGGGGAACGGTCTGAGCGGACGCGCACCGCGTGGCAGCGGGCCGCGGGGTGGAGAGGGCCTGACACGGGAGGTACTCCTTGCCGTTGTGTCGTTGGAGGGATGGCGTGGGAGGGATGAAGGATGCCTACGCGAACTCAGCGGACGCTGAATCCGCCGTCCACGGTCAGGACCGACCCGGTGATCTGCCGGGACTCGTCGGAAGCGAGGAAGACCACCGCGGCGGCGACGTCCTCGGGCTCGATCAGCGCGTTCATCGGCTGCGCCTCGACGAAGGTCTTCTCGTGCTCGTGCACCGGAACCTCCAGCGCCCGCGCGATCTCGGCGAGCATCCGGCCTTCGGCCTGCGCGTCGTCGCGCACCGACCCGGGGCAGACCGCGTTCACGCGCACCTTTGTCGGCGCGTAGTCGAGCGCGGCGGCCTTGGTCAGCCCGACGACGGCGTGCTTGGCGGCGACGTACCCGGCGAAGTGCCGGTAGCCCACGAGCCCCGCGGTGGACGCCACGTTGACGATGCTTCCGGCGCGCCGGGCGCTCATCGCCTTGCCGACCTCGCGGATCACCCGCCAGGCACCGGAGAGGTCCACGTCGACCATCAGGGACCACTCCTCCTCGCCGATCTCGTGCACCGGCTTGCCCGAGGGCGCGGCGATGCCCGCGTTGTTCACGGCGACGTCGATCCGGCCGAACCGGTTCTCGGCCCGGGTCACCGCCTCCCGTACGGCCTGGAGGTCACGGATGTCGGCCACGGTGGTGAGTACGGCCGCGCCCGCTTCCCGGCACAGCGCGGCGGTGTGTTCCAGCTGACCCGGCGTGCCCAGTGGGTAGGGCACACGGGGCAGATCGGCGCAGATGTCCAGCAGGGTCAGGTCGGCGCCCTCGGCGGCACAGGCGAGCGCGGTGGCCCTGCCGAGTCCGCGGGCGGCACCGGTGACGAGGACCGACTTGCCGTGCAGACGCATCGGGAACTCCTTGAGGAATCGGGTACGTGCGAGGGGGGAAGGGGACGACGAACGGCGCTACAGCACTGTCGAGACGATCAGCCGGACCAGTGCGGGCGCGGCGTCGGTGAGATACATGTGGCTGCCGGGGACCTCGACGTGCTCGAAGTCGCGGCCGGCCACCTTGCTCCAGGACTCCGCGTCGTCGTAGCCGACGAGGTCGTCGTCCTCGCCCCGGACCACCGTGAGGGGCGCGTTCAGCGGGAGGTCGGTGGAGGGGACGTAGTTCTCGTGCATCTCGACGTCCGCACGCAGGGCGGGCAGGATCATCTCGCGCATCTCCGGGTCGTCCAGCGCGGGATGGCGGTAGCCGGCGAACTCGCCGACCCTGGCGAGGAAGTCCTCGTCGGTGAGGCCGGTCGCCCGCTGCTCGCGGCCCCGGGCCGGCTCCGGCGATCCGCTGACGAACAGGTGGACGAGTTCGACACCGGGCTCGGCGGCCAGCCGATGGGCGAGTTCGTAGGCGAGCACCGCGCCGAGGCTGTGCCCGAAGACGGCCACCCTGCCGCCGCCGTCACCCAGCCTGTCCCGCAGCTCGGCCACGAGACCGTCGACGGCCTGGGATACGTCCCGGTACGGCTCCTCGTCGATCAGCCGCTCACGGCCGGGCAGTTGCAGGGGCACGATCTCCAGCGCGTCCCCGGCCAGGGCCGTCCAGGGACGGTAGAACGAGGCGCCCGCCCCGGCGTACGGAAGGCAGATCAGCTTGGTCGTGTCATGCGTGGTCATGGATGCGGGTGTCTCCTTGTGAGTCGAGCGGGCCTTGTGGGCGGGGGACGTCAGGCGGGACGGGTGGGTCGGACGCGAGCAGCCCGGCGAGTTCCGCCGCCTCGACGGCGGTGCGCAGCGCGTCGGCGGCGCGGCCCGGGCCGGGCAGACCGGGGCCGACCGGCATGACGTTGAGCGTGGTGGCGCCCGCCTCGGCGAACGCCGTCATCCGCTCGGCGATCCGCTCCCGCGGCCCGAGAAGCGAGGTGGCGTCGAGGAATTCGAGCGGTACGGCGGCCATGGCGCCGGGGTAGTCACCGGCCAGGAACCTCTCCTGGACGGCACGGGCCTGGGGGCCGAAGCCCATGCGGTCGGCGAGCTGGGTGTAGTGGTTGTCCGCCCGTCCGCCCATGCCGCCGAGGTACAGCGCGGCGTACCCCCGTACCCGGCGGGCGCAGGCCCGCCAGTCGGCGCTGGTCACCAGGGGGACGCCCGGGGCGATGTCGAACCCGTCGAGCGTGCGCCCCGACTTCGCGAGGCCGGCCCTGAGCGGCTCCAACTGCTGGGCGGCGTGGGCGGGGGAGAAGAACACCGGCAGCCAGCCGTCGGCGACCTCCCCGGCCAGTTCCAGGTTCCTCGGCCCCAGGGCGGCGAGATAGACCGGGATCCGCTCGCGCGGTGGCTGGATGGTGAGGGTGAGTGGCTTGCCGGGGCCGTCCGGCAGCGGGAGCGTGTAGTGGCTGCCTTCGTACGCCAGGGGTTCCCGGCGCAGTGCCCGGCGTACGAGGTCGACGTATTCGCGGGTACGGCCCAGTGGCGAGGCGAACCTGACACCGTGCCAGCCCTCGGAGACCTGGGGGCCGGACACGCCGAGCCCGAGCCTGAGCCGTCCGCCGGACAGGGTGTCGAGGGTGGCGGCGGTCATCGCCGTCATGGCGGGCGAGCGGGCGGGGATCTGGAGGACCGCGCTGCCGACGTCGATGCGGGAGGTGCGGGCGGCGATCCAGGACAGCAGGGTGACGGCGTCGGATCCGTAGGCCTCCGAGACCCACACCGCCGAGTAGCCGAGGTCCTCGGCCAGGGAGGCGAGCGGGAGGCTGGAGGCGTCGTTGCCGCCGACCCAGTAGCCGAGGCTGAGGCCGAGACGCAGGGCGGGGACGGTCATGGGGTGCTCCTGTGCGGGCGGGCCGGTTCCGCGGGCGGGGCGCGGGGCTGTCGGGAGGGCGCGGCCGGGGTCAGCGGCTGGTGCGGGTGCGGTAGCGCCAGGTCGACAGGGTGATGAAGACGGCGATGACCAGTACCGAGCAGCCCACGGTGTACAGCGCGGGGTGCTGGGCGGGCCAGGCGTGCTGCACCGGGAAGCCGGGCGGGGCAGTGTTGCCGAAGAGGCGGCGCAGGGCGTTCGCCAGTGAGGTGATCGGGTTCCAGGCCGCCAGGGCGGACAGCGGACCCGGCAGGGTCGCGCCGGAGACGAAGCCGGAGGAGATGAAAGTCGCGGGGAACAGCCAGATCACGCCAAGACTGCCGGCCACCTGGGCGTTCGGTGTGATGAGGGCGACGAACACTCCGATCCACGACATCGCGAAGGAGAACAGCAGCACCAGCAGGACACCGGCGGCCACCTCGACCGGCCCGGTGTGCGGGCGCCAGCCCATCATCAGCCCGCACGCGGTGGTGACGGCGACGCTCGCCACACAAGTGGTGAGGTCGGAGGCGGTGCGGCCGAGCAGCAGGGCCACGCGGGAGATCGGCAGGGTGCGGAAGCGGTCGACCATGCCCTGGTCGAGGTCCCGGGAGAGCCCGACCGTGGTGAAGGTGGTGGTGAAGGCCACGGTCTGGGCGATCAGTCCGGCCACCATGTACTCGCGGTAGGCCGTGCCGCCCAGGCTGTTGCCGAAGACGTACCCGATGAGCATGGCGTAGACGACCGGCTCCACCAGGCACGAGATGAGCAGCCCCGGAGTGCGTCGCAGGTGCAGCAGGTTGCGCAGGGCGAGGTCTGCGCTCTCCGCGACGACACGGAGGGCGGGGTTGCGCCGGGCACGGGTCGGGACCCCGGCCGGGGGGAGGCCGGTGGCGGGTGCGACACGGTGGAGGGAGCCGGTCCTCTGGACGTCCGTGGGCGCGCTCATCACGCCGCCTTCTGCCGGGCACGGCTGGTCAGGCCGAGGAACACGTCGTCCAGGGTGCTGCGGCTGAGCCCGATCTCCAGTACCTCGACCCCCCCGTCCTCCAGTGCGGTGAGGGCGCGGCCCAGTGCCGCCGGCCCGTCGCCGGCGGCCGCCTCCACACGCCGGGCACGGCGGTCCACCGTCGGGGTCACGCCGGTGGCCTGTGCGGCGGCCCGTGTCGCCGCGTCGAGCTGGCGGTCTTCGGCGACACACACCACGAGCCGGTTTCCGGCGGCTGCCTTCAGTTCGTCGCTGGTGCCCTCCGCCACCACCCGGCCCCGGTCGATCACCGTGATCCGGTCGGCGAGGCGGTCCGCCTCCTCCAGGTACTGGGTCGTCAGCAGGATCGTGGTGCCGCCGGCGACGAGTTCACCGACCGCGTCCCAGGTGTCGAGTCTGCTCTCGGGGTCGAGTCCCGTGGTGGGCTCGTCCAGGACGACCAGGGGCGGGGAGCCGACGAGGGCGGCGGTCAGATCCAGCCGCCGGCGCATACCGCCGGAGTAGGTGTTCGCCGGGCGTCCCGCGACGGCGGAGAGCCGGAACCGGGACAGCAGGTCATCGGCGGCGCGGCGGGCCGTACGACGCCCCACACCGCGCAGTTTCGCGAGGAGATAGAGGTTCTCGAAGCCGGTCAGCATGCCGTCGACCGTCGAATACTGGCCAGCCATTCCGATCGTGGAGCGAACTTTTTCCGGTTCGGCCGTCACATTCCAGCCATTCACGAAAGCTTGGCCGGCATCCGGCTTGAGGAGGGTCGTAAGAATTTTTACCAGCGTGGTTTTTCCAGCTCCGTTCGGGCCTAAGAGGCCCAGGACTTCGCCCGGGTCAACCTGCAGGTCGACGCCGCGTAAGGCGTGACTTTCCTTAAATTTCTTACGTAGTCCCTGTACCGCAATGGCCGACGTGGTTGGGATATGCACAGATCCGTTTCTACGCCCGCCGATGATCGAAATCAACCCATGGATCGTTCAAGGTTTCTTGTGTGCTTTATGGTGTTACTTGAAGTTTTTTTGAATCTTTCAGTACTGGTTCGGGAATCGTGATTACGTACGGTTTCCGTCGTGCGAGAATTACTCACGACGCTGAGGGAACAGGCAGCGCGTAACCCGCAGCAGCCTG
This sequence comes from uncultured Streptomyces sp., assembly GCA_965650905.1. Classification (GTDB taxonomy): domain Bacteria; phylum Actinomycetota; class Actinomycetes; order Streptomycetales; family Streptomycetaceae; genus Streptomyces. The sequence goes on along the minus strand of CBFGQM010000021.1, from coordinate 12,928 downwards.
CCGTGACGTTCGTTTCGGACTTCAGCGACATCAGACGTACGGTGCGCGACCGCGCACAACTCGATATGCACTCCCGGCGCGTTGCCTCCTGGCTGCAGGAGCGACTCTCCCCAGGGGACCGGGTGCTGCTCCTCTACTCCCCGGGAATCGAATTCACCACCGCGTTCTCCGCCTGTGTCTATGCCGGCGTCATCGCCGTGCCCGCCCCGCTGCCGGGCCGCTACCGGCACGAGCGCCGCAGACTCGCCGCCATCGCCCGCGACGCGGGGGTGCGCGCCATCCTGACGCAGCGGAGCGACCTTCCGGACGTCGAGAAGTGGGTCGCCGAGGAGGGCGTCGTCGGCGCGGTCTGCCACCCGACCGACTCCGGTGACGGGGACCCGGACGCCTGGACCGCTCCCGAGTTGTCGCCCGAGACCCTGGCACTGCTCCAGTACACGTCGGGATCGACCGGCGACCCCAAGGGCGTCATGGTCACCCACGGCAACCTGGCCGCCAACGTGGACCGGATGGTCCGCATGTTCGGGAACGACAGCGGCACGGTGTACGGCGGCTGGATCCCCCTGTACCACGACATGGGGCTGATCGGCCTGATGCTGCCCGGCATCCTGTACGGGAGCGGCTATGTGCAGATGGACCCCATGTCCTTCCTGCGCCGCCCGTACCACTGGCTGCGGATGCTGGACGCCTGTGACGTCGGCTTCACCGCCGCGCCCGACTTCGGCTACGAGCTGTGTGTACGACGGGTCACCGACGAGCAGCTCGCCACGCTCGACCTGTCCCGGCTCAAGGCCGCCGACGGCTCCGAGCCGGTCCGCGCCGACGTCGTCGCCGCCTTCACCGAGAGGTTCGCCGCCGCGGGACTGCGGCCCGACGCGCTCATCCCGGTGTACGGCTTGGCAGAGGCGACTTTGATGGCCTCCGGCACCACCGGGCGGCCACCCCTGCGGACCACGGTCGACGCCACGGCACTCGAGAACCGGGTGCTCGGGCCGGCCATCGACACGGAAGCGTCCCGCGTACTGATCGGGTGCGGGGCGCCGGCCGGGTCCGACGTACTGATCGCCGATCCCGACACCGGGGACGCCCTGCCCGAGGGCCGCATCGGCGAGATCTGGCTCAGCGGCCCCTGCGTCACCGCGGGTTACTGGGAGAACGAGGACGCCACGGACACCACGTTCCGGGCGTACGCGGGCGACGGACGCGGACCGTTCCTGCGCACCGGCGACCTCGGCGCGATGCTCGACGGCGACCTGTACATCACCGGCCGCCGCAAGGACGTCCTGGTCCTGCACGGGCGCAATCTGCACCCCGCGGACATCGAGTACGAACTGCGGTCCCAGCACGAGCAGTTGGAGCACCTGCACGGGGCGGTCTTCATGGTCGGGGACGACGACGGAGTGGACATCGCGCCCGCGATCGTCGCCGTGCACGAGATACGTGCCCACTGGGGCGCCGAGCGGTTAGGGCAGATCGCCGTGGAGATGAAGCAGACCATGGCCCGGGAGTTCGGGGTGCCGGTCGCGGCGGTCGCCCTGGTGCGGCCCGGCGGCGTCCGGCGCACCACGAGCGGCAAGGTGCAGCGCTCGGCGATGCGCGCCTTCTACCTCGCCGGCGAACTGGACACCCTGCACCTCGGCGAGGACAAGCCGCTCACCGCGGCACTGGCCGAACACCGGCGGGTGACGCGATGACCACCACGGCCGACCTGGAGACCCTGCTCGCCGCCCACGAGGACGACGCCTTCTCGCCCGAGGCGCTCGCCGAACTCGACGCCCGGGAGGAGTTCCCCGGCGACGCGGTCCGCGTCCTCGACGACGCGGGGCTGCCTGCCCACTACGTCCTCCCCCCGGACGGCGACGTCAGCGAGACGTTACGGCTGCTGCGCGCCGTCGCCCGCCGCGATCTGACCGTGGCCATCGCGCACGGCAAGACGTTCCTCGGGACGGCGCCGGTGTGGGTGGCCGGCACCCCGGACCAGGCCGCCCGGCTCGCCGAACGCGTACGCGGGGGTGAAGCGGTCTGCTGGGGGCTGACCGAGCGCGACCACGGTGCCGACCTGCTCGCGGGCGAGTTGGCGGCGGTTGCCGACGCGGATTCCGGGGCCGACAGCATCGGCACAGGCGGTGGCATCGGTAGTGGCATCGGCGGCTGGCGTCTCACCGGGGAGAAGTGGCTCATCAACAACGCCACCCGCGCCACCCTCGCCTGCGTCCTCGCCCGCACCGACCCGGCGGGCGGCGGACGCGGCTTCAGCCTCTTCGTCGTGGACAAGCGCCGGCTGCCCGAGGGCACCTGGCGGAACCTGCCGAAGGTCCGTACCCACGGCATCCGCGGCGCCGACATCAGCGGCTTCGCCCTGGACGGCGCCCCGGTTCCCGCCGATGCCCTCGTCGGAGAGGAGGGCGACGGGATCGCCGTAGTCCTCAAAACGCTCCAGCTCACCCGCATCGCCTGCACGGCGCTCTCCCTCGGCGCCGCTGACCACGCCCTGCGGCTGGCCAGGGACTTCGCCACCGGACGCGAACTCTACGGCCGCCACCTCGCCGAGGTCCCGCACGTACGGCGCATCCTCGGCCGGGCCGCCGCCGCCGCCCTGACCGCTGAGGCGGTGAGCGCGCTCTCCGCACGCTCGGTGCACACCCTGCCCGGGGAACTGAGCGCGATCTCGGCGATCACCAAGGCGTACGTCCCGTCACTGATCCAGGAGACGCTCGGCTCGCTCGGTGAACTGCTGGGCGTACGTGGCTTCCTCACCTCACCGCCCGGCGGCGGCTTCGCCAAACTGGAGCGCGACCACCGCGTCTGCGCGATCTTCGACGGAAGCACGGTCGTCAACCGCGCAGCCCTCCTCCACCAGATGCCGCGCCTGGCCCGTCAGTTGAGCCGCCGCCGCACCGACACCGAGGGCCTGCGGGCCGCCGCCGGCCTCACCGCGCCTCTGCCGCCGTTCGACCCGGACCGTCTGACGCTGCTGTCCGTCACAGGCTGCAGCGCCGTGCAGGCCCTGCCGGATCTGGCGGAACGCATCCGGAAGGAAGGGCCACTGGAGGCGGGCGTGCTCGTCGACCGGCTGCTCGCCGAACTCGCCCGGCTGGAGACGGAGTCGGCGGACTTCCTGCCGGTGGCGGGCGGACTGCCCAGCACGGCCTTCGGCCTGGCCGAGGCCTACGAACGCGCCTACGCCGCTGCCGCCGTCCTGCTGGTGTGGTTGGAGAACCCGACTCTGCGCACGGGACGGCTTGGCATGGACGGCCTGTGGCCGCGGGCCTGCCTGACCGCCCTGCTCGGTGACAGCGGCGGCCACAAGGACAACGACAGCGACGTCTTCGTCGCCCTGGCCGAAGTCGTTCTCGGCACGCCCGAGACGGAGTTGACCCTGTGGGGAGGCGCCGCATGACCACCGCCACGGGCCTGGCCCCCAAGCGTGCCGACGAACTGGAGCACCTGCTCGGCGCCCTCTTCGACCCGGCCAACCCCACCGGCGCGACCGCCGTCCTCGCCGCCGACGAGCGCGCCGAGGTGCTCGCCGCCGGAGAGACACTGCTGCACTCCTACGGGCTGAACGCCGAGTTCGTACCGCCCGGGCTGGGCGGCCGCCTGGAGCGGGCCGACCACCTCGCCGAGGTCATGCGCGCCCTCTACCGCCGCGACCCCGCGCTCGGCCTCGGCTACGGCGCCAGCTCGCTCATCGCCGCAGTCACCCTGTGGACCGCCGGCGACGAACGGCAGACCGAACACGCCGCCGGCCTGCTCCTGGACGGCCGGCGCATCGCCATCGCCTTCCACGAACTGGCGCACGGCAACGACATGGCGGGCACGGAGTTCGTCGCGAACACCGCACCGGACGGCGGCCTGCGGCTGAGCGGCCGCAAGGAGGTGGTCACCAACATCGCGCGGGCCGACGCCATGGTCGTACTCGCCCGCACCGATCCCCGGCCCGGCCCCCGCAGCCACTCCCTGGTCCTCGTCGACCGTGCGGGCGCCGACCCCGCGCGTCTCACCGACCTGCCGCGTTTCAGTACCGTGGGCATGCGGGGAGTCCAGCTCGGCGGCCTGAGCTTCGACGAACTCCCCGTGTCCGCCTCCGCGGTGCTCGGCCCCGTCGGCTCCGGCCTGGAGACCGCACTGAAGGCCCTCCAGATCACCCGCATGGTCCTGCCCGCGATGGCCACCGGAATCCTCGACACCGGACTGCGCATCGCCGTCGACCACCTGACAGGACGTCGGCTCTACGGCGGCCCCGCGACCGCCATCCCGCACGTCCGCTCGGTGCTGGCCGGTGTTTTCGCCGACCTGTTGCGCGCCGAGGCGCTCGGCGCGGTCGGCGCCCGTGCGCTGCACCTGGTGCCCGGTGCGACGAGCGTGTATGCCCCCGCGGTCAAGTTCGAGGTGTCCCGGCTGCTGCTGGAGGCCATGGACCGGCTCGCGGAACTCCTCGGTGCCCACTTCTACCTGCGCGAGGGACCGACCGCGCTGTTCCAGAAGCTGCTGCGTGACCTCGCGCCCGTCGGCTTCGGGCACATCGCGCGCGCCGCCTGCCAGATGAGCCTGCTGCCGCAGCTCCCGCTGCTGGCCCGCCGCACGTGGAGCCGCCCCGGCACAGAGGCGCCCGGCGATCTGTTCGCGCTCGACCGGGCGCTACCGCCCCTGCGGTACGACCGGCTGGCCCTGCACGCCAAGGGCCGCGACCCCGTCGTGGGGTCCCTCCACGCCCTGACCGACACGACCTGGGCACCCGCCCACGCCGACCTGCGTACGGCGGTCCTCGCCGACCACGCGGAGCTGACCGAACTGGCCGCTGTGTATGGGAAGTTGTCGCCGGTGGACCTCGGAGTCGACGCCTGCCCCGAGCACTATGACCTCGTCACCCGGTACGTACGCGTCCTGTCCCGGACCGCGAGCGTCCAGGTCTGGCGGCACGCCGGACCGGGGGACTTCCTGGCCGACCCCGCCTGGGTGCGCGCGGCTCTGCACCGCTCGGCCCTCGGCCCGCACCGGCGGGGCCCGCTGCCCGCCCCGGTCGAGGACAGGCTCTTCGCCGAGCTTTCGGACCGCCATGCCACCGGCCGCTCCTTCGGTCTGATGGGACGACCGCTCGCCGCTTTCAGATCACGGGTGCTCTGACGCCGCACGCCGTCTGAAGGCCGTACGCCGTCCGACGACCGCTCGCAGTGAAGGGCACAGCGCCATGCCGCTGTACGTCAGCAGCCCCGCCCAGCCTTCTTCGACGTGGGCTCCGACCTCTCTTTCCCCAGTCCTTCCGCCGTCTTTCCTTCTTCTCCGCACAAGAAAGAGAACCCCTCATGACCGCTGGAATCCAAGACGCACAAGCCTGGCTGACCGAACGCGTGGCGGCCTACCTGCGGCGTTCGCCGGAGGACATCGACACGTCCGTCCCGCTGGCCGACTATGGCTTGGACTCCCTGACGGCGCTGGCCATCACCGCTGACATCGAGGACGAGTTCGAGGTGACCGTCGACGACGCGCTGACCTGGGACCACCCCACGGTCGACGCACTGAGCGCGGCCTTGTCCGCGCTGGTCGGCGAGAAGCAGGCCTGACGATGAACAATGCGCTACCGCTCACGGCGGCCCAGCACGGGGTGTGGGTCGCCCAGCGCCTCGCCCCCGACAGCCCCATGTACACCTGCGGCATCTACTACGACGTCCCCGGCCCCGTGGACCGCCCCCTGCTGACCCGTGCCGTCGAGCAGGCCGTGGCCGAGACCGAAGCACTGCGGGTCCACTTCCACGAGGAAGGGCAGACGGTTCGCCAGACGGTCGACCCGTCCATCACGGGAGAGTTGACGTACCTTGACCTGAGCGGCGAGGCCGACCCGGCCGGCGCCGCCCGGGCCTGGCTCGATGCCGACCAGGCCCGTCCCGTCCCGGTCTCCGGCGACCGGCTGTTCCGGCACACACTGCTGCGGCTGGGCCACGACCGGCACTGGTTCCACTTCCGCTACCACCACATCCTCCTCGACGGTTACGGACAGGTCCTGCACTGCCGTCGCCTGTTGGAGGTCTACACGGCCCTCGCCGCCGGCGAGCAGCCGTCCGTGAGCGGTTTCGGCACCCTGAGCGAGATCCTGGCCGAGGAGCACTCCTACCTGGGCTCGGCTCGCCGGGAGCGCGACGGCAGCTACTGGCAGCGGGAGTTCGCCGATCTGCCGGAGTCGACCGAGCTGGGCTCCGGAGCCACGGGACTCGCTCCCAGCCTGCCCGGTGCGCGTCTGAGGTTGCCCGAGGAGAGTGCCCTGCAGGTGCGCGGGGTCACCGGGTCGCGCTGGTCCCTGCCGGTGATCGCCGCCATGGCCGCCCACACCCACCGGGTCACCGGCGCCCACGACGTCCTCGTCCGCGTGTTCATGGCAGCCCGGCTCAGCCCGCACGCCCTGGCGACACCCGCGATGCTCGTCAACGACGTCCCGCTGCGGATCCCCGTCGACGGCTCGACGACCTTCACCGAACTGCTCGACCGGGTCGCCGCCCGCCTGACCGCCGCCACCCGCCACCAGCGTTACCCGCACGACGAACTCCACCGCGACCTCGCCGCCACGGCCCACCCGGGCACCCTGAGTGGCCCCTCCCTGAACATCCTCTCCTTCGCCGCCGCCCGCCTGCCCTTCGGGCCCGTCCAGGCCGAGGCACACCAGCTGGCCTCCGGACCGGTACGTGACCTCGCCCTGCACGCGTACGGCGACCCCGAGGCCGGCGACGGCATCGAGCTCACCGTCAACGCCCACCCCGGCCGCTTCACCTCCGACACGGCCGCCGCTCACCGCGACCGCTACGCCCGCCTTCTCACCACCGCCACCGAGCACCCCGACCGGACCATCGCCGCCCTCGACCTGCTCGACGACGCGGAGCGTGAGCGCTTCCACGTCCGCAACGACACCGGCCACGCGACGGACCGGCGCTCACTGGTGGAGCTGTTCGAGGCCCAGGACCCGGCGGCCGAGGCCGTCGTCTGCGAGGGCGAGCGGCTGACCTACGGCGAACTCAACGCCTGCGTGAACCGTCTCGCGCACGCCCTGCGCGGGCGGGGCGTGGGACCGGAGTCGCGGGTGGCGGTGCGGCTGCCCCGCTCGCTCGACCTGATCGTCGCGCTGTGGGCGGTGCTCAAGACCGGTGCCGCGTACGTGCCCGTCGAGACCGGCTACCCGGCCGAGCGGATCGCTAACGTCCTCGCCGACGCCCGCGTGTCGTTCGTGATCGACGAGGAGAACGTACGGGTTCTCGGCGAGGGCGAGCCCGACTCGAACCCCGGCGCCGTCCCGCGGGGGGACAACGCCGCCTACGTCATCCACACCTCGGGCACCACCGGCCGCCCCAAGGGCACCGTCGTCACCCACGCCGGTATCACCAACATGCTCGCCTGGATGCAGGACGAGTACCGGCTCACCCCGGCGGACCGGGTCGTGCACAAGACACCGGCCGGGTTCGACGTGTCGGTGTGGGAGGTGTTCTGGACCCTCACCCGCGGCGCAACCCTCGTCGTCGCCCGCCCCGACGGCCACCGCGACCCCGCCTACCTCGCCCGCCTGGTCCGCGGCGAACACATCACCGTCATCCACTTCGTCCCGGCGATGCTCGGCCCGTTCCTCGACGAGTACGTCCCCGACGCGTCGCTGCGCATGGTCAGCTGTGGCGGCGAGACCCTGCCCGCCGGGCTCGCCGACCGCTTCCACCGCGAGTGCGGCGCGCGGCTGCACAACTCCTACGGGCCCACCGAGTTCTCGGTGACCGCCACCTCCCACCCCTGCGCGCCCGGCGAGCCCGTCACCATCGGCACGCCTACCCACAACTCCCGTGCCTACGTGCTCGATCCGGCCCTGCAGCCGGTCCGGGACGGTGTCACCGGTGAGCTGTACCTCGCGGGAATCCAGCTCGCCCGGGGCTACTTCGACCGCCCCGGCCCGACCGCCGAGCGGTTCGTCGCCGACCCCCACGGCCCGGCCGGCACCCGCATGTACCGCACCGGCGACCTGGTGCGCCGCCGGGCCGACGGCGACCTGGAGTTCGTCGGACGCGCCGACGACCAGGTCAAGATCAACGGACAGCGCGTCGAACCCGCCGAGGTCGAGGCCGTACTGGCGTCGGTGCCCGGCGTCGAGCAGGCCGTGGTCCTGGTCCACGACTCCGCCGCGGGCGCCCGGCAGCTCGTCGGCTACGTGACCGGCGCGCCGGAGACCGACCCGCGGGCCCACCTCGCGGACCGGTTGCCCGCGCATATGGTGCCGGTGAGCGTGCTCGTCCTGCCGTCGATCCCGGTGACCCCCAACGGCAAGGCGGACCGCCGCGCACTGCCCGCCCCGGACCGGCCGGCCGGTGGACGCGCGCCCGGGACCGCCACCGAACGCACCCTGCACGCCCTCGTCGCAGACCTGCTCGTCCGCCCCGAACTGGGCGTGGACGACGACCTGTTCGCCCTCGGCGCGGACAGCATCCACGCCATCCAGCTCGTCAGCCGGGCCCGGCGCCAGGGCCTCCACCTCACCCCCCAGGACGTCTTCGACCACCCGACCGTCGCCCGGCTCGCCACCGTCGCCGCGACGGCACCGGCGACCCCGTCCGTCAAGGACGACCCGGTCGGCGAACTCCCCGTGACACCGATGGCCCGGCGTCTCGCCGAACGCGGCGGCCCCACCGCCGGGTTCGCCCAGTCCCTCCTTCTCGCCGCAGAGCCCGGACTGTCGTACGACCGGCTGGCCGCCGCCCTCCAGAAGCTGCTCGACCGTCATGACGCCCTGCGCATGCGAGGCCGGCACATCCGGCCCGTGGGCGCCGTACGGGCCGAGGACTGCCTGACCCGCGCCGGGGACGAGGACGTGGCTGGACAGAAGGAGGCCGCCCGCCACGCACTGTCGCCCGACGACGGTGTGATGGTGCGGGCCGTGTGGTTCGAGTCCGGCCGGCTGCTGCTCGTGCTCCACCACTTGGTCGTCGACGGAGTGTCCTGGCGCATACTGCTGACCGACCTCGCCGAGGCGCTCGCCGACGGCGAACTGTCCCCGCCCGGGACGTCCCTGCGCCACTGGGCCGAGCACCTCGCCACGGCCCCGTACGACGAACTCCCCCTGTGGAAAGACCTGTTGTCCGCCTCCGAGCCCGTCCTCGGCACCCGCCCGCTCGACCCCGCCCAGGACGTCCACGGCACCGCCCGCTCGATCACCGTCACCGTCCCGGCCGACCTCACCGGCACCCTGCTGACCACCCTGCCCGCCGCCTACCGGGCGACCCCGGACGACATCCTGCTCGCCGCGCTCTCGGCGGCCGTACAACGCCGCCGAGGCGAAGGGCCGGTCCTGGTCGACGTGGAGGGCCACGGCCGCGACCACCTGCCCGACGGGATGGACCTGTCCGCCACCGTCGGCTGGCTCACCCGTATCCACCCGGTGCGCCTGGGCCCCGGCACCGAGACCGGCGCCACCCTGATCAAGCGCACCAAGGAGGAGCTGCGCGCCGTCCCGCACGGCGGCCGCGGCCACGACCTGCTGCGCGACCACCTCGCCGGGCTGCCCACGCCCCAGATCTCCTTCAACTACCTGGGCCGACTTGACGCACAGGACCTCGGCGGCTGGCATCTCGCCAAGGCGGAGACGGCCGTGGAACTACTGGCCGACAACGGCCTCGCACTCACGCACGCGGTTCAGATCGACGCCTACGTCCGTGACGGCGCGCTCACCGCCGAGTGGACCTACCCCTCGAACGTCCTCACGGAGGGCGACGTGCGCGCCCTCGCCGAGGCGTGGACCGGAGCCCTTGCCGAGCTGGCCGCGCACACGCGAGGCGGCCTCACCGTCTCCGACGTGCCCCTCGTGCGGATCACCCAGGAGGAACTGGACAGGTTCCGCGGCGCCACGGACGTCCTGCCGCTCTCCCCGCTCCAGGAGGGACTGCTCTTCCTCGCGCTGTACGAGCCCGACGACCCGTACGTCGGCCAGCTCGTCCTGGAGATCGACGGAGGCTTCGACCCCGAGCGGATGCGGGCCGCCGCCACCGCCTTGCTGCACCGCCACCCCAACCTGCGCGCCGCCTTCCGCAGCTGCTCGGCGGGCGCCCCCGTGCAGGTGGTCCCCGCCGACGTCAAGGTGGACTGGGAGGAGCGCGACGAGGACGACCTGGAGGCGTTCCTCGCCCGCGACCGCGCCCGCGGCTTCAGCGTCGTCCGGCCGCCTCTCCTACGGTTCACCGCGCTCGGCGAACGCCTCGTGCTGACCCACCACCACCTGCTGCTGGACGGCTGGTCCCTGCCGCTGCTGGTGCGCGACCTGTTCACGCTGTACGGTTCCGGCGGCACCGAACTGCCTCCGGCCGCCCCGTACCGCGACTACCTGGCGTGGCTGGGCGGGCAGGACCACGCGGCCTCCGCCGAGGTGTGGCGCCGGCAGCTCGCCGGCCTCGCCGCACCCACCCTGCTCGCCCCCGCCGACCGCACCTCCGATGAGCACGACGTCCACGAGCTCGTCCTGCCCGAGGCACTGACCGACGCCCTGTCGGCGACGGCCCGAGCGCACCGGCTCACCCTCAACACCGTTGTGCAGGGCCTGTGGGGCCTGTTGCTGAGCGCCTTCACCGGCCGCGACGACGTCGTGTTCGGCGCGACCGTCTCCGGGCGCCCGCCCGAGCTGCCCGGCGCGGAGTCGATGGTCGGACTGTTCGTCAACACGCTCCCGGTCCGCGTCCGCGTCGACCGCGGCGAGCCACTGGCCGCGCTGCTGGCCCGGCTCCAGCACGAGCAGCAGTCCCTCCACCCCCATCAGCACGCCTCCCTCGCGGAGATGACCCGTGCGTCCGGCTTCGACGCCCTGTTCGACACCGTCGTCGCCTTCGAGAACTACCCGATGAGTGACGGCATCGAGGCGGGCGGACTGCGCCTCGCCCATGCCGACCTTGTCGAGCGCACCCATTACCCCGTCAGCCTGTCCGTCTTCCCAGGGGAGCGGCTGCGGCTGAGGTTCTCCTACCTCGCCGGTGCCTTCGACGCGACGGCAGTCGCCCGGCTCGCCGACCTCCTTGCGGGCCTGATCAGCGGCGCGGCGACCGGACTCGACGTCCCGGCCGGTGAGTTGACCGCGGTGGGCGAAGAGGACCGGCTGCTGGTCACCGGCATCCGTACGGCCGACACTCCCGCGAAGGCCGCCTCCACCGTCAGGGGCGGTGAGCCCCGCTCCCCCGAGGAGCAGACGCTGTGCGCCGTCGTCGCCGACGTCCTCGGCGTCGAACGGGTCGGCGTCGATGACGAGTTCTTCGCGCTCGGCGGCACCTCGATCCTGATGATCCGTCTGGTCCACCGGGTGCGCGACGAGTTCGGCGTCGACCTGTCCCTGCGGGACGTCTTCGCGGACCCGACCGTCGCAGGCGTCGCCGGACGCCTGACCCGTCTGGCCCCCCAGGTCAAGCGCATCACGGCGGAGGAGCGGCCCGCCCGTGTCCCGCTGTCGTTCGCCCAGGAGCGTATGTGGTTCCTACAACGGCTTGAGGGCGCCTCCGGCACATACAACATTCCCCTCCAGATCCGGCTGACCGGCGCTCTCGACGCCGATGCCCTCGGCGGCGCGCTGGCCGACCTCGTCGCCCGCCACGAGGCGCTGCGCACGGTCTACCCGGAGGACGCCGACGGCCCGCACCAGGTCGTCCTGCCACCCGAGACGCCCTTCACCACGCAGTTCGTACGGGACGCCGCCCCCGACCTCGCCGCCGACGCGGCCCGCCCCTTCGACCTGACCTGCGACGTACCCCTGAGGACGACGCTGTACGAGACCGGCCCCGACACCTACGTCCTGCTGCTGGTCGTGCACCACATCGCGGCGGACGGCGCCTCGATGCGCCCGATGGCCGAGGACATCACGGCCGCCTACCGCGCCCGGACCGGAAGCGGCGAACCCGGTTTCCCCGAACTGGACGTTCAATACCGGGACTTCGCGGTATGGCAGCGCGAGACGCTCGCCGCGGACCTGCCCCGCCAGATCGACTACTGGAAGCAGCACCTCGACGGCCTCCCGCCCGAGGTCACCTTCCCCGGCGACCGACCGCGCCCCGCGGTGGCCACGCACCGCGGCGACCACGTGGAGTTCCCCGTCGCCCCGGAGCTCTACCAGCGGATGCTGGAGCTGGCCGGCCGTACCCGCACGACCCCGTTCATGATCCTTCAGGCCGCCGTGTCACTACTGCTGACGCGACTCGGCGCGGGCGAGGACATCCCGCTCGGCGGTGTGATCGCCGACCGGCCCGACTCGGTACTTGACGACGTGGTCGGCGTCTTCATCAACACCCTCGTCTACCGCATGGACACCTCCGGCGACCCGAGCTTCGAGGAGCTGCTGGTCCGCGTCCGTGAGACGGGACTCGCCGCCTACGCCCACCAAGGCGTCCCGTTCGAACGCCTCGTGGAGGAGCTGAACCCGGAGCGCTCCCGATCCCGGCACGCCTTCTTCCAGGTGATGCTGGCCTGGCTGGACCTCACCGAGGCCCGCTTCGACCTGCCCGGCGTCACCGCCGACCCGGGACCGGTGACCAGCGGTACCGCCAAGTTCGACGTGCACTTCGACTGCCACGTCCACGAGGACGGCGGGCTGCTGTGCCGCCTGGAGTACGCCACCGACCTGTACGACCGGCGGACGGCGGAGAGCTTCGCCGCCAGGTTCGTGCGCGTCCTGGAGCGCGTCACCACCGACCCCGGGCAGCGGCTGTCCGAGGTGGACGTGCTCGGCACCGATGACCGCGCCCTGGTGCTGCGCGGCTGGAACGACACCAACCTTTCCTGGGACGACCCGCGTTCGATCGTGGAGCGGTTCGAGGCGCAGGACCCGGACGCCGAGGCCGTCCACTTCGAGGGCGAGCGTGTCACCTACGGCGAGCTGAACATCCGGGTGAACCGCCTCGCGCACGCCCTGCGTGGCTGCGGCGTCGGCCCCGAGTCA
>CBFGQM010000020.1:0-28064 GCA_965650905.1 uncultured Streptomyces sp. | reverse complement strand
AAAGCTCCATACCAAGCGACCCTGCCACACAAGATCAAGTAACGTTGACGGAATCACGAGACCCTAGGGCGCGTTTCGAAAGTGGCGTCGTCCGCCCGTAGGGCGGGCCCGGCGGGACTTTCGAAACACGCCCTAGGGGCATTTCAGCAACGCGGCGAGCGTGCGTGCCACGCCCCGCGAGCCCAGCAGGAAAGTCAGAACAGGCCGGCACGTCACAGCATCTCTTCATGACGCATCGAAGAACACGTGGAGCACAGCGGGATGGAGGCGAACCGATACCGACGCCCTGCCAGGAGGTCATCCACATGCAGACCCTTGAACTGACCTTCCACATCAAGACAGCAGGACGAGATCCGCCCGTCCCACAGCACCACGAAGGCATCCATGCGCTCGAAGATGCAGGGTTTCGCAAGGGGGATTTCCGGTGGGCCGACCTGCCCCGCCCACGTACCGAGAACCTCAGGCTTCGGGTCGTAGACCCTGCCGATCCGCACAATGCCTTCCACGATGGTTCGAAACTCTTCCTCCGTCATCACATGGGCGGAGAAGTCCACGGTTTCGAGGCCGGCATCAGAGAGCTCCTGCCAGTAGCCCCGCCCGATCGGTTCCTTACGTGAGCGCATCCCGTTTGTGAAGAATGAGCAAGCCACCCCTTCCGTACGCGCATATTGTATGAATTGCGGCAGCTCCGGATGCAGGGCGACTTCGCCAAAGTTGTGCAGGCGCAGCGTGTTTCTGTTGTCGCAGTGGTCCTTGAAGAGATCGACGCACTTGCGGAAGGTGTCAAAGCTCATGAAGCCCTTGGGTCGAATCTGCGTCGGGTGCGGACAATAGGCACACGTGAGACTGCAGAAGTTCGACACCTCAATCTGATAGATATACACGCCACTCCTCATAGCAATCCGGTCGATGACTGCCACGACTTGTATCTTCTGAACAGGTGTGGAAAATGTCTAGCTACCGAAAGGATCACGTTCCTGCACGGCCACACCATGAAGGGGACACGCGGCATGCCGGCCCACCGAAACAGCTTGCTGCCATGCAGGATACTGCCGGATTCGTCGGCTGGACGTCGTTAAAGGCAGCGCGGTACGTTTTGTCGCCAGCCTGGAAGTACTGCGCACACCCCCCCACCCCCGAAACGGCACGAAACAGCCAAAAATAGCGTTTTCCTCTTCTGTACAGGAGAAGGTGTGGCCGAATTCCCCGTCGTGATCGGACTCAATCGCACGCAGGACGCGAGTGTCTGCCTGGCTCGCGGGTCGTCGCTGATCAGCATCCAGAAAGAGCGCTATACGAGAAAGAAGCACCACTGGGGCAGGATCGGTGACCTACCCCTCTACGCCGACCGTATACCTGGGCTCACGGAACGGGTGGATGCGGTCGTGGAGTGCTACTCGTCAGATCCGGAAATCATGAATTTCGATGAGTATCAGAAAGAAGTGACGGCCGTTCTCGCGCCGGCGGCAGATGTACCCAGGATAAGAATCTCGCATCATCTGGCGCACCTGTACGCCACCTATCCCTTCTCGCCTTTCGATCACACTGCCGTGATGATCATCGACTGTGCCGGCAGCTATCTCAAAGACATCATCGAGGACTATCCTGCCCGCCCGGGCCAGAACCCCAGCGACGTGGAGATCAGCTCTTTCTATCTCTGCGGCCCCGAGGAATACAGATGTGTGGCCAAACGGTCCTGGAACATGGACTGGAGCCGACCCAGGGGGCTGGGCGCCTTCTACTTCTTGCTGAGCCGCAAGCTCTTCGGCGGTGAGGGCAGCGAAGGCAAGGTGATGGGTCTGGCCCCCTACGGAAATCCTGACGCTCTGGGACTACCACCCCTGGCGGTCGCAGACGGCGATGTGGTCATTCCGCAGGAGTGGACGGACCTATTCGATCACAGTCTCGAATACGGGCACTTCACCGAAGGAGGAAGCGGTTCCTTCCAGGACAGCGCAGACTTGGCCGCCGCCGGCCAGCGCGCATTCGAGGACGCGCTGCTTGAGGTTGCTGGTTGGCTGCACGAAATTACTGGCGCGGACAATCTCTGTTTCGCCGGAGGGACCGCCCTGAACTGTGTGGCGAACAGCAGGCTCCTCAGGGAGACTCCGTTCACCGAGGTGTTCGTCTCGCCGTTTCCTCATGACGGCGGAACTGCCGTCGGGTGCGCTCTGTTCGGGCTGGAGCAGTTCGCTCCGCTCGGCGCTATGCCGATGGTGCATGATTTTCTCGGGCCCGTCCCGGATGCCGCCCAGTTGGAAGCCGCGCTCCATGACGCCGCTCGTGAGGCGGACGTGCTGCTGGAGCGCCCCGCCGACCTACTGGGCCGCATGGTCGACCTGTTCTGTGAAGGTGCCGTGGTGGGGCTCTACCAGGGTGGCAGCGAGCTGGGTCCAAGGGCACTGGGGCACCGCAGCTTGCTGGCCGACGCCAGGAACGGGAAGGTCAGGGACTGGATCAACTCCGGGATCAAGGGCCGCGAATGGTTCCGGCCACTTGCTCCCGTGACGACCCTCGAACGAGCCGGAGAGAACTTCTCCCTTGATGCCCCGGTGCCCTTCATGCAGTTCACCGTGGACGTCCGCGAGGAACGTCGAGAGTCCATCCCCGCCGTCGTCCACGTCGACGGTACCGCTCGCCTGCAGACGGTGACCAAGGACGAGGACGGCTTTCTCCACTCCCTGATCACGGCCTTCGCCGATCGAACGGGCATTCCGGTTCTGCTCAACACCTCGCTCAACGGCCCCGGTGAGCCCATCGTCGAAACCGTGCAAGAGGCACTCGATTTCTTCCGTTCCAGTCCTATGGACGCCTTCGCCGCGCCACCTTTCCTGCTGCGCAAACAGCAGCGGCCCGAGCGCAAGTGATCTCTGCGCGGGGAGATCGCCCATGGTCCAGGGTCAGAACGGAAGAGGAACTCCATGTTTTCCCGGATGATTTTCCTGGTGGAAGGAGACCCTGACAAACTCAGAAACTTCTCAGGGATTCCCTATCACTTCTCCAGGGCACTGCGGCGCTCACTCGACAGAATAGGTGTTGAACTCGAGGTCCTGGAAACCGACTATCTTCTCAATGTCGAGGAGATACTCGCCCTGGTGCCGGGAAGTACTGGGAGAGTGACGAACGGGCTCGTGTCCTCCGAACTTCCCGAGGAGAAACTGGAATTCCCGCCGAACCGTCAGCTGCTGCACTCGATCGAGGAACGATCCGACGGGAATATCGCTTCCCTGTTGCCAGGCTACTACGCGACGGTCCGCGACCACATGGAAGAACGGCTGGCCGGCATCGTCGGTTCATCCGATGTCATTCTGTCCCAGAACTACCTGTACCCCTATACAGGGGCCACGCGACCGGTCTGCTATTTCCTGGACGCGCTCCTCAGTGACTTCTACTTCAAGGGGCAGTACAGCACGGCTCCCGTCTTTCCGGGGCGGGAAGCCGTCGCGGAAATGTACCGGGAATTGGAACGGGCGGCGCTCCGGTCGTCACCTCGTGTCTTTTGCTTCAGCAAGGCGCTGCGACAGGACATTCACCGGCAGAGCGCCGTGCCGCTCGACGACCTCATCGTCGTGGGTGCGGGGCCCAATCTCGTGGCCCCAGTGGATCTCGGGGCCCCAGTGGATCTTGGGGCTCCTGCTGGTGACGAGCAGTCCTTGCGTCTGCTGTTCGTCGGCTTGGACTTCGAACGCAAGGGCGGCAAAGTGCTGTTGTCGGCGCTCGAGCGGCTGCGGGAAGACGTCACCGCAGTGATCGTGGCCGCGGAGCCGCAGCTGTGGAAGACGTCCGATCCCCGGATCACGGTCCTGCCGCCACAGGGCCGGGAGCAGCTTACCCAGTTTTATCGATCCGCGGACGTGTTCGTTTTCCCCACCTTGTTCGAGCCATTCGGACTCGTCCTGCTCGAGGCGATGTCATTCGGTTTGCCCGTGATCACGACCAACATCTATGCCGTGCCGGAGATACTCGGCACCCAGAGGTTTCCGCAAGTCGTCCGGCCGGACGACGTCGGGCAACTCGCCGATGCCATCCGGCATCTTCATGCGGACCGGAGATCACTGCGGCAGTTGGGAAGGAGGAATTTTCTCCGGGCGCGCAGTCACCGATTCGGCTGGGACCGATGTGCAGACCTGATTGTCGAGAACCTCTGGGATCTGGCTTGATCGTCTTCTGGACACACGCTGAATGAATGAAGGTGTTTCCTTGCGCAAGAAGGCCGTGGTAACAGGTGGCGCCGGATTCCTCGGCTCGCATCTCTGCGAACGACTACTCATCGACGGCTGGGATGTGGTGTGCCTCGATAATCTCGTCACCGGAGATCTCCACAACGTGACTCACTTGGAGGAGATCGGCTCCTTCGACTTCATATCCTGTGATGTGACTCAGAAGGTTGACATTCCAGGCGACGTCGACATCGTTTTCCACCTTGCGTCTCCCGCGAGTCCGGCGGACTATCTAAGGTTTCCCATCGAAACACTCTCCGCCGGGTCGGACGGCACCCGAAACGCTCTTGACCTCGCCGTAGCGAAGAGGGCGAGGTTCGTCTTCACCTCGACCAGCGAAGTCTATGGGGACCCGCAGGTGCATCCCCAGCCGGAGAGCTACTGGGGGCATGTCAACAGCGTGGGTCCACGGAGTGTCTACGACGAAGCCAAACGGTTCGGAGAGGCACTCGTCACCGCCTATCGACTGAAGTATGGAGCCGACACGGCCATCGTCCGGCTGTTCAATACGTACGGACCGCGCATGCGTTCCAACGATGGCCGGGCGGTACCGGCGTTCATCAGCCAGGCGCTGGACGGCGCTCCACTGACCGTAGCCGGGGACGGCTTGCAAACCCGAGCGATCTGTTACGTGTCCGACGCGATAGAAGGCGTGCTCCGCCTCGCGCACTCACAGCACGCAGGCCCCGTCAATATCGGTAACCCCCGTGAAATGACGGTGCTGGACCTCGCTCTTCTTGTGCGTCGGGTGTGCGGATCCCCGTCAGAGATCAGCTATGTTCCGCGCCCGGTCGACGACCCGCAGCAACGCCGGCCGGACATCTCCCTCGCCCGTCGGGTTCTTGACTGGCAACCCGGGGTTCCCGTTGAGGAAGGGCTTGTACTGACTGCGGCCTGGTTCAAGGACAACAGGCCGCTGCCACAGCGTTGATGAGTGAGCCCATGACGCGGCGTCCGGCTGTGTTCCTGGACCGGGACGGGACACTGACCCAGCCACGCCACTACCCGAAGTCTCCTGCGGACCTGGTCCTCCAACCGGGCGTCGGTGGACCTCTGCGTGCCCTGCAGCACATGGGGGTCGCCCTGGTGCTGGTCACCAACCAGTCCGGCCTCGCGCGGGGGTTCTTCGCCGCAGGGGATCTCACGTCGATGCACGAGCACCTCCAGGAGCGGCTCGCTGTGGAGGGCGTACGGCTGGATGGGATCTACGTCTGTCCCCACCATCCCGCGGGGCGCGTCCTCTCACTCGCCGTACGCTGCCGATGCCGCAAACCGGAGGCCGGGCTGTTGCTTCGGGCGGCACAGGAACTGAACCTTGATCTCGAACGATCCTGGATGGTGGGTGATCTCATCACCGATGTCCGTGCCGGCCGACGCGCCGGCTGTCGCACCGCGTGGGTGGGATCTGCCGCAATGGGAGCCGAGGGGCAGCAGGAGTCACCTGCCGAGTCGGACTTGTGCACACAAAACACGGAAACAGCCCTGTGGTTGATCGTGCGTGCCATCCTGGACAGCACGTGAGCGCCTGTGTGAACCGCTCCAGGATCGGGATCGGCTCCGTCCGGAGCCCGCGAGTGGGAAACGCCGGTTGGTTCATGTGCCCGAGCCTGCGGAAAGCCGCCCACGCGTCGAGCTATCTGCCGCCGGACAAGCCCCCGGACTGGCTCTCCGCGATCCGGCTCTCGGCTGGTCCGGCTTCAACAAGACCGGACGGCATCCCACTGGTCGCGAACCCCTGGCGCCTGACCTCGTAGCACCCGATCGCTGAAGCCGAGGCGACGTTGAGCGATCCGACACGCCCCAACTGTGGGACGAACACCACCTGGTCACAGGCCTCGAGAGAGCTCGCTGTCACGCCGTGGTCCTCATGTCCCACCACGAGACAGACATCTTTCGCCAGGTCTGCCAAAGGGAGGGGCACGGCATGGTGCGCCAGCTCCAGCCCCACAACGGTGTAGCCGTCTGCCCGCGCTTGCGTCATGGCCTCTGCGGTTGTTTCGAACCTCTGCACTCGGAGGAACTTGTCGGAGCCCATAGCCGCCTTCTGCGCACCGGCCGATCGGACATCGGGGGTACGGCCGGCTACATACACCTTTTCCGCTCCCATGGCCGCTGCGGTGCGCAAGATAGCACCCACATTGAAAGGTGACTGCAGATTCTCAAGAAGCAGCGCGAGCCTGAACCGGTTTTCGCGTCTCCACGTGCGATGGAGGCGCTTCAATTCGGTTCCACCGAGTTGTTTCACGACGTACCCCCTTCGTCGGTTTCTTCCGCGACCTCAGCACGAGGTCGGGCTTCCAGTATGCGAAATCCCTTTATGGATGTGAGCCGTGTGGTCGGATAGCCTTCGGAATTCAGCCACTTTGCCAGCGAATCGGATCCGAGGTTGCGCTGAACAACGAGAAATGCCGCCGCGCTGGGTAGCAGGCGTGGCAGCCATTGGTGCAGCATGTCATGCAGGACCGTCTTGCCCACCCGGATCGGCGGATTCGAGTAAATGGCGCCGAATTTGATGTCTGCGGGAACGTCTTCGGGACGACCTGTCCGGACGTTTTCCAGATGTGCCGCATCCGCGTTGAGCCTGGTGAGCTCCAATGCCCGGGTGTTGACGTCGGTCGCCCAGACCGTCGTGTCGGGCCGCCGGGTCGCCCAGGTGAGAGCGATGGGCCCGTAGCCGCATCCGAGGTCAAGAATGGGGCCCGGAGTGCGTGGGGGCGGGGCATGCTGGAGAAGAATCCGAGTGCCTGTATCGAGGTGGTTCCGCGAAAAAACACCGGCGTTGGACGACAGCTCCAGTGAGACATCCGGAAGTCTCACCTGTACAAGGGTGGGTCTACTCTCGGTGCCGGGCATCTCGTCGAAATAGTGTGAGCCTGGCATAACTAACGTTTTCTCCTTGGCCGCGCTGTCCCGAATTCATCCCTACGCCATGATAGCCTACGCCCGCGTTCGGCTGTACTCAGGCACCGAGCCCGCCCACCGTCGCTCGGTCGGTGTGGCAACCCGCTCGCAGGGGTCCTTTTCTGATCTCGGACAGGTCGGCGACTTTCCGGCTCATGAATGTGCAGCGGCGCGCGGAGGCTCGTTCGCACCGGCGCGGGACTGCTTGTCGCGTCCGGAGACCGTCCATGGCGATGTCATGGCGACGACAACGGCTGCCGCAAAGTGAGCCCGACACCGGCTCCTGGCAATCGGATCGGATTCTCCTGGCCATGGCGGCTTCCGTACCGTAGCCCGTGTCCTGGCGGAGGAAGACGACACGGGTCCGGTCGTTCCGTGTGGGTGGGCGGAGCAGGGGAAGGGCGATCAGGCAGCAGGCCGCTTGAGGAAGGCTACGTGTATGCCGATCCTGCGTTGCCGGCGAATACGCGGCCAGCAGTAGGCCAAGGCCGGCAGTTGTGCGTCTCGCGAGGCCTCTGTTGGGCAGACCCGACGCGCCCACGCCGTTTTCCCTGGAAAGGGCCACGCAAACGCAGGGGAAGTAAAGGATTTGCATGAATAGTTCAATGTGTCCACTTTCTAACCCTCCGTCAACGTTGGGAGGGCTGCCGCACGGCAACCTCTTAGACTCACAGGGAAGGTAAGCGTGTGCAAGTGTTGACAGTAAGCGTATTCCTTGTTTGCATCATGATCGGAGGAGGTGTTCCGGGTGAGCGAAGACCAGACGTTACAGTTGTTCCCCGGCGAACGGTCGAGACATCGAGGCGTCATTCCCTTAGTGATTTTCCTTCGCGGATGGCATCCAGGTTATGTTCGGCCGTCTTTTTCTGTTTGGCATGACTACGCAATCATAAAAAAGAATCGTCAACCCTTCTGGGATTTGGAATTAAATTCTCGATCATGGCGCATGACATCATTTGAATAGTGCAGTCGATTTATCCTCAGGCCATCCGACCGTGAAGCGCATCAGGTCATCTAGGACAGAGAGTGGGCGACGGAATGCAGACGCGCCGGGACGATACCTCTTCGCCGGATACTCCAATTCTCGACGACGCGACGATTGCTTTCTATCGGTGTGTAGTGGACGTCGGCGTCCTCGACCCTGAAGAAGCCAGGAAGGGCCTGGGCCTCGACCGTAGGCAGACCGATGAGATCGTCGAACGGTTAATCTCCCTGGGCCTGCTCCGCCGCTTTCCTGGAGATGGTCGCCTCATACCGGCCCGTCCCGATGTGGCAGTGTCAGAACTGGTCCGACCTCTGGAGTCCGACATGCGGCACCTTCAGGAACAGACCGAGCGAATCCGAGATCTTTTCGACGCGCTCATGCCCGTCTACCACTCCAGCCGAGTGCGGCGAAAGATGGAGGAGGAATCCCTCGACGTAGTGCCTGATATGGAAAGCTTTGCCACACTCGTGGAAGAGGCCATGGGGCGCTCCCGCGAAGAAGTGCTGGTCATGCAGCGTATCGACCTGGGGTCGCCCCTTGACCTCGACCGAATCCTCTCCCGGGACCTTTCCGTGTTGGAACGGGGGGTGCGCTTACGGGTGATGCACCAGCATTCGGCAAGATATTCTTCGTACGTGAAGAATTACGCAACCGCACTCAGTGAAGCGGGCGGGAGATTGCGGACCATCGAGGAGCTGGGGAACCGGGCGTACGTGATAGATCGAGAGATCGCCTTCATCGTCCGGGAGGCTCCATCCCGTGAGCAAAAAGGTGTGGTCATCCACCAGCCGGAGGTCGTGTCTTTTCTCGGCGATTTCTTCGAGCAGATCTGGCTCAGGGGGGCGGATTTTGCAGGGAAGAGCGTCTCCCGGTCGGAGGGAAGCCAGATAGGGGACGAACTCAAGCATGTGATCACGCGTCTCTTGGCCGAGGGGCTCAGGGACGAGAACATCGCCCGCAGGATCGGGGTGTCGGTGAGGACATGCCGACGACATATCGCGGAAATAATGGCTCAAATCGGCGCTGACAGTCGATTCCAGGCCGGCTATCTGAGTGCCCGGCTGAAACTTCTCAACCCTGCAGAAGGGTATACGGGAGCTGGGGGTCCGGCTCGTGCTGCAGCACGCTTCGCGGACGATTAGCCACTGAGTGGCGTGTCCAGCCCTCCCGTACGACCGGGCTGGGACGACCGTCACCGCTGTTCGGCCACGGTTTCGACGTGTGAACACCTCCCGTGCCGGGGCGGTTCCGGCACGGGACTCCCCCAAGAGATTCGGCCGTGTTCCGAGTCCATCAGGACCGCGCCCCGTCACGCGGAGAGGGGCGGGACGGTGTTTGGCGGGCGACGTTGGCCGGTGCAGGCGAATTCACCGAATCATCGGGCAGCGTGTCAAGAGCAATGAACACGGCAGTCGGAAAAGGGAGAAGAATTCACTGTGTTTACCACGCGGCCCACTCTCCGGGGCACCTTCGGCATGGTGTCCTCCACCCACTGGCTCGCCTCGCAGACCGCTATGGCCGTGCTGGAGGACGGCGGGAATGCTTTCGACGCCGCGGTCGCGGCTGGTTTCGTCCTCCATGTCGTCGAACCGCACCTCAACGGCCCGGCGGGCGAGACTCCGATCCTTCTGGCACCCGCGGGCGAGGGCCGCCGGGTCCGATCGCTGTGCGGCCAGGGACCGGCGCCGGCCAGGGCGAGCTGCGCGCACTACCGCTCTCTCGGGCTGGAACTGGTTCCCGGCACCGGCCCGTTGGCGGCCGCCGTGCCGGGTGCCTTCGACGCCTGGATGCTCCTCCTCAGGGACTACGGCACCAAGCGCCTGCCGGATCTACTGAAGTACGCCGTCGGGTACGCGGAAAACGGGCACCCGCCAGTCGAGGGGCTCGGCCGGGCCGTCGAGAGCGTACGGGAACTTTTCGAGACGGAGTGGAAGGATTCGGCCGCGCTCTATCTGCAGGGCGGTCGGCCACCCGTTCCCGGGCGGCTGTTCAGGAACCCCGCGTTGGCAGCGACCTGGCGTCGGTTGCTCGCTCAGGTCGCCGGGGGCTCGCGGGAGGCGGAGGTCGAAGCCGCCCGCGGAGTGTGGCGGGAAGGCTTCATCGCCCAGGCGCTGGCCACCGCGGCCGCCCGCCCCACCATGGATACCACGGGCACCCGACACACCGGGACGCTGACGGTGGAGGACTTCGCCGGGTGGTCCGCGACCTACGAGGACCCGGTGACCCACGACTGGAACGGCTGGACCGTGTGCAAGCCGGGCCCCTGGAGCCAGGGTCCGGCCTTCCTCCAGCAACTCGCCCTGCTGCCCGGCGACCTGGAGTACGGCACGCCTGACTCGCTGCATGTCCTCATCGAGGGTTGCAAGCTCGCCATGGCGGATCGCGAGGCCTGGTACGGGGACGCGGCGCCGGTCCCGTTGGACGCGCTGCTGTCCGAGGCCTACAACGCCGGGCGGCGCCCGCTGATCGGCGGCCGTGCCTCGTACGAGCTCCGACCCGGCAGTCCCCAGGGCCGCACGCCCCTGCTCAGCCCGTACGCGACACGCCCTGCCACATTCAAGGGCACATCCTTGGGGGCAGGTGAGCCGACCATCGCTTCAGACGGGTTGACCAGGGGCGACACCTGCCACCTCGACGTCGTGGACCGCTGGGGCAACATGATCTCCGCGACACCCAGCGGCGGGTGGCTCCAGTCCAACCCCGTCGTACCCGAACTGGGCTTCCCGCTCGGCACCCGGCTCCAAATGTCCTGGCTGGAGGAGGGGCTGCCGAACACACTGACCCCGGGCCGCCGCCCCCGCACCACACTCAGCCCCTCCCTCGCCCTGCGTGGCGGCGAGCCGGTCCTTGCCTTCGGCACACCCGGCGGGGACCAGCAGGACCAGTGGCAACTCCACTTCTTTCTCGCCTTGGCGCAGCGGGGCGAGGTACGCGGCGGGTACGACCTGCAGGGCGCCGTCGACGCCCCGAACTGGCACAACGACTCCTTCCCCGCGTCCTTCCACCCCCGCACAGCGCAATTGGGGAGCGTGACCGTGGAATCCCGGCTCGGTGCGCGGACCATCGCCGAACTGCGGCGACGCGGACATGACGTGACGGTGGGTGGACCGTGGTCGGAGGGGCGGCTGTGCGTGGTCGCCCGGGACCCGGATACGGGGGTGCTGTCGGCGGCGGCCAATCCGCGGGGCATGCAGGGATATGCCGTGGGGCGCTGATCACGTCAGACCGGTTCCCGCGGAACGCGGACGCGAGCCGGAACCGTTCCGGCGAACGGTCCCCCGGCGGGCGGCCTGTGCTACCGGCGACGCGGAGTACCGGCGCCGCCGGTACTCCGCGGGCGGCCACCTCGCCGATCGAGTCGGTCATCACGTTCGCCGTCATCACCCGGCAGAACACGGTGTCCTCCCACGGGAATCAACCTCACCGTCGGCGAAGTCCCGTCGCACGCGGTGGTGCGTCCGAGTGGTCGCCGTGCCAGGAGTGCCACAGTGCCGCATACGCGCTGCCGACCGCCACCAGGTCATGGTGGCTGCCGACTTCGACGATCCGGCCGTCATCGACGACGGCGATCACGTCCGCGTCGTGGGCGGTTTGCAGCCGGTGCGCAATAGTCACCACCGTCCTGCCGTCCAGCACTCTGGCCAGCGAACGCTCCAGCCGGCGCGCGGCGCGCGGGTCCAGCAGTGACGTCGCCTCGTCCAACACGAGGGTGTGCGGGTCGGACAGCACCAGTCGGGCCAGGGCGAGCTGCTGGGCCTGAACCGGAGTGAGCGCCCTGCCGCCGGAGCCGAGTTCGCTGTCCAGCCCTTCCCCGAACCCGTCCGCCCAGGTGTGGGCGCCCACGGTGCGCAGTGCCGACCACAGCTCGGTGTCGGAGGCGTTCGTACGGGCGAGCAGCAGGTTGTCCCGCAGCGTGCCGACGAAGACGTGGTGCTCCTGGTTGACCAGAGCCACGTGTTGGCGCGTCCGCTCCGCCGGCATCCGCGCCAACGTCGCGCCACCCAGGGTCACCTGTCCGGTTCGGGGACCGTAGACGCCGGCGAGCAGTCGGCCCAGCGTGGACTTGCCCGCACCCGACGGACCGACCAACGCCACCCGGGTGCCCGGCTCCACCGCGAGGCTCACCCCGTGCAGGACATCGACGTTCTCCAGGTAGCCGAAGTGCACCTTATCGGCGAGGAGGGATCGGCCGTCGGGCTCGGCGTCGTCGTCCCGGTCGCCGGTGGGGACCTCGTGCACGCCGACCAGGCGCGCCAGAGCCACTTGCGCCACCTGGAGTTCGTCGTACCACCGGAGCATCAGGTTGACCGGCTCGATCAGCATCTGGACGTACAGGGTGCCCGTCGTGACCTCGCCCACGGTGATCCAGCCGGACGCGACGAACACGCCGCCGATCAGCAGCGCGCCGCCCAGAGCCAGGGTGTGCGCGAGGTTGACCGCCGGGAACAGCACCGAGCGCAGCCACAGCGTGTACCGCTCCCATGCCACCCACTCGCGGATGCGGCGGTTGGCGAGGTCGGTGCGCTGCCTGCCGAGACGGTGTGCCTCGATGATGCGCCCGCCGTCGACGGTCTCACTGAGCAGTGTGGTCACCGCTGCGTATCCCGCGGCCTCCGAGCGGTAGGCGCCCGGTGCGCGCCGGAAGTACCAGCGGCACCCGGCGATCAGCACGGGCAGGGCGATCAGTACGGCGAGTGCCAGCGGCGGTGCGGTCACGGCCAGTGCACCCAGCAGCAGAGCTGTCCACACGGCCGCGCCGGACAGCTGCGGCACGGCCTCGCGCATGGCGTTGGACAGCCGGTCGGCGTCGGTGGTGATCCGCGAGAGAAGGTCGCCGGTGCCGGCGCGCTCCAGCACCCCCGGCGGGAGTGACACCGAGCGCACCAGGAAGTCCTCGCGCAGGTCGGCGAGCATGCGTTCGCCGAGCATCGCTCCTCGCAGCCGGGTCAGCCAGACGAAGACCGCCTGGATGGCCAGCATCAGCACGAACAGTGCGACCGTGCCCTCCAGATGAGGCACCTGCGTCCCGGCGGCCAGGCTCTGCACGAGGCTGCCGAGCAGATACGGGCCGACCAATGAGGCAAGGGTGGCCGTCGCGTTGACCGCGATCAGGACGGCGAACGCCGTGCGGTGGCGGCGGGCCAGGCCGAGGAGGTACGAGCGAGCGCTCCCCGCCCCCGCGACCGGGAGCTTCGCCGCCTCCTGGGGGGCGGCGGGGTCGTATACGGGTTCTTTCATGCCAAACCCTTCACATCGGCGCCCTCGCCGCCCTCGGCGGCTCCGTCGTCCTGGTCACGGGCGACCACGGCTCGGTAGCGGCGGTCGCTGCGCAGCAGCCTGCGGTGGTCGTCGGCGGCGACACTGCGGCCTTGCTGGACGAAGACCACCCGATCGGCCTGATCGAGCAGCAGGGGGCTCGAAGTGAACACCACGGTGGTGCGGCCCCTGCGGATGTGGCGCAGCCCCGCGGCGATCCGGGACTCGGTGTGCGAGTCCACGGCGCTCGTGGGTTCGTCGAGGACGAGGACCGGCGGATCGGATATGAGGGAACGTGCGAGGGCCAGCCGCTGGCGCTGTCCACCCGACAGCGAGCGGCCGCGCTCGGTGAGCCAGGCCCGCATCGCATCGGCGCTCTCATCGCCCGAGGGGTCGGGCACGGACCGGGCGAGGACGGGCAGGATGTCCGTACACTGGGCGATCTCCAGCGCGGTCTCCAGTGCCACCCTTTCCGAGCGGGGCACGTCCAGCAGGTCTCGAACCGGGCCCGAGAACAGCACCGGGTCCTTGTCCTGCACCAGGACGGTGGCGCGGGCCACCGGCAGCGGAAGGTCATCGAGAGCGGCCCCGCCCAGGAGGACGGAGGCTCCACCCTCGGCGACCGCCTGGTCGTATCCGCCCAGGCGGTCGGCGAGCCTGCCGGCTTCGTCCGGGTCGCCGCACACCACAGCGGTGAACGCGCCATGGGGTGCCAGTATCCCGGTCATCGGGTCGTACAGGTCTCCTTCGGGGAACCCGCCGCCCTCGCCCGACGCCTCGTCCGTGCGGCTCAGTGCGAGCACGCGCGCGGCGCGTTGGGCCGCGGCGCGTGACAGCGTGTATGCCAGCGCGGTCTCCTCGAACAAGCGCAACGGCAGCACCAGGTAGGCCACACAGCCGTAGCCGGTCACGAGCTCGCCCACGCTGATACGGCCTTCCAGCACCATCCGCACCCCGTACCAGACAACGAAGACCAGGAACAGCCCCGGCAACGTCACCTGCACCGCCGCTATCAGCGCCCACATCCGATGGCTCCGCACCGCGGCTGTGCGCATGTCCTGCGAGGCCCGGCGGTAGCGTTCCAGGAACAGCTGCTCACCACCGATTCCGCGCAGCACCCGCAGACCCGCCACCGCGTCGGACGCCAGCTCGGTGGCCCGTCCGGCTTTCACCCGTAGCTCGTCCGCACGCCGCCGCGCACGCGGCAACAGCGGCAGTGCGGACACGACGAGAACGATGACGGCGACGGCCACCGGGACGCCCAGCACCGGCTGGTAGATCAGTAGCAGCACCGTCAGTGCCCCGCACGCCACCAACGAAGAAGCGAAGCGGGCGATGATCTCGACAAACCAGCCGATGGTGCCCGCGTCGCCCGCGCCCACGGCCACCACCTCACCCGCCGCGACCCGGCGGGTCAGCACGGCGCCGAGCTCGGTGGCCTTCCAGGTCAGGAGCTGATGGACGCGAGCGGCGGTACAGACCCGGTTGATGACGGAAACCCTGTGCAGAAAGGTGCCGGAGACCGCTTGGACCGCGCCGAGACCCAGCAGGAGCGCACCCACGGCCGCGACCTTTCGGACCGAACCGTCGATGAGAGTCTGGATACCCAGTCCCACGACCACCGGCACCACCGCGAGGCCGGCAAGGTACACCGTTCCCCAGGCAGTGGCGATGATCTGACCGCGTAGTTGACGACGGCTCAGCCACACCAACAACCGTATGCCCGAGCGGGCATCGGGGAGACCGGGGTCGGAATAGGGAAGTCTACGCAGTGACATAACGCCTCGTGGGGCTTGGGGGCAGGGCACGTTTTGGTCGGCCCGGTGTGAGCGTGGTTGAGGCCTACGGGCGACCGTCCTGCTCGACGCTTGGGGAGTCGGCGGGCACACCTGGTGGATGCGGGGAAAGGCCCGAGGCCCGCCGCCCGCTCCGCTGTCAGGTGAGCACCGGCAGCAGGCGCAGCTGTTCAAACTCCCGTTTCATGGCCTCTGCGATCGCAGCTGTGCCGGGCGCGCGCAGGGAAGGGAGTGTCTGGAGCTCTGCGAGGCTGATCTTCCCTTCGAGGAAGAGACTGATCACGTCGAAATGGTTGAAGCACCCGGAGCACCCGGGGCCGACGTGACCAGCGCGCAGGTGTTCGTTCTCCTGACGCATCACCTCGTTGGCCCCGGTGGTCAGGGCTTGCACCATCGGCCCGTAACTCAGCTCCTCACCGTAGTTCGGGCAGTGCAGCCGCTCATTGCGCGACCCCGTCCCGGTGTTCGCCCAGTGGACATGACACGCGTCAACCCGGGAGCCGCGGCGCAGGAAGGACTTGAGATCCTCGATGTACGGCCGGGGTGGCAGCAGGGCGGTGAAACGCTCCCGGATGTCGTCGAGTTGGTCGGCCAGTGCGGCGAACCCACCCCGCAGTCTGGGGCCCGTCTCAGGGCTCCGGTCGAAGGACTTCACAGGGAAGGGGAAGACCATGATGTTGTCTCCGGCCGTCTCTGCCAAGTATTGGCAGAAGTTCGCGAAAGCACCGACGTTGGCCTGATGGAGGACACAGTTGACTTCAACCGGTCGGCCTGCGTCGGTGAACCGCTGTAGGTTGGCGAGCATCGACTTGTGATGCCTGGTGTTGCCTTCCACCCGGTATGAGTTGGCCTCCAGCGTGTGCCCGTCGATGGTTATGTTGAGTGTGACGTTTTCATGCGCGAGTATGGATTCTGCGGTCTTCTCGCGAAACGTCCCGTTGGTGATCACCTGCACCTGAGGGAACAACGGAGATAACGCGTCGAGAGATTGGGCGAAGTCCGCCCACATCGTGACCTCACCATAACCGGACAGCTTGACCGTGGCCGCCGTGAAGTTTTTCTGAAAAGCATCGATCTGACGCATCAGGTCGACGAGTGTGAAGTCCTTCCGATCCTTGACTATCTCATCCCGGCAATACGTGCACTTGAGATTGCAAGCGCTGTAGAAACCCAGGTCAAGATAAAGATAGTGGCGGCGCTTCCCGCTGTGCGTGGTCATCCCGCTGTGCGTGGTCATCCCGCTTCCTTACTCATGTCCAAGTTTCTGCATGGCCAGGGTGACGAGGGCCTCGTCGCGCACGAACGCTTTGCACGACATCTGTGGGCAACCGACGTCCCACCCGTCGCAGTTACCGATCGTGTTGCGGAGCGGACAGACCGAACGGAACTTTCCGTCCACGTAGTCGGGCGAATGGAATGGGCCGTACATCCTGGGGTCCGTCGAGCAGTAGATTCCGATGACGGGAGTCCCCACCGCCTCGGCCAGATGCACCATAAAGGTGTCGCACGAAACGATCAGGGACACTCTGCCGGCGATGGATGCGAGCTCCGGCAACGACCGCCCGACCACGAGTTCGTGCGGGGTTTCACCGACCGCCAGTCCGGCGGACAGCCTGCGGCCGAATACAAGCTCTTCCTCGCTCGCCCCGCCCATCACCAGCGCAGGTCGTCCGCTCAGTGCGGTGATCCGTTTGATCACTTTCAGCCAGAAGTCCAGCGGCAGGCGCTTCGTCTCCTGACTGGCCCCCACGAAGTAGGCGATGGCGGCGGGCGGAACCGGAAACGCCGGAGCGGGCAGGGAACAGCCGGTGCGCAGCCAGCCGAAATGCGGCGGCTCCACGTTCACATTCATCGAGCGGAAGTAGTCGGTCAGCAGCTGCGAGGTGTGCACTGAGCCTTGATAGGTGAGGGAGACTGCTTCACACACGTCACTGATGGCCACTCCCGCCCGCCCTACGATGTCTGCGGCCCGCTGGTACCGGGAGCCGAATTTCACGCGGTCGCGCCTCAGGTTGAGGACGGTCTTGACATCGAGGCGCTTCAGTTCCGCAAGCAGCAGGTGCTCATCCCAGTCGAGTAGCCGCCGGATGCGACGGGGGACCAAGGTTATCTCATCCAGCTCAGCAGTACCCAGTTCCTGAAAGAGGGTGAATGCTGGATTCTCCGGGTACAGCAGCCGTCGAGGAAATTCGCGGTTCAGTTCCTGAAGCAGAGGTCCATGCAGGATCGCATCGCCTATACCCGGGTACGGCAGTATGAGGATTTTCCCCGTCGAGCCCGGTCGTCTCGGCCGATCAGGCCACCTGTGAAGGGCAGTCGAGCGGGCCACTTTTCCTCCCTCCCGCTGTGAGGTTACCGAATGTAATATCCGTCAGGGTGGTCGGCGGAAACAGTCGGTCATTCGGCGAGCGAGGGCGTCGTCACGTTCGTCGGCCAGTCCATCGCGGGATCGTCCGGCAGGTGGTGGCCCATGCGTTCCCGCTTCGTCGCGAGGTACTGGGCCGCAGCCGCGTCACCGGGGACCACGATCGGCACTCGGAGATCGACCACGACTCCCAGGCGTACGAGTTCGTCGTGCTTCGCGGGATTGTTGGTGAGGAGGTTCACCGACTTCACACGCAAGTCACGAAGGATATGGGCGGCGCCAACGTAGTCACGCATGTCCACCGGCAAGCCGAGACGCAGATTCGCGTCCACGGTGTCCAGGCCGGCGTCCTGTAACTCGTAGGCCCTGAGCTTGGCGACGAGTCCGACACCGCGGCCTTCGTGCCCGCAGAGATATATTACGACTCCGCGGCCGGCCCCTCCGACAGCGGCCAGAGCCGCATCGAATTGTGGCCCACAATCACACCTGAGGCTGCCCAGTACCTCGCCTGTGAGACACTCCGAATGCACCCGGGTCATTACTCCGGATTCTCCGTCGACATCACCGGCCACGAGGGCTAAGTGAGTAGCACCAGAATACTGGTCACGGTAACACAAGGTCCGAAATCGCCCATGCCGTGTGGGCAGGACGGTCTCCGCCACTCGCAGGAAACGAGGAGGAATCTGGTAACGGTTGGAGGGGGTATATTCCATGGCCAGCGCAGTTTTCCTTACTCGGTCGACCTACGCGAACGGGGAGCGGCGCCCCAGCACCCGTGCACAGTGCCGCCTGGCAGCGGCACTGAGGAATGGTTGCGCCAGAGAAACAAGGCTCAGCAACTCCGGGTGGGGGTCTTGGACAACCTCTGTGTCGTGTCCTGCGATGTCGAGTTCGTTGGCTACCGTGATCTCCATGAATTCTCTGATATTTCCCTCGGTCAAGGTCCGTATCTCGCCGGTGAAACGATCACGCCACTGCTTCGTGTTCTCGGCGACCCTCGGATAGAAGTATCCAAGATCGCTGGCGCCGTACAAGTAGACGAGCTCCTCGGCTTCACTGCCGATGATCCGAGCGACTTCGGGGCGTTCCGCGAGGTCGATCATCGTGTAGTACGGATCAGGGGAGCCCGCCGATACGTAGAGAGCGTGCAAGAGGCCCGCACTGCACACGTACGGCCTCGCTCCCCAGTCACCCAGGAGCTTTTCTACACGGATCAGGTGATCGAAGAGGTTTCCTCCGGGATGTGCGGTCTCAACAGCCCCGAGCTTCCTCAGGAGGTCGGTCGCCTCAGCTCGTCCCATCATGCCTCCGAAATGCTTCGTGGCTTCAGATCCGGGAATCGTCACGGACGCGCATAAGGATCTTTCCCATGTGGTTCTCGCCGATTCCATCGCACTGTCCCCAGTACCTGTCACCCCAGTCGTTTCCCTCGATCAGCACCGCGTCTTCTGTAGCCAGCAGTCGCTTCCGGAGTTCGGGATCGCTGTACTTCAACACGGTGAGGTCATACATCACGCGCAGTTTGACCTCGTCCCAGTCCTGCCGATCGCAGTGAGCACGACCAAGGATCTTTGCCTCCTCCGGGGTCGGCGCGAGCCGTATCTGTTCGTGCAGCTCCGGATCGACGACTTTCGCGGCCTGATAAGCATGCTAGACCGTGGCCCACGGCAGGTCCTCGTACACAATGGGCGATGGTGAGTAATTCGACAAGAATTCCCATTCACCGCGGAACGAGTCAATGACTGGCACCGATCAATCCTCCCTGCACTGCGGCACTCCTCGTGCTCAGCTCTCACCCTCGACGGGCCGCCCGACGAAGTCATTCAATTCGATCAGGTGGCCATCAGGATCGGCAATGAATGAGATCGTCTCAAAGTCCACTACGAAGGGCGACCGGATGACTTTGTAGCCGAGTTTTCTGGCCTTCTCCGTCAGAGCCGTGACATCATCCACCTTGAATGCGACGTGCCCGGTCCGACTCGGTTCGGGCACCAGCCCCGGCTCCTGCCACAACTCGATTCCCGGCGGTAATCCTCCGGGACCCATCTGGAGGATCCGGTGCGTCTTCAGGATGTACGAGCAAATCCTCCGTAGACCGAGAGCCTCCTTGTAGAAGCGCTCGGACGCAGCCATGTCGGACACGTTCAGACGGACATGGTCAAGTTGGATCGACACCTGGAGACCACCCCGATCAGGGTGCCGGGTAGTAGCCGTCATGGAATTCTCGAAATTTTTGCAGCTCCTCGCCGCCGCGCTCCATCATCTCGGCCATCTCCTCGAAATACCGCTCACGTGCCGCCGCACCCGGAGCGAAAAGGAGCAGCATGGAAGCGGGTTCGTCGGACGTGTTTCTGAACGAATGCAGTCCGCCGACCGGAACATAGAGGAAGTCCCCCGGTTTTCCAGTGGTCCAGTTCTTCCCGTCGAACAGTTCCACATTCCCGGAGAGGATGAAGAACGACTCGGAGATAGTGCGGTGGAAATGCGTGACCGGCCCGAGCGACCCTGGTTGCATATCCACCCGATAGAGGCCAAATTCTCCCTGGGTGGAGGCATGTGTCGCCAGAAAGCTCGTACGGTCTCCGGACGACGATGTCAGATCCGGCGGGGTGTCCGAGGCCCTGAAGGAGGCATTGACTTCTCCTTGGTCTCCGAAATAGCGGGGTGCTGGGTACGACATTCGTTACCTCGCTTGACAGGAGGGCTCAGACGAATGCAGCCGATAGTGACACAACGCTCTGTCGCCCTGCTATCCCCGAAGAACGTCATCTTACTGCATGGCATGAAGGAGAGCGGGACAACGGCCCTTCCGTTCTCGTTGGCAGCTTGTGGTACTTCAGGAAGATGATCCCTACGTCAGCTGGACGTGAATTCGGAGACGGATCATCCTCATAGGGATAATTCGATGACTTGGCCTGACGTGTCGCTGGTTTACCGACGGGAAAGAGAACTACATGGCCGACTCAAGCCGTCCGGTCACTCATGCGCAGTTGGCCACCGGGTTCGAGCATGTCACTCGCTTACGGGATGCCGTCCTGCGGCTCGACATCGGCAAACTGCAGCAGTGGGGCCGGCAACTGGTCACCGTGTTCGACAACGGCGGACGGCTGCTTGCCGCCGGCAACGGCGGCTCGGCTGCCGAGGCACAACATCTCACGTCGGAACTCGTCGGCCGTATGCGTGACGAGAGGCGACCACTGTCAGCCATCGCTCTGCACGGCGACAGTTCGTCGCTGACCGCGATCGGCAACGACTACGGTTGGAACGAGTCCTTCGCACGTCAAGTCGTGGCCCATGGCCGACCCGGAGACGTCCTGATCCTCCTGTCGACATCGGGTCGCAGCGCCAACCTGCTCCGGGCCGCCGAGAGCGGCAGGTCAGCGGGCCTGACGGTCTGGGCCATCACCGGCGAGGGCCCCAACCCGCTCACTGACCTGTGCGTGGACGCGATCAACGTGCCCTCGACCGACACGGCTACCGTGCAGGAGTGCCACCTGGTGGCCATCCACCTGCTCTGCGCGAGTGTGGACGCGCAACTGGCCCCCGGTGAACCGCTGCCGCAGGAGCCGGTCGCCGACTCGCCCTCACTGCGCCCCTTGGTCGTCGTCGGTGACACCCTGCTGGACCAGGACCTCACCGGCCAGGTGGAACGGCTGTCGCCGGACGGCCCGGTGCCCGTCGTGGACGAGGTCGTCGCACAGCGTCGCCCCGGGGGCGCCGGACTCACCGCGCTGCTTGCCGCTATGCGGGACCGACCGGTGGTCCTGGTGAGCGCTTTCTCGGCCGATGAGCGGGGAGACGAGCTGCGCGACACGCTGGCCCGGCATGGGATCGATGTGATCGATCTGGGGATGCCGGGGCCGACCCCCGTCAAGACCAGGGTGCGTGCGGGCGAGCGCACCCTGCTGATGCTGAGCGAAGCGGCGAGAGACAGCGAGCGGGTGGTGCGCCCGATCAGCGTCGCCGAGCAGGCGAAGATCCGAGGCGCGGCCGCCGTGGTGGTAGCTGACTACGGACGCGGGGTCACGCACGACGCCTCGATCCGGGCGGCGCTGGAGGACACCGCGAGCGACGTACCCGTGGTGTGGGACCCCCACCCGAGGGGAAGCGACCCGGTGCCCGGAGTCCAGCTGGTCACCCCCAACGCCCGGGAGGCCGCGCAGCTGACGCCGGGCCTGCCGGGCACAGGGCTGCAGGCGGACATGGACCGGGCGCGCGCTCTGGCCGGATCCTGGCCTGTGGCCGCGGTCGTTGTCACACGCGGCGCCGACGGCACCGTGCTGGTGGACACGGCGGGGTCCTCTCCCTTGGTCGTGCCCGGCATCCGGGTGCCCCAGGGGGAGGCATGCGGAGCGGGAGACTGTTTCGCGGCCACGGCCGCGGGACTGCTGGCCGACGGGGCGCTGCTCTCCGAGGCAGTCACCGGAGCCGTCGAGGCAGCAGGCCGCTACGTTGCCGAGGGCGGGGCCGAGGCGGCGCTGGCTTCTCGCCGTACGAAGGGGTCGGCGCATCAGGAGGAGGATACGTTTTCCACCATTGACAGGGTGCGTCGCCGAGGTGGGACGATCGTTGCCACCGGCGGATGCTTCGACCTCTTGCACAGGGGCCATGTGACCCTTCTGGAACAAGCCCGCCGACTGGGCGACTGCTTGATCGTGTGTGTCAACGACGACGCGTCGGTCCGACGCCTGAAGGGCCCGGACCGTCCCGTGGTGCCGGCCACGGACCGTGCCGCTGTGCTCGCCTCGTGCTCTCCCGTGGACGGCGTCGTGATCTTCGCTGAGGACACTCCGGAGGACGTTTTGCGTCGCATCCGGCCCCATCTCTGGGTGAAGGGCGGCGACTACCGCATCGACGATCTACCGGAAGCCGCCGTGCTGGCGGACTGGGGCGGCAGGGCCGTCATCGTGCCCTACCTTGCCGGCAGGTCCACCACCCGGCTGATCGACCGGGTGGCGACTGGTGCGAACCACGGCTGACCTCGCACGTGCCGACCGTCACAGCCGCACCGAGAGGATCTCCCATGCCCGGACCCGGATGGTATTTCATCGACGGCGACGAAGAGCGAGAAGTGCTCGAGGCACTTCGTGCCCGCCACCTCAGCCGCTACCGGTTCGACGATCCGGACGCCGTGTCCAAGACCATGCTCTTCGAACGCGAGATGGGCGTCCTGCTCGGCACGGACCACACCCTCGCCCTCAACAGCTGTACCTCGTCGCTGTTCTCGGGGCTGACGGCACTGGGCATCGGGCCGGGCGACGAAGTCATCGTGCCGGGGTACACCTTCATCGCCTCGATCTCCGCGGTGCTGCTCACCGGAGCCCGTCCGGTCCTGGCAGAGATCGACGAAAGTCTCACCCTGGACCCCGGCGACGTCATGAACAAGCTGACCGGGCGGACCAAGGCGATCATGGCGGTCCATATGCTCGGGGCGTCGGCAGACATGGACCGTCTCCACTCCTTGGCCTCGTCCGCGGGGTGTGCGCTGATCGAGGACTGCGCCCAGGCGTGTGGCGGTTCGTATCACGGGCGTCGTCTGGGCTCCATCGGAGACTTCGGCGCATTCTCACTCAACACCGGCAAAACGATGACCGCCGGGGACGGCGGCCTGCTCGCCACCAACTCCAGGACGTTGTACGAGCATGCGTTCGCATTCCATGATCACGGTTTTGCCCCGCACCGGGCGGCTGTTGCCCAGCGAGGCCCGCGGATCGGGCTCAACCTGCGGCTGCACGAGCTGGCGTCCGCCGTGGGGCTGGTCCAGGCCCGCAAGCTGGACGGCATCCTCGACCGGTGCCGCAAGCTCAAGAACGTTGTTCGCCGTGAACTCGTGGGATTGCCGGGAGTACGTGAACGTCTCCTTCACGACGAGGCAGGCGAATGCGCCACCGTTCACGTCCTCGTATTCGACGAGCGAAGCACAGCGGCCGCCGTGGCGGGCGCGTTGGGCGGCGCGACGCTCGACGCCTCCCCCAAACACAACTACGCGCTGATGAGCCAGCTGCACGGCGAGTTCGGCAGGGTGGCCCACGCCGCCCCGGGTGATCTGCCCAGCACGGATGACATCCTCAGCCGCTCGGTCGCGCTGGGCGTCGGCGTCGTGGACGCGTACCTGGGCACTCTGGGGGAGGTCATCGTGACGGACAGCCATGAGGAGGCGGCCCGGAAGACCGCCGGAGTACGCGAACTGATCGAACGAATCCTGAGCGGGGCGGAAAGGAAGACGGGTGGACCTGAGCGACGGGCACAACAACGGCGGGCATATCGGGGCTGATCGGGACGATGAGGTCCTGGTCACCGGCGCCGCCGGATTCATCGGCGGGCACATCGCGCGGACGTGCGCCCACGCAGGCTGGAAGGTCACCGCAGTGGACCTCCGTCCCCTGCCGGCCGGGACTGCGGCCGCCGCGACCGCATATCAAGGGCGGGCTGACTCCCCGTCGGTTCTCGACGCGGTACGGGCCGGACGCTACCGCGCGGTGGTCCATCAGGGAGCCATCTCATCCACCACGGCGAGCGACTGGGACAAGCTCTACGACCACAACGTGAGCCAGGCCCTGGCCCTGGCCGAGGCCTGTGCCCTGTCCGGAACGTTGTTCGTCTACGCCTCCTCGCACTCCGTCTACGGAACCCTTTACGACCGGGTGGCGGCCGTGGAGGGGACTGAGGACGACCCGGCCGTCTGCTCGGGACCGCTCAACCTCTACGCCCGGTCGAAACTGACGCTCGACCGCGAGATGGCCGCGCGTTTCGGCACCGACACACCGTGGGTCGGGCTGCGGTACACCAATGTCTTCGGGCCGGGAGAGACGCACAAAGGCCCGATGGCCTCCATGATGTACCAACTGCTCCGCGACGCGGGCCGGGGACATCCGCTGCGGCTTTTCGCCGATACGATCACTGCATGCCGTGACTACATACCGGTGGAGACCGTGGCCACGATTGTGGTGTACCTACTGAGCCATCGAGTGCCGCCACGTCCTTACAACCTGGGATCTGGGAAACCCATCAGCTTCGGCACGCTGCTCGAATGGTGCGCCGATCTGACCGGAAGCGCCGGGCTCGATGTGAAATTGGTTCCCAACGGCATATCCGCGAAGTACCAGTACTGGACATGCGCCGACATGAGACGAACGCACCAGGTCATTCCGGTGCTGACCGATCTGTCGATCTCTGATCTACGGGCCGCGGCCGACAGGCTTTTCTGCCGTCTCGCCGGCCGCACGCCGCAGCCGTGCTGACCGGCATCGGTATTCCCTTCGTTCTTGCCCGTAAGGCAGTGCGGTTCTCGGGGAAGCTTCCAGCAGGAAGGAAGACAGTGAAGCCTGGGGGTTCAGAGTGAACGGTACAGATGTCGTCATCGTGGGTGGCTGCGGTCGAGCCGGTCTTCCTTTAGGTTTGTCTTTCGCATCGGCCGGCAACTCAGTGACACTCCATGATGTGAACGAGACGGCTGTCCACTCAGTCAACAGTGGCGCGATGCCGTTCCGTGAGGACGGCGCCGACGAGCTTCTGCGTGACGTCGTGAGAAGCGGCCGATTGAGCGCAACGACAGACGCCACCTGTGTGTCCGGTGCCGCACATGTCATCTTTGTGGTCGGTACTCCGCTCGATGAGCACATGCATCCCGAACCGCATCATGTTCTGGAGGTGGTGGAGCGGTGTGCGAGGTACCTGCACGACGATCAGCTGCTGATCCTGCGGAGTACGGTCAGTCCGGGCGTCACGGCCCTGGTAGAGCGCCTGGTTCGGCGGCATGGTCTTGCTCCTCATGTCGCGTACTGTCCGGAGCGCATTGCTGAAGGAGCTGCGCTCAATGAAATCTCGGAACTCCCGCAACTGGTGGGGGCTCGCTCTTCTTCCGCAGCCGCGCGGGCCGAGTGCCTTTTCCAGACGGTTTCCCCCCTGACCATCACCCTGTCACCGGAAGAAGCAGAACTGGCCAAACTGTTTTCCAATGCGTGGCGCTATATCAAGTTTGCTGCCGCCAACCAGTTCTGGATGATCTCCAACAGTATGGGGCTCGACTTCGAGAAGATCCGGCAGGCACTCTCCTGTGGATACCCCAGGGCTGTCGACCTGCCTGCGGCGGGGCTGGCTGCCGGCCCCTGTCTCCCCAAGGACACCATTCATTTGGCGGCTGCCGACAACGGCGGTTTTCCACTCGGACGGGCCGCCGTTCTCATCAACGAGAACATGCCCGCATATATTCTGGGGCAACTGGAGAAGCGCTTTGACCTGGAAGAGCTGACCGTGGGGGTACTGGGTATGGCCTTCAAGGGTGACAGCGACGATCCGCGCGGCAGTCTGTCCTACCGCCTTCGCAAGAGCCTGCTGGTCAGGGCCGGAGATGTGCTGTGTACGGATCCGTTTGTCGGCGACGAGCGGCTGGTTCCTCTCGAAAAAGTTCTGTCGGAGTCCGACCTGCTCGTGATCGCCACTCCACACGAGCAATACCGAAACCTGGACACGGCCAAACCGGTTGTCGATGTCTGGGGAATTGCTGGACGCGGCGTTCTGGTATAGCCGGTTGTCGAAGCGGCCTTTGAACTGTGAGTTATGGAGGGAAGTCATGGGGAAAATCCTGATTACCGGCTCGGCGGGTTTCATCGGGGGATACCTCGTACAGGAACTGATCCGACAGGGCCACGAGGTGGTGGGCATCGATAATTACTCCAAGTACGGGCCGGTGGAGCGACAGCACGACGGACATCCTGCGTACCGTTTCATCGAGGGGGATGCACGTGACGTCACACTCCTCGAGGAGCAATTACTCGACTGCGACCATTTCATTGCGGCTGCTGCGATGATTGGCGGAATCTCATACTTTCATGCCATTCCCTATGACCTTTTGACAGTCAACGAAAGAATCACTGGAGCCGCCTGTGATGCTGCCATTCAGGCACGCAGGCACGGGCGGCTTCAGAAGGTGACTTTCGTTTCGTCCTCCATGGTGTACGAGTCCGTCGATCGATGGCCCACCGTCGAGGGTGACGAGTTCCACATGCCGCCGCCGCGATCCGCGTACGGTTTTCAGAAACTGGCGGTGGAATATCATGCGCGAGCCGCATGGGACCAGTACAGGCTCCCTTACACGATCGTGCGACCCTACAATGTCGTCGGGTTGGGGGAATCTCGGGCCCTAGGGGCAAGTGAGGTGAAATCGGGAAACATCGAGATTGCTATGTCACATGTGGTTCCAGACCTTGTCCAGAAAGTACTGAAAGGGCAGGATCCCTTACACATTCTCGGTGACGGAAATCAAGTCCGTCATTATACGTACGGTGGCGACCTTGCCAAGGGGATCGCTCTTGCCATTGAAAAGGAGGAGGCCTGGCTGGAAGACTTCAACCTGTCCACGGCCACCCCTACCACCGTGCGAGAGCTGGCCTCGCTGATTTGGAGAAAGCTGAAAGGGGACACGCCGCTCGTACTGGCACACGACGAACCCTTTCCGCATGATGTCCAGCAACGGACACCCGATGTGTCAAAGGCCAGGAATCTGCTCGGATTTGAGGCAAGAACAGGCCTGGACGAGATGCTTGACGAAGTGATCCCTTGGGTTCAGGGTGCGATCGACCAGGGGCGGATCTGAGAGGGCGTTTTCTGGGTTCAATATGCTACAGAAATGCCCCGACCCAGCGTGCACGGTGTCGACCAGTTCGAGCGCCGGCAGGGACTGCGCGAGGGCGCCGCTGCCGTGGATCTGGCGTTCTCCGTCGGTGTCCTCCTTGAGCGCGGCGACCTCCCTGACTCATCGGTCCGCCCCACAGTGCGTCTGGCCGGCCTGTCTGGAGAACAGCCCGCCGGTCCGGGCGGTTCGGGACCGCCCAGAGGAGGGGGCGTCGCTGGTCGCGTATCCGGCGGGGACCGAGGCGCGGTCCTGCACGGGGGCGGAGTTCTCGGTGGACGGCGCGCACGCGGCGTAGGTGGCGCGGGGTATCGCCCCCAGGGCGGGAATACCCGATCAGCCGCCAAGCTCCTGATGACGAGTCCGCAACCCCGCGACCCCCTCCCTGGTCAGCGAGCCGAACAGCCGCAGGCGCGAGATCCCCCCGTCCGGAAAGATGTCCACGCGCGCGTGCGTCCCGACGACGGGGTCAGGGAGGACGAAACGGTGGTTCGTGTCGGGCTGAAGGCGGGTGCGGGGCAGTGCCTCGAACCAGTCACCACCCGAGCCGTCGCGTACAGATACGGAAGCCCACCCGGCCGAGTTGCCCTTGAGACAGGCCGTGTCGATCTCGATCGCGCGGATCTCGGAGCGGGCGACGAGCCGATAGCGGATCCAGTCGTGCCCGGGGCCGCGACGCCGCCGCGTTTCCCAGCCGTCATCCATCCTGCGGGAGCGCCCCGGCTGGATGGTGTGGGTGGCGGGCGAGTAGAAGAGGTTGGAGGCGTCCTCGGCCCGACCGCCGTTCTCCAGCGCCACGACGTCGAAGGTGCCGAGCACGGACAGCCACTCGGGGTCCGGCACAACCTCGCCGTACACACGGAGGCGGGCGATGCCCCCGTCGGGGTGCTGGTTGACGCGCAGATGCGTG
>CBFGQM010000019.1:0-28074 GCA_965650905.1 uncultured Streptomyces sp. | reverse complement strand
CGGGTCGTCGACGACGAGGACCGGGAGGCCGGTCGCGGCGGCGCGCTTCGCGCCGGTCGGGTCCGTGAGTACCGCCGCGGCACCGAGGCCCGCGGCCTGCGGCACGAAGTCGGCACCGTGCACGCGGGCGCCGGGAAGGGCGGCGTAGAGGTCGCCGGAGCGCACGGCACGGGAGTCGTGCGTGATGCCCCTGACCTCGGCGTCCGCGGGGGCGGTGACACCCAGCTGATCGGCGAGGTCCGCGAGGCGTGCGGCGGAAACCCGAACCGGCCGCGGCGGTCCCGGAAAGGTCACAGGAACGCCCTTCTGAGTGGTTTGGGACTGATCGGCGTGTGGCACGGCGTGAGCGTACCGGGCTCACCCCCGGCAGAGCGAAGCGAGAGGCGGTGCTCTGGGTGGTTCCGCGGGGCGGCGATGATCGTGGTCACGAGTCGGTTCCTGGTAGGTGTTCCGGATGGTGCGGACGTGCCGATGCCGATCAGGGCGTGAAGGTGACCGGCAGTCTGGCGGCCTCGGCGCCCGTGGGCGGCACCTGGAGGGTCTTCAGCGCGAACTCCAGGACCTTCTTGTAGATGGGCCCGCAGATCTGACCGCCGAAGTAGCTGCCCCTGGTGGCGTTCTGGATGGCGCAGTACACGGTCACCCGGGGGTTGTCCGCGGGGGCGAACCCGGCGAACGACGAGGTGTAGCCACGGTAGCGGCCGGTGGCCGGATCCACACGGTTGGCCGTGCCCGTCTTGCCCGCGACGCGGTAGCCCGGAATGCGCGCCTTGGTGCCGGTGCCCTCCTCGTCGTCCACGACGGACTCCAGCATCTGCGCCAGGGTCTTCGCCGTCTTCTCGCTCACGACCCTTGTGCTCTTCGGCTTGGGTGCGGGCGTGAAGCGGCCGTCGGGTCCCCTGGTGCCTCGTACGAGAGTCGGCTCGATGCGTACACCGCCGTTCGCGATCGTCGAGTAGACGGAGGCCGCCTGCATCGCGTTGATGGAGAAGCCCTGGCCGAAAGGGATCGTGTACTGCTGCGAGGTCGACCACTTCTCGGGGGGCGCGAGGAGGCCCGCCGTCTCGCCGGGGAAGCCGAGCCCGGTGTCACGGCCGATGCCGAACCTGCGCAGATACGAGTAGAGGACCCGGTTGGCCGCCTTCTGCGTCTTGCCGAGCTGGCCCGTCGCCAGGATGGTACCGATGTTGCTGGACTTGGCGAGCACGCCGTTGAGCGTCAGGTACCAGGTCGGGTGGTTGATGTCGTCCTTGAAGAGCCGGTCGCCGCGGTGCAGCCGGTTGGGCACCGTCACATGTGTCGATGGCGTGGCGACGTTCTCCTCCAGGACGGCGGCCATCGACATGACCTTGGCGGTGGAGCCGGGTTCGTACGCGTCCTGAAGGGCCGCGTTGCCGAGCGCCGAGGGGTCGGCCTTCGACACGTCGTTCGGGTCGAAGCCGGGCGAGTCGGCCAGCGCGAGGACCTCGCCGGTCCTGTTGTCCTGCACCATCACATAGCCGCGGTCCGCCTTGGACTTCCTCACCTGCTCGGTGATGGCGTTCTGCGCGGCCCACTGGATGTCGCGGTCGATGGTCAGCTCTACCCGGGAACCGGCCACGGCGGGCGTCTCGGTGCTGTCCGCGGTCGGGACCTGGCGGCCGCCGGACTGGGCGTAGCGGATCTTGCCGTCCTCGCCGGACAGCTCCTTGTCCAGCTGCAGCTCGATGCCGCCGCCGCCCTCGCCGTCGGCGTTGACCCAGCCCAGTATCCCGGCGCCGAGATCGCCGTTCGGATAGACCCGCTT
The DNA here is from genome assembly GCA_965650905.1 of uncultured Streptomyces sp. Lineage (GTDB taxonomy): Bacteria > Actinomycetota > Actinomycetes > Streptomycetales > Streptomycetaceae > Streptomyces. The sequence continues at coordinate 26,288 of CBFGQM010000019.1, read as the reverse complement.
GCTGCTGGGCTCCTGGAAGACGCCCGCGAGGACGTTCACAGCCGTCTCGTCCTGCCCGGCCTTGTCGGCGAGCGTGCTCTTCAGGTCCTTGATCTGCGTCCAGACCTGCGGGGTCTGGCGGCGGGCGAGCAGGACGTACCGGGTGCCCCTGGTCCGGAGCTTGTGGGCGAGTTCGGCGGGGTCCCTGCCGAGGATCGGGGCGAGCAGCGCGGCGGCCTGCTCGGGCGCGTCGCCACTCTTCGTCGCCTTCGGCGTGAACATCGTCGGGTCGGCCGTGATGTCGTTCGCGTCCACGCTGATCGCCAGGTCCACGCCGTTGCGGTCGGTGATCCCGCCGCGCTCGGCGGTCACGGTGCGGCTGAGGTAGCGGTTCTGTTCGGCCTTGGCCGTGTACGCGCTCGCGTCGACCGCCTGCACCTGGAGCAGCCGCACCACGAAGGCGAGCATCACCAGGGTGAGGGCGAGACTGACCAGGCGGAGCCGGGGACGGGGGCTGCCGAGCCGGATGGTGCGCGGGCCCTGCGAGCCGGGCGGAGCCGCGCGGCGCGCGGGGTGGGCGCCCAGGCCGGGGCGCCCACTGCCTGGGCGTACGGGCCTCGCGGGCGACGGCACCCGGCGGCGCGGGGGTTCCCTGTCGGACACTTCCGTCACCTTCCGGGGGTCGTGGAGAGCTGCGTGGGCGCAGTGGGGGACTTGGCCTGGGTGGGGGCCTGCGTGGCCGAGGCAGGGGCCTGCGTTACGGGCTTTGCCTTCGGGAGGGTGGTCGGGGTCTTTGAGGAGGTGGTCGGGGTGGCCGTCGACGTCGAGGCCGGCGCGGGCGCGAGCACCTCGGGCGGGGGCACCCTGGGGACGCGTGCCGACGACTGCCTGGCCGCGGCGCTGGGAACGCCTCGTACCGTGCCGTCGGGATCCAGGAAGGCGGGGTCGCCGCCGGGCACCATGCCCAGCTCGCGGGCGCGGCGCTGGAGGGCGTCGGGGGCGGAGTAGGCGTCCACGTCCCGCTGGACCGCCTGCTCCTCGTCGGTGAGGCTCTTGGTGTCCTTCTGGAGGTCGTCGAGCTTGAACGCCCCTGCGCTGAGGGCGGAGTTCAGCAGGAGCAGTGCGATGAGGCCGCCCCCCAGGAGGAGCACGACGAGGACGACGAAGGGGGTACGGGCGGCCTGACCCGAGCGGGCCGGGATGAGCCGGGCGAGCCGGGCGGCCCGCCCCCTCAGTCGGGGTTTCCTACTCACTCGCCCTCCCCTTCTTGTGCCTCATTCGGCGTCCTGCCTGATGCGCTGTGCACCGCGCAGCCGCGCCGGCGCGGCCCGCCGGTTCTCCGCGACCTCCTCCTCCGTCGGGAGTTCGGCGCCGCGCGTCAGCAGCTTGAGCCGGGGCTGGTAGCGCTCGGGCACGACCGGCAGTCCGGGCGGGGCGGTGGAGGCGGCGCCGGCCACGAGTACCTGTTTGACCAGCCGGTCCTCGAGCGAGTGGTACGACAGGACAGCGATCCGCCCCCCGACGGCGAGCGCCCGCACGGCCGCGGGGATCGCCGTTTTCAGGACGGCGAGTTCGCCGTTTACCTCGATACGCAGCGCCTGGAAGGTGCGCTTGGCGGGGTTGCCCCCGGTGCGCTTGGCCGCCTGCGGCAGCGAGTCGCGGACCAGCTCGACCAGGCGCGCGCTGTTACTGAAGGGCTCCTTCGCACGCTCGCGCACGATCGCGGACACGATCCGCTTGGCCTGCTTCTCCTCGCCGTACGCCCTGAGGATCCGTACGAGTTCACCCGCCGGGTAGGTGTTGAGCACCTCGGCCGCGCTGATGCCGGTCGTCTGGTCCATGCGCATGTCCAGGGGAGCGTCCTGGGCGTACGCGAATCCGCGGTCCGCCTCGTCGAGCTGCATGGAGGAGACGCCGAGGTCGAAGAGGACACCCTGGACGCGCGGGAGGCCGAGCCGGTCGAGTACGTCGGGGAGTTCGTCGTAGACCGCGTGCACCAGGGTGACGCGGTCACCGAAGGGCGCGAGCCGCTCACCGGCCAGGCGCAGCGCCTCCTTGTCGCGGTCCAGGGCGACGAGGCGGGCCTCGGGGAAGCGGGTGAGCAGTGCCTCGCTGTGGCCGCCGAGGCCCAGGGTGCAGTCGACGACGACCGCTCCGGGCCGCTGAAGTGCCGGGGCCAGCAGGTCCAGGCACCGCTGGAGCATCACCGGGACATGTCGACTCTTGCTCAAGGGGCCCTCTCAGATCCGACCCGGCGGTACGCACTGCCGGGTCCTCGTCCTCCCCCGGCCAACGCTGGGGGTGTCCCGGTGAAGGGGAGGCCTGCCGGCGCCGGAAGCGTCAGCCGACCGGGTGCGGAGGAGGCCGAGTGATACATACGCGCCGCGCACGCGGGAAGATTCCGGCATGTCGCCGGTCCTCCGGGGACAACGATCCAGCGGGGAGAGTCTCGCCTCCCGCTGCGCGTCACTTTAGTCCACGGAGTCTCGCGGTCAATCAACCGGCCTGCGCGTCGCGCCCCCTCCTCCACTGAAGCGCCAAACCGGAACGAACCACCCTTACGAGCGGGCCCACGCCGCCCTTGTGGGTTAGCTCACAACAAGCGTCGTTGATGTTCTTTGTCCTCTTTCACAGCAGGTCCGTACCGGAGGTGACGGCTACCGTCATGGATATGACGACTTCCGCATCCGTTCCCACCGAGCCCGAAGGCGCCATAACGGCCGGCGGCGCTGTCACCGACCGTCTCGTCGAGGCCAACAAACGGTACGCCGCCGCCTTCTCCGACCCCGGCATGGATGCCCATCCCGTGCTGCAGGTCGCGGTCGTGGCCTGCATGGACGCCCGTCTCGACCTGCACGACGCGCTCGGCCTGGAGCTGGGCGACTGCCACACGATCCGCAACGCGGGCGGTGTCGTCACCGACGACGTGATCCGCTCCCTGACCATCAGCCAGCGGGCGCTCGGCACCCGCAGCGTCGTGCTCATCCACCACACCGGCTGCGGCCTGGAGTCACTCACCGAGGACTTCCGGCACGACCTGGAGATGGAGGTCGGTCAGCGCCCCGCCTGGGCCGTGGAGGCCTTCCGGGACGTCGAACAGGACGTGCGGCAGTCCATGCAGCGGGTGCGCACCTCTCCGTTCCTTCTCCACACCGACGACGTTCGCGGCTTCGTGTTCGATGTGAAAACCGGTCTGCTGCGTGAGATCGACCCCACCCGAAGGGCGTAAGACCCGACATACCACAGCCACTTGTCCACAGGCGAGTGACACAAACCGGTAACGGCAACCAGAATGCGGGTGTGGCGTCACGCCGAACCATTCGCGCGTGGCGTCCGTGTTTCGAGGGTGGGCCGGTCCGCATCGCAGAGCGTCGGCCCGAGAAGGAAACGGGCCGAGGAGGGCCGGGTGACGACCCATGACGATCAAGCGAGCCTTACGGATCTGACCACCACTGTGGAGCGTGTCCGCAGTTCGGTGGAGGGAGTGATCGAAGGCAAGCCTGAGGTCGTACGGCTTTCGCTGACCGTACTGCTCGCCGAGGGACATCTTCTGATCGAGGATGTGCCCGGCGTCGGCAAGACCATGCTCGCAAAGGCGCTGGCGCGGTCCATCGACTGCTCGGTGCGGCGTATTCAGTTCACGCCCGATCTGCTGCCCTCCGACATCACCGGGGTGTCCATCTGGGATCAGCAGCACAGCGACTTCGAGTTCAGGCCGGGCGCGATCTTCGCACAGATCGTGATCGGCGACGAGATCAACCGCGCGTCGCCCAAGACGCAGTCCGCGCTCCTGGAGTCCATGGAGGAGCGCCAGGTCACCATCGACGGGCAGACGTATGAGCTGCCCACCCCCTTCATGGTGATGGCGACGCAGAACCCGGTCGAGATGGAGGGAACGTATCCGTTGCCGGAGGCGCAGCGAGACCGCTTCATGGCCCGTGTCTCCATCGGCTACCCCAGCGCGGACGCCGAGTTGCAGATGCTGGACATCCACGGCGGCGTGTCACCGCTGGACGACCTCCAGCCGGTGGCGCACGCGCACGAGATCGTGAAGCTCATCGACGCGGTCCGCACGGTGTACGTCGCCGACCCGGTGCGGCGTTACGCGGTGGACCTGGTCTCCGCCACACGCACCCACCCGGACCTCAGACTCGGTGCGTCGCCACGCGCGACACTGCATCTGCTGCGTGCGGCGAAGGCCTCCGCCGCGCTCAGCGGCCGGGACTACGCGCTGCCGGACGACGTCCAGGGGCTCGCCGTGGCGGTCCTGGCCCACCGACTGCTGCCGACCGCCCGGACGCAGCTGAACCGCCGTACATCCGAGCAGGTCGTCCTGGAGATCCTGCAGAACACTTCCGTGCCCGCGGCGCCCCCGTCCCGGATCGGTCTGACGAGGGGCCGAGGCGCTCTTGACTTCGCCCAGCAGCCGCGCCGGAGGCTGTGATGACCACCGGGGGAACGCCCGCGACGCAGGCCGAGGAGGACAAGGGCGGGCTGCGTACGGCACTCTCCGGGCTCACCACGCGCGGGCGTTCCTTCCTTGCCGCGGGAGTGGCGGCCGCGGTGTGCGCGTACGTCCTGGGGCAGAGCGATCTGCTCCGGGTCGGGCTGCTGCTGGCCGTGCTGCCACTGGTCTGCACGACCGCGCTGTACCGCACGCGCTACCGGGTCGCGGGCAGCCGCCGGCTCTCCCCCGTGCGCGTGCCCGCGGGCTCCGAGGCCCGGGTCCACCTGCGGATGGACAACGTGTCGCGGCTGCCTACCGGAATGCTGATGCTCCAGGACCGGGTGCCGTACGTGCTGGGGTCGCGGCCCCGGTTCGTGCTGGACCGGGTGGAGGCGGGCGGCCGGCGCGAGGTGTCGTACCGCGTGCGCTCGGACCTGCGCGGCCGCTATCCGCTCGGCCCTCTCCAGTTGCGGCTCAGCGACCCCTTCGGGATGTGCGAACTGACCCGCTCGTTCTCGACGTACGACACCCTTACCGTCATCCCGCACGTGGAGGCGCTGCCACCGGTGCGGCTGACCGGCGAGACGAAGGGGTACGGCGACGGGCGGCAGCGTTCGCTGGCACTGGCCGGCGAGGATGACGTGATCCCGCGCGGGTATCGCCACGGCGACGACCTACGACGGGTGCACTGGCGCCTGACGGCTCGCTACGGCGAGCTGATGGTGCGCCGCGAGGAGCAGCCGCAGCGGGTCCGCTGCACGGTGCTCCTGGACACCCGGGGCATCGCCTTCGAGGGCGCGGGCCCGGACTCGGCCTTCGAGTGGGCCGTGTCGGGCGCCGCGTCCACGCTGGTGCACATGCTCGAGCGGGGCTTTTCGGTACGGCTGTTGACGGATACCGGCCATGCGGTGCCCGGCGAGGGGGCCGACGGGTTCGCGGGCGCCCACCAGGAGTCGGCGGACGCGGTGGGTCTGATGATGGACACCCTCGCGGTGATCGACCACTCCGACGGCACGGGCCTGTCACGGGCGTACGACGTGCTGCGCGGGGGGAACGAGGGGCTTCTGGTGGCCTTCCTCGGCGACCTCGACGAGGAACAGGCGACGGTGCTCGCCAAGATGCGGCAGCGCAGCGGTGGGGCGGTCGCCTTTCTGCTGGACAGTGAGGCGTGGGTGGGCGAAGAGGCCGCCGCCGAAGAGGGCGAGGAGCGGCTTCGGATGCTGCGTGAGGCGGGCTGGACCGCCGTGGCCGTCCCGCCGGGCACGGGACTCGCCGAGCTGTGGCGGGACGCGGACCGGCAGCGCACACAGGTCGCGTCGGCGGGAAGTACGACAGGAGGCAGTGACTCATGAGCGGCGCCGCGCGACTGGCGCTGTGCGCCGCGACGGCGACGCTGCTGACGGCGTGCGCGCTGCTGCCGCTGGTCGATCCGGTGACCTGGATCCTGCAGGCGGCGTTCCTGCTCGCGGTGCAGACGGGCATGGGCGCGGCGGCCCGGCGGGTGCCGCTGGCCCGGCCGCTGACGATCGCGGCGCAGGTGCTGGTGTCCCTGACGTTGCTGACGCTGACGTTCGCCCGTGAGCACGCCGTCGCCGGGATCATTCCCGGTCCGGAGGCGTTCCGGTACTTCGGGGTGCTGTTGCGGGCGGGCGCGGACGACGTCGGGCAGTACTCGATTCCGGCGCCGCTGTCGGACGGCATCAGGCTGATGATGGTCGGCGGTGTCCTGGTGATCGGGCTCGCGGTGGACGCACTCGCGGTGACGCTGCGCCGCGCGGCCCCGGCCGGACTACCGCTGCTCGCGCTGTACTCCGTCGCCGCGGGCCTCTCGGACGGCAACGGATGGCCGTGGTTCGTGCTGGCGGCCGCCGGCTATCTGATGCTGTTGCTGGCCGAGGGCCGGGACCGGCTCTCACAGTGGGGCCGCGTCTTCGGCGGCGCCTCTCGCACGCCGGCGCCCGACACCTCGGGGAGCGCTGTCGCACCGGTCCGCACGGGGCGGGGCATCGGCGCCGTCGCGCTCGGTATCGCCTTGGTGGTGCCGCTCGGCCTGCCCGCCCTCGACGGCGGCCTGCTGGCCGACGCGGGGAAGCGCGTCGGCTCGGGTTCCGAAGGCGGCGGCACGATCTCCGCGGTGAACCCGCTGGTCTCGCTGCGCGACAACCTGAACGTGGACGAGGACCGCCAGATCATGTCCTACCGCACCAACTCCGAGGAGACACAGGACCTCTATCTGCGGATCGTCTCGCTCGACGAGTTCGACGGCACGGCATGGAAGCCGGCCAAGCGCTCCATCACGGGTGTGCCGGACAGTTTCCCGACACCGCCCGGCCTCGGGAACGGCGTCCGGCGCACCGAGATCCAGACGAAGATCTCGGCGTCGGACTGGTACGCGCAGGACTGGCTGCCCATGCCCTACCCGGCCAGCAGGGTGGACATCAGCGGCAAGTGGCGGTACGAGCCCGTGGGGCGCGCGCTCGTCGGCGACCACGGCCAGACCACCCGCGGGCTGGACTACACGGTGGACAGCCTGATCGTGCGGCCGACCGCGGAGCAGCTGGCCGCGGCACCGGAGGCTCCCCCGATGCTGCGGCACGAGTTCACCGAGGTGCCGGACTCCCTGCCTCCGGTGGTCGCGGACACGGCCCAGGAGGTCACGGCGGGTTCGGCCAACAACTACGAGCGTGCGGTGAAGCTCCAGGACTGGTTCGCTCTAAAAGGCGGCTTCACGTACGACACGCAGGTGCAGGTCGGCAGCGGCTCCCAGGCGATAGCACGCTTCCTGAAAGACAAGGAGGGCTTCTGCGTCCACTTCTCCTTCGCGATGGCCTCGATGGCCCGCACGCTGGGCATACCGGCCCGCGTCGCGGTCGGCTTCACACCCGGCTCGCCTCAGACGGACGGCACGATGACCGTGGGGCTGCGGGACGCGCACGCCTGGCCCGAGCTGTACTTCGAGGGTGTGGGCTGGACCCGCTTCGAGCCGACGCCGAACCGGGGCACGGTTCCGGAGTACACCCGGACGACCACGCCGGGCACGACCGGCCTCGCCCCGGACACGCCGTCGCCGACCGCGTCGACAGCTCCCTCCGCCTCGCCCTCGACCAGCGCGAGCTGCTCGGTGGGGGAGAGGCGGCCGGATCAGTCCTGCGGCAGTGAGTCTCCCAAGGCGGCGTTCGGAGCGACGAACGACAACCCTCCGTGGTTCCTGTTCCTTGGGCTGACCCTGGCGGGGCTCGTTGTGCTCGCGGTGCCGCTGCTGCCGATGCTGTGGCGGATGCGGGTGCGGGCAGCGCGGCTCGGCACGCACGGGCGCACCGAGGCGGACGCGGCGGCGCACACGCTCGCGGCGTGGCATGAGGTGACCGATACGGCATGGGACTTCGGTATCGCGCCGGACCTGTCTCAGACGCCCCGCAATGCGGCGGCTCGGATCGTCCGGATCGGGCACCTCGATCCGGCGGCCGAGGCCTCCGTGCACCGGATCGCCGACGCCGTGGAGCAGGTCCTGTACGCCCCGCGGCCCCGGCCGACGGCGGGTCTGGCCGACGACGTCCGCCGTATGGCCGACGGCCTGCGCGCCACGGTCAGCCGCGGCACCCGCCTCCGGGCACTCCTGGCCCCCCGTTCGGCTGTACGGGTGGCGTGGGCGGTCTCCGAGGGCTGGGCGTCACTCAAGAACTGGGCATCGGCCCACTGGACGGCGCTGGTACGACGACCGTCCGGGCAGAGCAGCTGCTGAGGGAGCGGCCGTGGAACGCACGGCCCCTGGAAACGGCACCCGGAAACGGCCCCGTGAAACGGCCCCTGGCGCGTGAACGGCACCCGGGCCGGGGAACCTTGCGTCGACGGACGCGGCTGGGCAGGAGCAGATGGGCATTCTGAAGGGGTGGCCACCCACCGGTGGTCACCCCTTACCTGCTGTGTCGGCTCTCGGCCTCCGGAGGCTAATGGCCTTGTTCGTCGCGACGCCGCTGCCAGCGCTCTTCAATGCGGTCCATCATGGAGCGCCGCTGCCGACCCTGACGGCGGGCGGACGGAGCGCCTGGTGCACCCGCTGCGGCGGGCTGCTCACCCGGCTTGGGGGCTTTGCGCCAACCAGTGACGGCGAGCACCGCGCAGCCCAGCATGACGAGGAATCCCACCACACTGACCCAAATCTGCTGTGCGACCATTCCGGCCATGAGGAGCGCGATACCTACGAGGAAGCCGACGACCGCCTGGTAGACCCGTCGCCGGGTGTACGTACGCAGCCCGCTTCCCTCAAGCGCTGTCGCGAACTTGGGATCTTCGGCGTACAGCGCTCGCTCCATCTGCTCGAGCATTCGCTGCTCGTGCTCCGAGAGCGGCACGGAGTCCTCCTCCTCGTGCAGTCGCCGGGGCGACCGGGGGTCCTTTTCAGGATAGGCAGGGAATCGCCCCCGTGAAACCCGCCCCTCTACGCCAATTCGCCAACCGGGACCGCCATGTCACTCCGGTCCACTGAGGCGTAGATTCCCCAGCCACCGGCCCGTCATGCCGGACGGTCTCCCTCGATCATACGGCTCCATGCGCCCGATCGGGGGGCCTGTGGCGTACTCCGTCCGCAGCCGAGCCCCTGATCAGCCGTGCAAACAAAGGGGGCGGCTCAGGGTGCGGCGGCTCCTCGGGTCTCCCCGAGGACATGGATCTGCGTCGCCACGGCGTGGAAGGCGGCGAGCTCGGCCGCCGCGGCCTCCAGCTTGAGCAGGGCGTCCAGGGCTCCCGGCTCGGTGTCCACAAGGACTCCGGGGACCAGGTCCGCGAAGATCCGTACGCCGTGCACGGCACCCACCCGAAGTCCGGCGCCCTCAACCAGTGCGGTGAGCTGCTCGGCGGTGAAACGCCGGGGCACGGGGTCGCCCTCGCCCCAACGGCCGTCCGGGTCGCTGAGGGCCTGCTGGGCCTCCGTGAAGTGCCCGGCCAGGGCGCGCGCCAGCACCGCGCCGCCGAGGCCCGCGGCGAGCAGGCTGAGGACGCCCTCGGGGCGCAGCGCGCCCACCGCGTTGGTCACGCCATCGGCCGGGTCGTCGACGTACTCGAGCACGCCGTGGCACAGCACCGCGTCGTAGCCGCCGCGCTCGACCACGTCGAAGAGACCGTGGGCGTCGCCCTGGACGCCCCGCACGCGGTCGGCGACGCCGGCCTCGGCGACCCGGCGCTCCAGCGCGAACAGCGCGTTCGGACTGGGGTCGACCACGGTGACGCGGTGACCGAGGCGGGCGACGGACACCGCGAAGTTGCCGCTGCCGCCTCCCGTGTCGAGCACGTCGAGCGACTCCCGGCCCGTGGCTTTGACCCGGCGGTCGAGGGCGTCCTTCAGGACCTCCCAGACCACGGCGGTACGGAGAGAAGCGCGGGGGCGCATCGGGTCCGACACGGCAGTTGACTCCTCGGAGCGGCACCGCCTGGTGTACGGCGGAGCGATGGGGATACCTCCCGCGGCCTGTACGGCCGAGGGTGGGTGCAGCGCTCCCAACCCTATTGCCTCCGGCCCCGCGCCTCGTCCGCGGTCGCGCGGCGGACGCCGGCCCCCCTCACGGACCCCGGTCGAACGACCCGCCCCACGCAGGACCCGGACACACGACGGCCCCTCGCGGGCCCCGGCGCCGGTCAGCCCGCGTCCGGTACGTCCGGCACTACCTGGTCGCCACCGTCCTGTCGTGGCCGGGGCAGGACCGGCTGCAGGACCAGCATGCGCTCGACGAGGCGCAGGAACATCGCCACGTCGCGCAGCAGGTCGTCGGCGTCGCGGCTGCTGGCCGCGCCCCGTATGCCCGCCTGGGCGCGGGCACGGCGACGGGCACCGGAGGCGAACAGCGCGCTCCACTCGGCGAGTTCGGGCGCGATCTCGGGAAGCACTTCCCAGGCGCTCCGGATCTTCGCCCGGCGCCTCGCGGTGGTCTCCGGGCGGCCCCGGGCGGCGAGCACGGCGGCGGCGGTGCGCAGGGCGGCGAGGTGGGCCGTCGCATAACGCTCGTTGGGCGTTTCCTGCAGGGCCGCCTCGTCGAGTCCCGCGTGGGCCTGACCGAGCAGGTCGAGCACGGCGGGCGGGGCCGTGGCACGGCGGAGCACCGGGTGCACGTCGCTCGCCGGGCCGGTCGGTGAGGGGGCAGGGTCGGTGGCTCGGCGCCGACGGGCGGCGGCTGCGTGGTAGCTGGCCATGACGAACCTCCTGTCGTCTGTGTGACGGCACTGTGGCCGTATGTGCCCATCGTGAGGTATGCCACTGACAATCCGTTCTGACCTGGGCTTTCGCTTCGATCGAAGGGTCGGGCCAGTCAAACGAACGGCGAGCGGAGCGACGAGATCGACGTCCCCCTGACGGCGGCGGCCCTGGTGGGCATGGTGCTGGTATCGCGTCCCTGGACTGGCAGGCGTCCCAGCCGGAGCGCTCCCTGGATGACGTTCACGCGGCGCTGTCGCGGCAGCTTCAGGGGCGCGTGAGCGAGTGCGGCTGAGACACGACGGAGGCCGCTGAGACACAAGTGAGCGCCGGTCCGGGGCGGCCGCGCCCCCCGCGGACCGCGCCGAACCGGCGCCACTCGTTGCTCCCCCGTACTCCCCCGTACGGCCCCCCGGGTCCCCCGTGCCTCGCTCCCGCCGACTCATCGGCGGAAGGAGCGGCCAAGGGCGCGAGACCCGTTCCGCCGCCCCGTGTCGGCGGTGCCGGAGCCGCGCCCCTTTCCGTGCCTCCACTCTGTCGTTCGCGCAGGTCGGAGCCTATCCGCGCGCGTACTCATCTCACTCCCTAGGTACGGATACTCAGCTGTCCGTACCCACCCCCAGAACACTCCGTCGTGTCTTCATGACGATCGTGTCCGTGCCCGTACTCCTCTTGCCGGTCTCGGCTGACGCGGCGCCCGGTTGTCAGTGGCAGCCGATAAAGTCCCTGGCATGGCACGGATTGCGGTGATCGGCGCCGGGATGGGCGCGCTGGCGGCCGCCGCCCGGCTGGCCGTCGCGGGCCACCGGGTGGTGGTGTACGAGCGCGCGGCGACGTACGGCGGGGCGGTTGGCGTCATCGAGCGTGACGGCTTCGTCTTCGACACGGGCCCGGGGCTGCTGCCGGTGCCCGCGGTCTACCGCGACCTGTTCATCAAGACAGGCAAGGAACCGCTGGAGAAGTGCGTCGACCTGATGCAGGTGGACCCGGCCTCGGACCACATCTTCGCGGACGGTACAAAGGTCTCGCTGCCCAACGCCTCGCGCGCGGGCGTCGTTTCGGCCTTGGACGCCGCTCTCGGGGAGGGCGCGGGCGAGCGGTGGGGCGACTTCCTGGTGCGGGCGCGCGAGACCTGGGACCGCACGCGCCGCCCGCTGTTCGAAGAGCCCCTGTGGCCCAACTGGCGGGTCCTCGCCGAGCGTGAGCCCTATCCGGCGGTCAGGCAGCGGCGTCTGCTGCGGACCCGGGCGGCGGCGACGCTCGCGGAGGTCGGGGCCCTGGAGCTGGGTGACCCTCGGCTCACGGCCCTGCTGGAGGGCCACGCACTCGTGTTCGGCCTCGACCCGCGCGTCGCTCCCCCCGCTGCGGCCGTGCTGCCGTACATGGAGCACGCCTTCGGGACATGGTACGTGCGCGGCGGGATACGGGAGTTGGCGCGGGCCGTGTACAAGCGGTGCCTGGCCCGGAAGGTTGAGTTCCATTTCGATGCGGCCGTCGGGCGGATCGTCGAGAAGGACGGCCGTGCGGCGGGCGTGGAGCTGGCCGACGGGACCGCCGTCGCCGCGGACTTCGTGGTGGCGGGGGTCGCGCCGGCAGTGCTGGGCCGACTGAGCTCCGGGACCGCGATGCACGGCGCCGACGACGTGCCGCCGCAGCGGGGGTTGCCGAGCCGGCTGACGGTGCATCTGGCGCTGCGCGGTGGACGGCCGGACGGAGTGGCACACCGGACGGTGGTGCACACGGCGGATCGCCAGGGCGAACTGCACTGGTTGTTCGGCGAGCGCTCCGAGCGTCCGGCCTCCTTGGGACGCGGGCTCCCGACCGCGCCCACCATGACGGTGCTGCGCCCCGGCGATCCCGCGCTGGTGCCGAACGACGACCACGAAGCAGCCACGCTGGCCGTCACGGTGCCGTCAGGTCTGGAGTCCACCGAGAGGGACGTGGAGCGGGTTCTCACCACCGCCGAGCGCGCCATACCCGGCCTGCGAGACCGCCTCCTGTGGCATGAGGTCCGTACCCCGGCGGACATCGGGCGGGCGACGGGCACGGACGGCGGCGCGGTTCCGGCCCCGGCGCTGGCCGCGGCCGGCGGACGCCTGCTGCACCCGTCCAACACCACCCGCCTGCCGGGCCTGTTCACGGTCGGCGGCTGGGCTCACCCCGGCGGCGGCCTGCCACACGCCGGTATGTCGGGCGCGCTGGTCGCGGGGCTGATCGTGGAGGGACGGGACTTCCAGGGCTCGCGATGAGGCCCTGACGGGCTCAGAACCGGTACTGCCGCACTCCTGCACTGATTGCTCTCAGCTTGCGAAGCTCAGAACCGGTACTGCTCGTCGTACCCGCCGCCGTTGCTGTTCCCGTTGCCGTGCCCGTTCCTGTTGTCCTGGTACGGATACCGCTGCTCCGGCGGGAGTTCGCCGCCGTACGGGTCGTCGGTGGTGCGCTGCTGCGGAACCCAGACGCCCCCCGGCGGAGTCTCGCCGTAGGTGTCGGTGGCGTACTGGTCCTGGATGTAGCCCTGCTGCCCGTACTGCTGCTGCGACACGTCGTAGGAGGGGTCGTACGAAGCACCGCCGTACGCCGGCGTGCCGGTGTAAGGGTCGGAGTAGGCGGCGTACTGCTGCTGACCGCTGTCGTAGCCGTACTGCCGCTGGTCGTAGCCCGAGTAGCCGTCGTATCCGTAGTTCTGGCCGCCGAAGTACTGGGGCTGGGCGGAGGACGCGTAGGCCGGGTCGGTGGCCGCGGCGTAGGCGGTGTCGTTGTAGACGCCGTACTGGCCGGTGTCCTCGGGCAGGGGCTGCGGCTCGTAGACGGCGGTCGACTCGGCAGCGGTCTCGGCGCGCTGACCGAAGACGGATGCCTCGTCCTCGTAGGCGTCGCCCTGTCCGGAGTCCTCGTGCTGATGCGCTCCGCCGGCCGTCTCCTGGAGGTCGGAGACCTCGAGCGTCGGGTCCTGGCGGTCCGGCTCGCCGCGTCGGCGTTTACTGAGGCTCGGGCGCTTGTCGGCGCCCGGACGGCCGGCGACGGCCCAGCCAGCCGCGAAGCCGCTGCGGAATGACAGCGTGACGTACGTCTGCCCGACGGCGAAGGCGGCCGCGCCCAGGCCGATGACCACCACGGACGGAATCAGTACGCCGATCACCACGCCGAGGAAACCCGCGAAGGCCAGCAGCCGCCAACGCAGCCGTGCCTTGTACTGCAGCAGCACCTCACCGAGCAGCCACAACGCGACGATACCGAACGCGATGTAGAGGACCGTCCAGCCCATGTACGCCCCTCTCCCAGTGTCCGCTACGCAGTGTGGCGCACGACGTGGCGGCGGGTCTAGGCCTGCTGTGGGTGGTGCAGTCCCAGATTCTCGTAGATTTCCAGCGTCGCGGTCGAGTTGTTCAGTGTAATGAAGTGCAGTCCGGGGACTCCCTCGGCCAGCAGCCTCGCGCAGAACTCCGTGGCGAACTCAATGCCAAGGGAGCGTACAGCTGCTGGATCGTCCTTTGCTGCGAGGATCCGCTGTCTCAGGGCGTCCGGGAACGAGGCGTTGCTGAGCTTCGGGAGCCGCTCCAGCATCTTCACGCTGGTGACGGGCATGACCTCGGGGATGACCGGGGTCTCGCAGCCGGCCGTGTCGACCCGGTCACGCAGGTGCAGATACGACTCGGGGTGGAAGAACATCTGCGTGATCGCGTAGTCGGCGCCTGCCCGGCACTTGTCGACGAAGTGCGCGACGTCCCTGTCCCAGTCGGCGGAGCGCGGGTGCATCTCGGGGAAGGCCGCGACACCCACGCAGAAGTCACCCGAATCCTTGATGAGCCGGACGAGTTCGGCCGCGTAGGTCAGACCCTGGGGGTGCGGGATCCAGTCGCCCATGGGGTCGCCCGGCGGGTCGCCGCGCACGGCGAGCATGTTCCGGATCCCGGCGTCCGCGTACTGGCCGATGATGTTGCGCAGTTCCGCGAGCGAGTGGTTGACCGCGGTGAGGTGGGCGACCGGGGTGAGTGTGGTGTCGGCGGCGATCTGCTCGGTCGCCTTCACCGTGCCCGCTCGGGTGGAACCGCCCGCGCCGTAGGTCACGGAGACGAAGCTGGGGGCGACGGCCTCGACCCTGCGCAGTGAGTTCCACAGGTTCCGCTCGCCCTTCTCCGTCTTGGGAGCCCAGAACTCGAACGAATACGTCGTCTTGCCTGTCGCGAGCATGTCGCGCACGGTGCGTGCGCGGTCAGTCCTGGTGGAAGCAGATCCGAGGGCCATACCCGCAGGTTAGCCAGGGGCTGGCGGTCTCCCAACCCAACGGCGCGAATTACCCGATTTGTCGGCCCGTTGTCCACTCCTCGGGACAACCACGCCTCACCGCCGCCCGCGATCGCCTCCCGCTCAGACCGCCGTACGCAGCCGCTTCGCGAACTCCTGCGCCGCCGCCCCCGGATCGTCGGCCTCCGTGATCGCCCGTACGACGACGAGGCGGCGGGCGCCCGCTTCGAGCACCTCGTCGAGATTGCCGAGGTCGATGCCGCCGATGGCGAACCACGGGCGCTCGGTGCCGAGGGCGGCCGTGTACCGAATGAGATCCAGGCCCGGCGCGTGGCGGCCCGGCTTGGTGGGCGTCGGCCAGCAGGGGCCCGTACAGAAGTAGTCCACGGCGTCCTGTACGGCGGCGGCCGCCGCCTCCGGCTCTGCGTGCGTGGAGCGGCCGATCAGGATCTCGTCGCCGACGATCTCACGGGCCGCGGGGACAGGGAGGTCGCCCTGGCCCAGATGCAGCACATCGGCGCCCGTGGCGTGCGCGACATCCGCGCGGTCGTTCACCGCGAGCAGCTTGCCGTGCCGCGCGCAGGCCTCGGCGAACACCTGGAGGTGCTCCAGCTCCTCCGCCGCCTCCATGCCCTTGTCGCGCAGCTGCACGACATCGACACCGCCCGTGAGGACCGCGTCCAGGAACTCCGCCAGGTCACCCTGGCGCTTGCGGGCGTCCGTGCAGAGGTAGACCCGGGCGTCGGCGAGCTGCGCGCGTGGGGCGGTTTCGGGCATACGGAATCCCCCGTTGTCGGTGGCGTACGGGCCCGCCCTCATCGGGCGCGGCCCGTACGCCGGGCGGCGTGTTCAGGTCAGACGGCGAGCGCCTGGGCGCGGCGCTTCACCTCCGTGCCGCGATTCTCGCTCAGAGCCTGCGCGGGCGTGCCGGGCAGGGTCGGGTCGGAGGTGAAGAGCCATTCCAGCATCTCTTCGTCGGTGAAGCCGTCGTCCCTCAGCAGCGTCAGGGTGCCGGACAGACCCTTGACGACTTTGTCCTCGTCGATGAATGCGGCGGGGACTTGCAGCGCGCGGTTCTCACCACGGCGCACGGCGATCAGCTGGCCCTCCTTGACCAGTTGCCGTACGCGGGTCACCTCGACGCCGAGCTTTTCGGCGATGTCGGGGAGGGTGAGCCAGGCGGGGACGAGAGCTTCGATCTTTGCGTCAATCTCGGTCACGGGATCAAGCGTGCCATCCCGGACTGACAGTCGGAAGTCGAAACCGTCCGACCTGGGCCGTTCGCCGGACCCGTGGGTTACGCCGTCGCCGCTTTCAGGGGGCGCGAGGGGTCCGACAGGAGGTCCGGGTTCATCGGGACGCCCGCCTCGATCAGCTTGCGTCCCTGCGCCAGGTCCCGCGGCCGCCCCACCGCGAGGACGGCGACCAGCCGGCCCTCTTTGAGCCAGCACACCGACCAGGCCGGGCCCGTCGGGTCGCCGCGCCAGACGGTGGTGTCCGCGCGCGCGTGATGGCCCGCGTACTGGACGAAGCGGCCGAACTGCTCGGACCAGAAGTACGGGACGGGGTCATACGCGGCGGGCGTCTCGCCGATGATGTTCGCGGCGACCGTGCGGGGGCCCTGCAGCGCGTTGTCCCAGTGGTGGACCAGAAGGCGCTCGCCATACCTTGCCGAAGGGAAGGACGCGCAGTCGCCGACCGCGTACACGTCCGGGACCGAGGTACGCAGGTGATCGTCCACGACCACCTCGTGATGGGCGCCGAGCTGGATCCCGGAGCCGGTCAGCCAGGCCGTGGCGGGCCGCGCCCCGATGCCCACCACGACGGCGTCCGCGGGCAGCCGCGAACCGTCGTCCAGTACCACCGCGCCGGGCTCGACGCGGTCCACGCGCGCGTGGGTACGCAGCGACGCGCCACTGTCCGCGTACCAGGCGGCCATGGGAGCGGCCACCTCGGCGGGCAGCGCGCCGGCGAGAGGCCGGTCGGCGGCCTCGACGACGGTCACCGCGCACCCCGCCTCACGGGCCGCCGTGGCGAACTCGGCGCCGATCCAGCCCGCCCCCACGACCACGATGTCGTGCCGGCGGGCGAGCACGGGCCGCAGCCGCTCGGCGTCGTCCAGCGTGCGCAGCAGGTGCACGCCGGGTACGCCCTCCGCACTCGGCAGGCGCATCGGTTCGGCGCCGGTGGCGAGGACCAGGACGTCGTACCACACGGGCCCGGCGGCCGTGTCGAGCTCATGGTCGAGCGGGCGCACGCCCATCACCTCCCGCCCCAGCCGCAACTCGACACCCAGTACCTCGAAGTCGACGTCGAAGGCGGAGCCCTCGGCCTTGCCGAGCAGGACGGCCTTGGAGAGCGGCGGCCGGTCGTACGGCTGATGCGGCTCCGCGCCGATCAGGGTCACGGCGCCGGTGAACCCCTGCTCCCGCAGGGCGACCGCGGTCTGCACCCCGGCCATGCCCGCGCCGACGATCACGACACTCCGTCGCGCTGCCCGGCTCCGTTCCCGCGTCTGATCGCCCACCGGATCACCATAGACACCTGACGGTTTTTCAGTCAGCGGGCGCGATCAGTGAGGTGTTGCACACTCGTCAGCCGCCGTCGGCGAGCGTACCCACGAGATGGCCGCGTACGACATCGCCGCCCGCGTACTCGGCCCAGATCTCGCCGTCCTTCTGGTGATACGCGAAGCGGGTGCGAGTGCCCACCTGACCTGGGGCCTGGTCCGCGACCGGTGCGAGGACGAGGCCGTCGAGAGATCGGGGCATGACAAAAGCCTCCCTTACTGGGGCACGGGATCAAGAGCTAGGGTGGCCCACGTGCTGCATCCGCCGGGGGCGACCCCGGACCGGACCCCCGGCACAGAAAATACTCGCGGGAGCCCGGACGCACCGGGCTGAGAGGGAGGCTGAGACGGCCTCCGACCGTACGAACCTGATCCGGGTCATGCCGGCGAAGGGAGGGGCTGGACACCCATGTCGCATACAACCAACGCATCGCGCGCGTCGTCATGCACATCAGACCTCCTGGTCATCGGGGGCGGGATCATCGGCCTGGTGACCGCCTGGCGGGCCGCGCAACGCGGGTTCGCCACCGCGCTCGTGGACCCCGAGCCCGGCGGCGGAGCGGCCCAGGTGGCGGCCGGGATGCTGGCCGCCGTCACCGAGCTCCACTACGGCGAGCAGACCCTGCTCGGCCTCAATCTGGCATCCGCCCGCCGCTATCCGGAGTTCGCCGCCGAGCTGACCGAGGCGACGGGCCACGACCTCGGCTACCGCCAGTGCGGCACGCTCGCCGTCGCGCTCGACGCGGACGACCGCGCCCATCTGCGTGAACTGCACGCCCTGCAGCGCCAGTCGGGCCTAGAGTCGGAGTGGCTGAACGGGCGGGAGTGCCGCCGCCTGGAGCCGATGCTCGCACCGGGCGTGCGTGGGGGACTCAGGGTCGACGGCGACCACCAGATCGACCCGCGGCGGCTCGCCAAGGCGCTGGTCACGGCGTGCGAGCGGGCCGGAGTGACCTTCCATCGGGCCTGGGCGGAGCGCCTCAAGGTGGTACGGGACCGGGCCGCCGGAGTCGTCGACGCCGACGGCACCGAGCTGACCGCGCCCCAGATCGTCCTCGCCGGGGGCAGCCTCAGCGGGCAGCTCGCGGGCGTACCCGACAAGGTGTTGCCGCCCGTACGGCCGGTGAAGGGTCAGGTGCTGCGGCTGACCGTGCCGAAGCGGTACCCGCCGCTGCTGAGCCGGACCGTGCGCGCCGTCGTCCGGGGCAGCCAGGTCTACCTGGTGCCGCGCGTAAGCGGCGAGCTGGTCGTCGGCGCGACCAGCGAGGAGCTGGGCTGGGACACCACGGTGACCGCGGGCGGTGTGTACGAACTGCTGCGCGACGCCCATGAGCTGGTCCCCGGCATCACCGAACTCCCACTCACCGAGACCCGCGCGGGACTACGCCCCGGCTCCCCCGACAACGCGCCCCTGCTCGGCCCCACAGAGCTGGACGGCCTTCTCCTGGCCACCGGCCACTACCGCAACGGCGTACTGCTCACACCCGTCACCGGCGATGCCATGGCGCACGTCCTGGCCAGCGGTGAACTCCCTGACGAAGTCCGCCCGTTCACCCCCAAGCGCTTCAGCACGGCCCTCACGGAGCAGCCCGTATGAACATCTTCGTCAACGGTGAGCCGCAGGAGATCGCCGCGGACACCGCCCTTGACACGCTCGTCGCCGACCTCACCACAGCTCCCTCCGGCGTCGCCGCCGCTCTCAACGAAACCGTCGTCCCGCGCGCGCAGTGGCCGAGCACATCCCTGTGCGAGGGAGACCGCGTCGAAGTCCTCACCGCCGTCCAAGGAGGCTGACCCATGGCCGACGATCCGTTCCTCCTCGGCGGTACGTCCTTCACGTCCCGCCTCATCATGGGCACCGGCGGCGCGCCCAGCCTCGACGTGCTGGAGCGCTCGCTCGTCGCGTCCGGCACGGAGCTCACGACGGTCGCGATGCGGCGTGTAAGCGCTTCCGTGCACGGCTCGGTCCTCTCCGTGCTCGACCGGCTCGGCATCCGTGTCCTGCCGAACACGGCGGGCTGCTACACGGCCGGCGAGGCCGTTTTGACGGCCCGCCTCGCGCGCGAGGCCCTCGACACCGACCTGATCAAGCTTGAGGTCATCGCCGACGAGCGCACGCTGCTGCCCGATCCGATCGAACTGCTCGACGCGGCAGAGACTCTCGTCGACGACGGTTTCACGGTCCTGCCGTACACGAACGACGACCCCGTTCTCGCACGGAAGCTTGAGGACGTGGGCTGCGCCGCCATCATGCCGCTCGGTTCTCCCATCGGTTCCGGGCTCGGCATCCGCAACCCGCACAACTTCCAGCTGATCGTGGAGCACGCGCGCGTGCCGGTCATTCTGGACGCGGGGGCCGGCACGGCGTCCGACGCCGCCCTCGCCATGGAGCTGGGGTGTGCGGGAGTGATGCTCGCGTCCGCCGTGACGCGGGCACAGGAACCGGCGTTGATGGCCGAGGCCATGAAGCATGCGGTGGAGGCGGGGCGCTTCGCGCGGCGTGCGGGACGCATCCCTCGGCGCCACTTCGCCGAGGCGTCATCTCCTACGGAGGGCATGGCTCACCTGGACCCGGAAAGGCCGGCTTTCTGAACGCAACGGCGGCCGAACCGCCCGAGGCACCGAGGCACCGTCACAGGTCGGCTGCAGTCCCGCGCCGATCTCGCCCGAACCGGTGGGGCCGACCGTGTCGGCTCGTACACTCACCTGCGTGGATACGACCCTTCAGGATCCGTTGATCGGGCAGGCGCTCGACGGGCGCTACCGCATCGACGCACGGATCGCGGTCGGCGGGATGGCCACGGTCTACCGGGCCGTGGACACCCGCCTCGATCGCGTGCTCGCGCTCAAGGTGATGCATCCGACACTGGCTGCCGACGCCACGTTCGTCGACCGGTTCATCCGCGAGGCCAAGTCGGTGGCGCGGCTCGCGCACCCCAATGTGGTGCAGGTCTTCGACCAGGGCACGGACGGCTCGTACGTCTTTCTCGCGATGGAGTACGTCGCGGGATGCACCCTCCGGGACGTGCTGCGCGAGCGCGGCGCGCTGCAGCCGCGGGCGGCTCTCGACATCCTGGAGCCGGTGCTCGCCGCACTCGGCGCCGCGCACCGCGCCGGTTTCGTGCACCGCGACATGAAGCCGGAGAACGTCCTGATAGGGGACGACGGCCGGGTCAAGGTGGCGGACTTCGGGCTCGTACGGGCCGTGGACACCGTCACCAGCACGACAGGGGCCGTGCTCGGCACGGTGTCGTATCTCGCCCCGGAGCAGATGGAACACGGCACGGCCGATCCACGGGTGGACGTCTACGCCTGCGGAATCGTCCTCTACGAGATGCTGACCGGCGACCGGCCGCACTCCGCGGACTCGCCCGCGGCGGTGCTCTACAAGCACCTCCACGAGGACGTACCCCCGCCGTCGGCACAGGTTCCCGGTCTGTCCTACGCCCTCGACGAGCTGGTCGCGTCGGCGACCGCCCGTACGCCGGATGTACGCCCGCACGACGCGGTGGCGCTGCTCGCGCAGGTCCTGGACGCGCGGAGGGGACTGAGCGCCGACCAACTGGACGCGGTGCCGCCGCAGGCGATCGCCGCGAATCATGACAACGCCGACGACCGTACGAGCGTGATCCCGCGCTCGCTGTCCGTGCAACGGCCGCTCCCCGTCAACGAGGACGAGGACGAGAGCGGCGGCGATCGCGCGCTCAACCACACCAGCCTCCTGGAACCCCCGCCGCCCTCTTCTCCCACGGGCCGCCGTCCCCGCGCTCAGCGCCCCGGGCGCGGCGTGCTCGCGATCGTCGCTGCGGTCCTGCTGATCCTCGGGGTCGGCACGGGCGTCTGGTACATCAACTCCGGCCAGTTCACCACGGTCCCGCCGCTGCTCACGCTGACCGAGGCGAAGGCGGAGCAGCGCCTCGCGGACGCCGGGCTGAACGTGAAGCAGGTCGAGCGGGAGTACAGCGACACGATCGAGCGGGGCCAGGTCATCAGCAGCGACCCGAGGACGGGCGCCCGGATCCGCGACAACGACTCCGTGACACTGACGGTCTCCAAGGGCCCCCAGAACGTACGCGTACCGAACGTGAAGGGCTACGCGCTGGACAAGGCCAAGGAGCGCCTGAAGAACGAGGGCCTGGCAGCGGGCATGGTCACCAGGGCCTTCAACGACGAGGTCCTCCCGGGCTTTGTGGTCGGCACGGACCCTGAGGCGGGCACCGAGCGCCGCGCGGGCTCGGCCATCGCGCTCACCGTCAGCAAGGGCAGCCCGGTGGGCGTGCCCGATGTCACCGGCGACGACCTCGCCGACGCGCGCCAGGAGCTGAAGGAGGCCGGCCTGAAGGTCGAGGTCGCCAACGAGCGGATCAACTCCGAGTTCGCCGCGGGTCAGGTCGCCCGGCAGGCGCCGGGTGCCGACCGCCAGGTCGCCCGGGGCGACACCGTCACGCTGACGATCTCCAAGGGCCCGGAACCGGTCACGGTCCCGGACGTCGTGGGGGACAAGGTCGACGACGCGAAGCGGAAGCTGCAGGACGCCGGCTTCGAGGTCAAGGAGGACCGCGGCCTGCTCGGACTCTTCGCAGACACGGTCGAGGGCCAGTCGGTGGACGGCGGGGACACGGCACCGAAGGGCTCGACGATCACCATTGAGATCGGCTGACGTACAGCTGACGTGCGGGGGAACACAACCCGGACCACAGGAGCCAAGGGCGAAAGTGACATCCGCCGCCGGGGCGCCGGCGACCTCGTGACACCCTGAAGCGGTGAGTATGCAGCAGTCCCGCAACCCTGTCGGCAGCCATGTCCCCGTGGCCGGTGGCCTCGCCTCCGTGGGGCTCTCGTACGCGCGTGACCTGGCCGCCGAGACCGTTCAGGTCTTCGTCGCCAACCCGCGAGGCTGGGCGACACCGCCGGGGAACCCGCGGCAGGACGAGGAGTTCCGCGCGGCCTGCGCCGCCGGGGCGATCCCGGCGTACATCCACGCGCCCTATCTGATCAACTTCGGCTCGCACACCGAGGCGACCGTTACGAGGTCTGTGGAGTCACTGCGGCACTCGCTGCGCCGCGGGCGCGAGATCGGGGCCCTGGGAGTCGTCGTGCACACCGGTTCGGCGACCGGCGGGCGGGCGCGTGCGGTCGCGCTCAAGCAGGTACGCGAGCACATGCTGCCGCTGCTCGACGAGCTCACCCACGACGACGACCCGTGCCTCCTGCTCGAGTCGACTGCCGGCCAGGGCGCCTCGCTCTGCTCCCGGACCTGGGACTTCGGACCGTACTTCGAGGCGCTCGACGCCCACCCGAAGCTGGGCGTCTGCCTGGACACCTGCCACGTTTTCGCGGCGGGCCACGACCTGGCCGGCCCCTCCGGGATGCACCAGACCCTCGACCTGCTGGTGGGCACGGTCGGCGAGGGCCGGCTGAAGCTGATCCACGCCAACGACTCCAAGGACATGGTCGGCGCCCACAAGGACCGCCACGCGAATATCGGCGCCGGCCACATCGGCGAGGGCCCGTTCCGCGCCCTGATGACCCACCCCGCCACCGAGGGCGTACCGCTCATCATCGAGACGCCCGGCGGAAAGGAAGGGCACGCGGCGGACGTGGAGCGGCTGAAGAAGCTCCGGGACGGCTGAACGCCTGGAGAGGCTCCGGGACGGCTGCGCAGGGTCCGTCCTCTGTGTCGAACCGTACGTGTGATGAGTCGACCGGATGGACCGGAGCTTACCGGTCCGGCCCGCGCGGCCGGTCCGCCGCCAGGAACACGACAGAAGCGAGGCAAGCGGCTGGAGCCAGGACTCAGCTCGGTCTCAGAGCTCGGGGCCGTCCCCGGGCTCCTCCTGGTACGAGTAGCGCTGCTCGCGCCAGGGGTCGCCGATGTTGTGGTAGCCGCGCTCCTCCCAGAAGCCGCGGCGGTCGGCGGTCATGTACTCGACGCCTCGGACCCATTTGGGCCCCTTCCAGGCGTACAGATGAGGCACCAGCAGGCGCAGCGGAAAGCCATGCTCCGCGGTGAGCAGCTCACCGTCCTTGTGGGTGGCGAAGATCGTGTCGTCCGAGGCGAAGTCCGCGAGGCGAAGATTCGAGCTGAACCCGTACTCGGCCCAGACCATCACATGGGTGACGCCGGGCGCGGGCGGCGCGATCTCCAGGATCGTACGAGCCGGGATGCCACCCCATTCGGCCCCTACCATGCTGAACTTCGTCACACAGTGCAGATCGGCCACGACCGTGGCATAGGGCAGGGCCGAGAACTCCTCGTGCGTCCAGCAGCGCTTCTCGCCGTCGGCGGTCGCGCCGAAGACCCTGAACTCCCAGCGATCGGGGCGGAACCTGGGTATCGGGCCGTAGTGCGTGACGGGCCAGCCGCGCTGCAGTCGCTGTCCCGGCGGAAGCTGTGACTGTGCCGCTTCTCCTGATTCGCGCTCCACCGGCTGACCCATGCCTCCATCCTGACAGACCTGGGACGGTGGAGAAGACCAGCTCCGTCCAGATTCGGGCAACTCCTACTAAGTATGCACTTACTGGACGCCCCTCGATGCCGGTGCAATCATGCGGCGCATCCAGCCAGTCCCCCGCTGGCGCATCCTCCAGTCCCTCCGTTTTGGAAGGAGCCTCTGCGATGCAGGGCGACCCCGAGGTCATCGAATTCCTCAACGAGCAGCTGACCGCCGAGCTGACCGCGATCAACCAGTACTTCCTGCACGCGAAGATGCAGGAGAACTTCGGCTGGCCGAAGCTCGCGAAGTACACGCGGGCCGAGTCCTTCGACGAGATGAAGCATGCGGAGGTGCTCACCGACCGGATCCTCTTCCTGGAGGGCCTGCCGAACTACCAACGGCTGTTTCATGTCCGGGTCGGGCAGACGGTTACGGAGATGTTCCAGGCGGACCGGCAGGTCGAGATCGAGGCGATCGACCGCCTCCGGCGCGGGATCGAGGTGATGCGGGACAAGGGCGACATCACGTCCGCGAACATCTTCGAGTCGATCCTCGCGGACGAGGAGCATCACATCGACTATCTGGACACCCAGCTGGACCTGGTGGAAAAGCTCGGCGAGGCGCTCTACATCTCCCAGATCATCGAGCAGCCGGACAGCTGAGGGCGAACCTTGAGCGGCGACCTTGAGTTCGCTCGTCCGGAGCGGGCCAGTACACCTAGGGCTGCCCTAGGCCCTAGGCCGCCTCGTCCAGCGCTTTGTCCAACTCGGCGGTCTCCGCCATCTCACCCGTCCCGGCCCTCTCCGCCCTCTCCGCCAGAGCAGACATGCCCTGGTCGGCCGGCTCGGAGCGGGTGCAGGCGCCACGGCCCAGCAGTGCCTGAATACGGCGGACACAGGAACCGCAGTCGGTGCCGGCCTTGCAGGCCGACGCTATCTGGCGAGGCGTGCAGGCACCGCCCTCCGCGTGCTTCTTCACCTGCGTCTCGGTGACCCCGAAGCAGTTGCAGACGTACACGCGGTTCACCTCCCGACGGGATTCCTGGATGCCATCCCGATGTAGTCGGTGAGGCAAACCTAACCTTACCCGCCGTATGGGTGGCGCAAAAGAGCGAAGGGGCGCGGATCGTATGTGATCCGCGCCCCACCGCACGCCCCTCTTACAGCCGACCGCCTGCTGCCGCCGCTACTGGTCGCGGTACATCTCGGCGACGAGGAACGCCAGGTCCAGGGACTGGCTGCGGTTCAGACGCGGGTCGCAGGCCGTCTCGTAGCGCTGGTGCAGGTCGTCGACGAAGATCTCGTCGCCGCCGCCCACGCACTCGGTGACGTCGTCACCGGTCAGCTCCACATGGATGCCGCCCGGGTGCGTACCCAGCTCCTTGTGGACCTCGAAGAAGCCCTTCACCTCGTCGAGCACGTCGTCGAAGCGGCGGGTCTTGTGGCCCGAGGCCGCCTCGTAGGTGTTGCCGTGCATCGGGTCGGTGATCCAGGCCACGGTCGCGCCGGAGGCAGTGACCTTCTCGACGAGCTCGGGCAGCTTGTCACGGACCTTGTCGGCGCCCATGCGGACGATGAAGGTCAGCCGGCCGGGCTCACGGTCGGGGTCGAGGCGCTCGACGTACTGCAGCGCGTCCTCTGCCGTCGTCGTCGGGCCCAGCTTGATCCCGATCGGGTTGCGGATCTTCGACGCGAACTCGATGTGCGCGTGGTCCAGCTGCCGGGTGCGCTCACCGATCCACACCATGTGCGCGGAGACGTCGTACAGCTGCCCGGTGCGCGAGTCGACCCTGGTCAGCGCCGACTCGTAGTCGAGCAGCAGCGCCTCGTGGGAGGAGTAGAACTCGACGGTCTTGAACTCCTCCGGGTCGGTCCCGCAGGCGTGCATGAAGTTCAGCGCGTTGTCGATCTCGCGCGCCAGCTGCTCGTAGCGCTGCCCGGACGGGGACGACTTCACGAAGTCCTGGTTCCAGGCGTGCACCTGGCGCAGGTCGGCGTAGCCGCCGGTGGTGAAGGCGCGCACCAGGTTGAGCGTGGAGGCGGAGGCGTGGTACATCCGCTTCAGCCGCTCGGGGTCCGGCACGCGGGCCGCCTCGGTGAACTCGAAGCCGTTGACCGAGTCACCGCGGTAGGTCGGCAGCGTCATGCCGTCGCGGGTCTCGGTCGGCTTGGAGCGCGGCTTGGAGTACTGGCCGGCGATGCGGCCCACCTTCACGACCGGCACGGAGGCCGCATACGTGAGGACGGCGCCCATCTGGAGCAGCGTCTTGAGCTTGTTGCGGATGTGGTCGGCCGACACCGCGTCGAAGGCCTCGGCGCAGTCGCCGCCCTGGAGAAGGAACGCCTCTCCCTTGGCGATGGCCGCCATCCGGGCGCGCAGCTGGTCGCACTCGCCCGCGAAGACGAGCGGCGGATACGACTCGAG
>CBFGQM010000018.1:0-28281 GCA_965650905.1 uncultured Streptomyces sp. | reverse complement strand
GTCGATGCTAC
Source organism: uncultured Streptomyces sp. (assembly GCA_965650905.1). Taxonomy (GTDB): domain Bacteria; phylum Actinomycetota; class Actinomycetes; order Streptomycetales; family Streptomycetaceae; genus Streptomyces. The sequence continues at coordinate 28,270 of CBFGQM010000018.1, read as the reverse complement.
CGGTGGCCAGCGCGTCGGCGGCGTTGAGGGCCGCGGCTCGTGTGTTGACGACTTCCAGCCACAACTGGGCGAGGCGGTGCTTGATCGCCTGGAAGCCGCCGATGGGCCGGTTGAACTGTTTGCGGTCCTTCACGTAGCGGACCGTCTCCGTCAGGCACCAGTCGGCGAGGCCGAGTTGTTCGGAGGCGAGCAGCCCGGCTCCGGCGCGTAGAGAACGTCGTACGGCGTGCGAGGCGTCGGGGGTGAGACGGCGCGCGGGTGCCCCCTCGAAGGTGACCCTGGCGAGCGGGCGGGTGAGGTCGAGAGAGACCTGCGGGATGATCGTGACGGCGGTCGCGTCCACGGCGTACAGCCCGCCGTCCTCGGCGGGCACCAGCAGGACGTCGGCGGCGCTCGCGTCCGCGACGCCCGTCAACTCGCCGTGCAGGGCGCCGTCTTCATACCGGACGGACTTGACGGGCATCCCGGGCGCGGTGGACAGCGCGACCGCCAGCGCGCCGATCGTACGGCCGGACGCCAGCGCGGACAGCAGCCTGGCGGCCTCGTCACCTTCACAGGCCAGCAACGCCTCCGTGGCGACGACGGCGCTGGTCAGATACGGCACGGGTGCGACCGCACGGCCCAACTCCTCCAGAACGACGGCGACTTCGCGGTGTGTGGCGCCCTCGCCGCCGGAGGGCTCGGGGACGAGGAGGCCCGCGAGACCCATGCCGGCGGTGAGGGCCTTCCACAGCTCGCGGTCGTGCGGCGCCTCGGACTCCACGCGGGCGATCACGCCCGCCGCGTCGCAGTGGTCGGCGAGGAGGCCGCGTACGGCGGCCCGCAGTGCCTCTTCCTCCTCGGAGTAGAGCAGGTCGGGCTGCGTGCCCACAGGGCTCACCAGGCTCAGAGGACGGGGAGGACTCGAAGGACTCATCGGGCTCATGGAGCTCATCGGGCTCATCGGGTCAGGTCCTTCCAGGCGATGTCCTTGTCGGTGCGCGGCTCGGACGGCAGGCCCAGGACGCGCTCGGCGACGATGTTCAGCAGGACCTCGCTGGTGCCGCCCTCGATGCTGTTGCCCTTGGAGCGGAGGTAGCGATAGCCGGCGTCGCGCCCGGTGAAGTCCACCAGCTCCGGTCGGCGCATCGCCCAGTCGTCGTACAACAGCCCCTCCTCACCGAGGAGTTCGACCTCCAGACCGCTGATCTCCTGGTTGAGGTGGGCAAACGCGAGCTTCAAACCGGAGCCCTCCGGGCCGGGCTGGCCCGCGACGAGCTGCTGGCGCAGCCGTTCGCCGGTGAGCCGGGCGACGTCGGCCTCTACCCAGAGCTTGAGCAGCCGTTGGTGAAGGTCGTGCGTGCGCAGTTCGGGGCGCTCGCGCCAGGTCTTCGAGACAGGGCCGATCATGCCGCCCTCGCGCGGGATACGCATGCCGCCGATGGACACGCGCTCGTTCATCAGCGTCGTCTGGGCAACCCGCCAGCCGTCGCCGATCTCCCCGAGGCGGTGGGCGTCGGGGATGCGGACGTCGGTGAGGAACACCTCGTTGAACTCGGCCTCGCCGGTGATCTGGCGCAGCGGCCGCACCTCGACGCCGGGGTCGGTCATGTCGCAGATGAAGTACGTGATGCCGCGGTGCTTGGTCACGTCCGTGTCGGTACGGGCGATGAGGATGGCCCAGCGGGCGAGGTGGGCGCTGGACGTCCACACCTTCTGTCCGTTGACCACCCAGTCTCCCCCACTCCCGTCTTCACTCGAGCGGGACGGGCCCTCGTGCTCACGGACGGCCCGGGTGCCGAGCGCGGCGAGGTCGGATCCGGCGCCCGGCTCGCTGAACAGCTGGCACCAGACCTCCTCGCCCACCCAAAGCGGCCTGAGGAAGCGGCTCTTCTGCTCCTCCGTACCGAAGCCGAGAATCGTCGGCGCGGCCATACCGAGGCCGATGCCGATGCGCCGCGGGTCGTTGCCGGGGGCGTCCGCGGCCTCCAGCTCGGCGTCCACGACGGCCTGCAGGGAGCGCGGCGCTCCCAGACCGCCGAGGCCCAACGGGTAGTGCACCCAGGCGAGTCCGGCGTCGAAGCGGGCCTTCAGGAAGTCAGGGCGGTCGGTCGTGTCAGGGGGATGCACGGCAAGCAACTTGCGGGTGAGGCGGCGTAGTTCGGCGGCACCGGGCGCGTTGCCCCTGGGCACGGCGTCGGTCATCCCGCTCCTCCTTTACTGAGGCCTTCCCTGAGGCCTTCCCTGAGGCCTTCCCTGAGGCCTTCCTTGAGGTTTTCCCTGAGGCCTTCACTGAGGCCGTCCGTGCGGCCGTCCGTGCGGCCTTCTGTGATACCGGGGATCACGGTGACGCGGCCGGTGGTGACGCCGTCGGCGACGCGCTGCACGGCGGCGGCCGCACCGCCGAGCGATACGCGCTCGCTGACAAGCGGTTTGATCGCACCACGAGCGGTCAGCTCGGTGAGCCGCTCGTGGCAGTGTCGGATCAGCTTCGGGTTCTTGGTGTTGTAGAGGCCCCAATGCAGGCCCATCATCGAGTAGTTCTTCACCAGGGCGTGGTTCAGCGCCGGACGGGGAATGGACCCGCTCGCGAAGCCCACGACCACAATCCGTCCCTCGAAGGCCACGACCTTGGCGGACTGGGCGTACGCGTCGCCGCCGACGGGGTCGTAGATCACGTCCGCGCCCCGGCCGCCGGTGGCTTCCTTCACGACGCCGATGACATCCTCGGCCCGCCGGTCGATGACGACGTCGCACCCCAACTCCCGTGCCACTTCCGCCTTCTCGGCCCCGCCCACAACACCGATGACCGTGGCGCCAGCGGCCTTGCCGAGCTGTACGGCCGCGCTGCCGACCCCGCCGGCGGCAGCGTGGACGAGCAGCGTCTCGCCGGCTTCGAGGCCGGCACGGCGGTGCAGACCGAACCATCCCGTCTGGTAGCCGATGTGCAGGGCCGCGGCCTCCGCGTCGTCGAGCGCCTCGGGCGCGGGCAGTAGGGCCGCGGCATCCGCGATCGCGTACTCGGCGAAGCCGCCGTGCGGCAGCGCGGGATGGGCGATCACCCGCTGTCCGTCCTCGGTCTCGCCACAGATCTCCACACCCGGTGTGAACGGCAGCGGCGGCCTGACCTGGTACTGCCCGCGACACAGCAGCGCGTCCGGGAAGTTGATGTTCGAGGCGCGCACCTTCAGCAGGACCTGGCCGCCGCCGGGCACCGGCCGCTCCACGTCCTCAAGCCGCATCACCTCGCTCGGCTCGCCGTTATGGTGCACTTGCCATGCCTGCATGCGGGGCCTCCACGGACTGCTTCGTCGGGTCGCGCTCCACAACATACCAAGCGGTCGCTTGCCTTTCTGGGAACGGTCGGGTCTCGGGAGCAGCCGGGGCCCAGCCATGCCAGCCCTTCCGCGTGGGCCGTGCCCGTACGTGCATCCGCTCCCCTGCGGCCCGAAGATACTGAGAGACTCCACCGGCCCCTCCTCCGTGGGTTCGCGACTGCGACTGGGTTAAGCCTGGTCGACCCCGGGCGCTCAGTGCTCTGTCGTTGCACCATGGCTGCATGCTGTTCGCCCGGCTCGCCCGTGTGTCCCAGGAGGTCGCCGACACCTCGGCGCGGTCCCGGAAGATCGCGCTGCTCGCCGACCTGTTCCGGGACGCGGAGGCCGCGGAGGCCCCTATCGTGATCCCGTATCTGGCGGGGCGCCTCCCGCAGGGCCGGATCGGTATCGGCTGGAAGGTGCTGAGCCGGCCCGTCGCCCCGGCCGGGGAGCCCACGCTCACCGTGCTGGACGTGGACGCCAGACTGACCGGGCTGGCCGGTGTGTCCGGCACCGGATCGCAGACCAGACGTCTGCGACTGGTCGCGGAGTTGATGGCGGCGGCCACCGCGGACGAGCAGCGGTTCCTGTTCGGGCTGCTCAGTGGTGAGGTGCGGCAGGGCGCTCTCGACGCAGTCGCCGTCGAGGGGCTCGCCGAGGCGACGGGGGCGCCCTCAGCAGACGTACGGCGGGCGGTGATGCTCGCCGGTTCGCTGCAGACCGTGGCACAGCGGCTGCTGGCGGACGGCCCGGAGGCCCTCGACGAGTTCCGGCTCACCGTCGGCCGCCCGGTCCTGCCCATGCTGGCGCACAGCGCGGCGTCCGTGGCCGAGGCGATCGACAAGCTCGGCCCGTGCGCCGTCGAGGAGAAGCTGGACGGCATCCGCGTCCAGCTCCACCGCGACGGCGACGCCGTACGCGTCTACACCCGCACCCTGGACGACATCACCGACCGGCTGCCCGAGCTGCCGGCGGCGGCAAGGGAGTTGAGGGGCGAGCGGTTCATCCTGGACGGTGAGGTCATCGCGTTCGGCGAGGACGGACGGCCGAGGTCCTTCCAGGAGCTCTCCAGTCGTGTGGGCTCCCGCGTGGACGTCTCCACGGCAGCAAGGGCTCTTCCCGTCTCGCCCGTGTTCTTCGACGCGCTGTCCGTGGACGGCCGTGACCTGCTCGACCTGCCGTTCACAGAGCGCCACGCAGAGCTGGCCCGGCTGGTGCCCGAGCCGATGCGGGTGCGGCGTACGCTCGTGGCCGACCCGGCGGACGGCGAGACCCGCGAGGCCGCGGAGCGGTTCCTCGCCGACACGCTGAGGCGCGGCCACGAAGGCGCCGTACTGAAGAGCCTCGACGCCCCCTACAGCGCGGGCCGGCGCGGCGCCTCCTGGCTGAAGGTCAAGCCCGTACACACGCTCGACCTGGTGGTGCTGGCCGCCGAGTGGGGGCACGGGCGGCGTACCGGCAAGCTGTCGAACCTGCATCTCGGCGCGCGGAATCCGGACGGCTCCTTCGCCATGCTGGGCAAGACGTTCAAGGGGATGACGGACGCGATGCTGACCTGGCAGACCGAGCGACTGCTGGAGCTCGCCGTGAGGGACAGCGGCCATGTGGTGACCGTCCGTCCGGAGCTCGTCATCGAGATCGCGTACGACGGTCTGCAGCGGTCCACGCGCTATCCGGCGGGCGTCACGCTCCGCTTCGCCCGGGTCGTGCGCTACCGCGATGACAAGACCCCGGCGGAGGCCGACACCGTCGAGACCCTGCTCGCGGCCCACCCGGAGGTCGCCCCGTGAGGCGCAGCGCGGGTCTGCTGCTGTTCCGCCGTACCGAGAACGGAACCGAGGTGCTGCTGGGCCACATGGGCGGACCGTTCTTCACCCGGCGCGACGCCGGGGCGTGGAGCGTGCCAAAGGGCGAGTACGAACCCGACGAGGCGGCCTGGGACGCGGCGCGCCGTGAGTTCCGGGAGGAGCTGGGGCTGGCGCCGCCGGACGGCGAGGCCGTGCCGCTGGGCGAGGTCACCCAGACGAACGGCAAGATCGTCACGGTCTGGGCGATCGAGGCGGAACTCGATGTGGCGACGGTGGTGCCCGGGACCTTCACGATGGAGTGGCCGCGCGGCTCGGGCCGCATCCAGCAGTTCCCCGAGATCGACCGGGTGGAGTGGCTCGGCGTCGACCGCGCGCGGTCCGTGATCGTCAAGGCACAGGCGGCGTTCCTGGACCGGCTCGGAGAACACGTGGGCTGAGAGCCTGCGTCCGGGCCTGCCCGGCGGGCATGCCACGTCCTACCCGCGCGGCAGGCATGCCCGGCGCTCGCGCGGGTACGCGGGCGGCCGGCCGCGTTGCGGCTCGTCCCGCGGCGCGGGAAGGTCGAAGGCACAGCCCGTGTCAGGAGGTCGGCCATGCCCATCGCGACGGTGAACCCGGCGAACGGCGAGAGACTCAAGACCTACGACGCCCTGGGCGCCGAGGAGATCGAGCGCAGGGTCGCGACCGCCGAGACCGCGTTCCGTACGTACCGCACCACCTCGTTCGCCGAGCGCGCACGGCTCCTGCACCGGGCCGCCGACCTGCTGGAGAAGGACCTGCTGGACATCGCCCGGATCATGACCACGGAGATGGGCAAGCCGATCAAGCAGGCTCGCGCCGAGGTCGCGAAGTGCGCGAAGGCGATGCGCTGGTACGCCGACCACGCCGAGGAGCTCCTCGCCGACGAGGAGTCCCCGCAGTCCGAGGCCAAGGACTCCGGCGCCTCCCGTGTGATCGTCCGCTACCGGCCGATCGGCCCGGTGCTCGCGGTGATGCCGTGGAACTTCCCGCTCTGGCAGGTGGTCCGGTTCGCCGCCCCCGCGCTGATGGCGGGCAACGTGGGGCTGCTGAAGCATGCGTCGAACGTGCCGCAGACGGCCCTCTACCTGGAGGACCTGTTCCACCGGGCGGGCTTCCCGGAGGGCTGCTTCCAGACGCTGCTCATCGGCACCGGCGAGGTCGAGGTCGTGCTGCGCGACGGGCGGGTCAAGGCGGCCACGCTCACCGGCAGCGAACCGGCGGGCCGCGCGGTCGCCTCGGTCGCCGGTGACGAGGTCAAAAAGACGGTGCTGGAGCTGGGCGGCTCCGACCCGTACGTGGTGATGCCGTCGGCCGACATCGACCGGGCCGCGAAGACCGCGGTGACGGCGCGTGCGCAGAACACGGGGCAGTCCTGCATCGCCGCCAAGCGGTTCATCGTGCACACGGACGTGTTCGACGCCTTCGCCGAGCACTTCGCTGCGGGCATGCGGGCGCTGAGGGTGGGCGACCCGATGGACGAGGACACGGAGGTCGGCCCGCTCTCGAGCGAGAAGGGCCGCAACGACCTGGAGGAACTCGTCGACGACGCGGTGGAGGCCGGCGCGACGGTCCTGTGCGGCGCCGAGCGTCCGGAAGGAGCGGGCTGGTACTACGCTCCGACGATCCTCGCCGATGTCACCCCGGACATGCGCATCCACCGTGAGGAGGCGTTCGGCCCGGTCGCCACGCTCTACCGCGCGGCCGACCTCGACGAGGCGATTGCGATCGCCAACGACTCGCCGTTCGGGCTGAGTTCCAACGTCTGGACCCGCGACGAGGCCGAGGTCGACCGTTTCGCACGCGATCTGGAGGCGGGCGGCGTCTACGTCAATGGGATGACGGCCTCCCACCCGGCGTTCCCGTTCGGCGGGGTCAAGCGTTCCGGCTACGGGCGTGAGCTGTCGGGGCACGGAATCCGCGAGTTCTGCAACATCACCACCGTATGGCACGGAGCGTGAGCGTTCCGCGGTTACGATCCCCTGTGTGAACCGCGAAGTGACCCTGCCTCTGATCGTCGACGACCACGGTACGTTGCAGGTGGCGGCCGTCGACGTCAGCAAACTTCTGCGCACGGTCGGCGGCCGGTGGTTGCATCTGGTGGAGGCCGGCCAGGAGGGCCTCGACGAGGACACGGTGGCGGCCCTCACCATCGAACTCGCGAAGCTCGCCGACCGCATCGATGTGGCCTGCATCGCGCACAGCAGTGGAACGTCCTCCGACTAGGCCACGACTGGGCCCGCAGGTCACCCGTCAGGAACGGATCGCGCAGCGCCGACAGTCCGGCGGCGACCGACCGATCGCGACCGGTTGATCTTCACCCGCGGCGCCCGCCCTCCGGCCGGACGACAGTGCCGGCGCCTCACCCTGGGAATTCTCACGGCGCAGCGGACCGCTCAGGGCGCCGTCAGCGCATCGGCATCCCCACGAGGGTGCGGGCGATCACCAGGCGCCGGACCTCGCTCGTGCCATCGGCGATGCCGCCGTTGATCGCCCAGAGCTCCATGGTGCACTCGGCCATGTCCCTTCCGGTACCGCACCCAGTTACTTAAAGTAACGGCACTCTGTCAATGGCCTGGCAAGAGTCAAACTCCCTGCTCTCGGTCGGCCGCCCGTTCGATGCAGAATCTCATCAGGGTGTTACGTTGCGCAGGCGTCACCGAACCAGCACGGGTGGGGAGAGCTCATGGACACCACGCAGCGGACCGAACGGCAACGGTCCGCCGACCGCCGTCGGCTCGAGTTGCTGGAGGCCGCCGACCGTGTGGTGCTCCGCGACGGACCCGGCGCCTCGATGAACGCCATCGCCGCCGAGGCGGGCATCACCAAGCCCATCCTGTACCGGCACTTCGGTGACAAGGGGGGACTGTACGCGGCCCTCGCGAAGCGCCACACGGACGCCCTGCTGGAAGCGCTGCGGGGAGCCCTGGACGCGCCGGCCAAGCGCCGTGAGCGGGTCGAGGCCACGCTCGACACCTACCTCGCGGCCATCGAGGCACGCCCACAGGTCTACCGCTTCCTGATGCATCCCTCGGACGGCGGACCGCGAAGCGACCACGGTTTCGACATCGGTCCGTACTCCGCTCCCCTGCTGCGCCGCATGGGGGAGGAGCTCGGCAAGGTCATCGAGGAGCGGGTCGACCTCGGACCGGACAGCGAGCAGCTCGCGCGCGTGTGGGGGCACGGGATCGTCGGCATGATGCATGCCGCCGGCGTCTGGTGGCTCGGCGAACGGCCCTGCTCCCGCGCCACCTTGGTGCGGAGCCTGGCGGATCTGCTGTGGGGCCGCCTCGCCGCGGCGGGTGACAAGGTGGGCGCACCCGGTTTCTGACCCGGCGCTACCTGCTCCAGGGAGCCCTGGCGGCGGCCCGTAGGACGCGCCGCCGACGCCACCCCTTGACCCGGTCGGTGAACAGACCTCCGTCGAGATGGTCGCACTCGTGCTGGAGACAGCGGGCGAAGAAGCCGGTGCCGTGCACCCGGACCGGTTCACCGGCCAGCGTGCGCCCCTCGACCACCGCGTGGTCGTATCGCTCGGTGCCCGCTTCCAGACCGGGCAGCGACAGACACGCCTCCGGGCCGCGCAGCACCAGGCCGTCCGCGGCGACGAGACGCGGATTCACCAGGTGACCGAGGTGGCGCCGGTCCTCGTCGTCCGGGCAGTCGTATACGAAGACCCGCAAGGACTCGCCGACTTGGTTCGCGGCGAGACCGACGCCCTGCGCCGCGTACATCGTCGCGAACATGTCCTCGACGAGACGCGCCAGTTGAGGGCCGAAGTCGGTGACGTCTTCACACGGAGTGCGCAACCCGGGGTCACCGAGGACGGCCAGGGGCAGGAGGCGCCCCTGGGCACCCGGGATCGAGCCGTGTCGCATGGCCGCAAGGGTACGGTCCTCAATGCCGCGCGGGCGCCTGGATGGTGCCGCGGTTCGGGCCGGCGAGTGGATCTCGATAGGCTGAGAGCCACACATTGCCGGGAGCAGGGGCGCGGCGCCGTACGCAAGGAGGATCGAGAACTGATGGCAGGCAACTCGGACCCGCTGTCGCCGCGGGCCAAGCTGGCCGTGACGGCGGGCAAGGCGGTCGCGGCGGCGTCACGCGCCGCGGGCCGCGGCAGCGGATCGGTGATCGGCGGCCGGGTGGCGCTCAAACTCGACCCCGACCTGCTGGCCCGGCTCGCCCAGCACCTGGACGTCATTCTGGTGTCGGCCACCAACGGCAAGACCACCACGACGCGGCTGATCGCCGAGGCGCTGCGCGCCGCGGGCCCCGTCGTCTCGAACGCGCTGGGCGCGAACATGCCCGCCGGCATCACCTCCGCCCTCGCCGGGGGCTCGGACGCGCGGTACGCGGTCATCGAGGTCGACGAGAAGTACCTCGCCGGAGTCGCCCGTGACACCGCCCCGAAGGCCATCGCGCTCCTCAACCTCTCCCGCGACCAGCTCGACCGCGCCGCCGAAACCCGCATGCTCGCCGAGCACTGGCGCGAGGGCCTGGCCGGTTCCAAGTCCGTAGTGATCGCCAACGCCGACGACCCGCTGGTCGTGTGGGCCGCGTCCTCCTCGCCGAACGTGGTGTGGGTGGCCGCCGGCCAGATGTGGAAGGACGACGCCTGGTCCTGCCCGTCCTGTGGCGGTGTGATGCAGCGCCCCGGCAACAACTGGTACTGCGGCGAGTGCGGCTTCCGCCGCCCGACTCCCAGCTGGGCACTGTCCGGCGACCACGTCCTGGATCCACACGGTTCCGCCTGGCCGATCCACCTCCAGCTGCCGGGCCGCGCCAACAAGGCCAACGCCGCCTCGTCGGCCGCGGTCGCCGCCGTCTTCGGTGTGCCGCCGCAGGTCGCCCTGGAGCGCATGTACCAGGTCCAGGCGGTGGCCGGACGGTACGACGTCGTGCAGTACATGCAGCGTGACCTGCGCCTGCTGCTTGCCAAGAACCCGGCGGGCTGGCTGGAGACGTTCTCGCTCATCGACCCTCCGCCGACCCCCGTCATCCTGTCCGTGAACGCGCGCGGCGCCGACGGCACCGACACCTCCTGGCTGTGGGATGTCGACTACACGCGACTGAGCGGTCATCCGATCCTCGTCATCGGTGACCGGAAGCTGGACCTCGCCGTGCGCCTGGAGGTCGCGAACCAGACCTTCCAGGTCTGCGAGAACCTCGACCAGGCCGTACAGCTCGCGCCGCCCGGACGGATCGAGGTCATCGCGAACTACACCGCGTTCCAGGACCTGCGCCGCCGTGTCGGCAACTGACCCACAGAGGACGATCATCGATGAGTGACAACAGCCTGCGGCTGGTGTGGATCTACCCGGACCTGCTGAGCACCTACGGCGACCAGGGCAACGCCCTCGTGGTGGAGCGCCGGGCCCGGCAGCGCGGCCTGGACGTGACCCGGCTCGACGTACGCAGCGACCAGGCGATCCCCACGTCCGGCGACATCTACCTGATCGGCGGCGGTGAGGACCGCCCGCAGCGGCTCGCGGCCGAGCGGCTGCGCCGCGACGGCGGTCTGGACCGGGCGGTCGGCAACGGCGCGATCGTCTTCTCGGTGTGCGCCGGCTACCAGATCCTCGGCCACGAGTTCATCAACGACCTCGGGCAGCGCGAGCCCGGCCTTGGCCTGCTCGACGTGGTCTCCACGCGCGGCGAGGGCGAGCGATGCGTCGGCGACGTGCTCGGGGACATCGACCCGCGCCTCGGCCTGCCACAGTTGACGGGCTTCGAGAACCACCAGGGCGTCACGCACCTCGGCCCCACCGCGCGCCCACTCGCGCGGGTCCGGCTCGGCAAGGGCAACGGCACGGGCGACGGCATGGAGGGCGCGTACAACGACACGGTCTTCGGGACGTACATGCACGGGCCCGTACTCGCCCGCAACCCGCTGATCGCGGACCTGCTGCTGAAACTGGCGCTGGACGTGAACGCGCTACCGCCGATCGACGACCGATGGTACGAGGCGCTGCGCGCCGAGCGCATCGCGGCTGCTCAGCAGCCTGCCTGAGGCACGGCGCAAGGTCCCGTCCGGCGGCGGGTCCGCTCATGTGTGCGGGAGCGTCCAGCAGGCGGACGCACGGTGCGGACCCTCCCCCTGCCGCCGGTAGGCTGGCCGGGTCCAGCCGGACAGCGCGGTCCGGTTCCCGGCCCACGTGGAAAAGGTATTTCGGGCTATGCGCATTGGTGTCCTCACGTCCGGCGGCGACTGCCCCGGCCTGAACGCCGTCATCCGGTCCGTCGTACACCGTGCCGTCGTCGACCACGGCGACGAGGTCATCGGCTTCCGGGACGGCTGGAAAGGCCTGCTGGAATGCGACTACCTCAAGCTCGACCTCGACGCGGTGAGCGGCATCCTGACTCGCGGCGGCACCATGCTCGGCTCCTCTCGGGTCCAGCCGGCGCATCTGCGTGACGGCGTGGAGCGGGCCAAGGGGCACGTCGAGGAACTCGGACTCGACGCGATCATCCCGATCGGCGGCGAGGGCACGCTCAAGGCGGCCCACCTCCTGTCGGACAGCGGCCTGCCGATCGTCGGCGTGCCGAAGACCATCGACAACGACATCGCGGTGACGGATGTCACCTTCGGCTTCGACACCGCCGTGGGCGTGGCGACCGAGGCGCTGGACCGTCTGAAGACCACCGCCGAGTCCCACCAGCGCGTACTGATAGTGGAGGTCATGGGCCGCCACACCGGCTGGATCGCGCTGCACTCGGGCATGGCGGCCGGCGCGCACGCGATCGTCGTGCCAGAACGCCCCTTCGACGTCGAGGAATTGGCGGCCAAGGTCGGCGAACGCTTCTCGGCGGGCAAGAAGTTCGCGATCGTCGTCGCCGCGGAGGGTGCGAAGCCTCGCGAGGGCACGATGGAGTTCGACGAGGGCGGCAAGGACATGTACGGGCACGAGCGGTTCGCGGGCATCGCCCGCCAGCTCTCGATCGAGCTGGAGCAGCGCCTCGGCAAGGAGGCCCGTCCGGTGATCCTCGGGCACGTCCAGCGGGGCGGGACGCCTACGGCGTACGACCGCGTGCTCGCCACGCGGTTCGGGTGGCATGCCGTGGAGGCCGCGCACCGTGGCGAGTTCGGCAGGATGACCGCGCTGCGTGGGACCGACATCGTGATGGTGTCGCTCGCGGAGGCGGTCGAGACGCTGAAGACCGTTCCGGACGCGCGGTACGCCGAGGCGGAGTGCGTTCTGTAAGTCGCTCGTGAAGACACCAGAGTAGAGCTGCCCCCGGTCGCATCGCCGACCGGGGGCAGCTCTACTCTGGTGCGGACAGACAGCGCGCAACCCCCACGCATCAGGAGCCGGCGGATGGATCACAGCGGGCACGGCATGACCATGGATCTGCCGCCGTTCACGCTGGGACGGGGGCTTGCGTGGTCGGTGGACCCGTTCTTCCTCATCGCCTGCCTGATGGGGCTCGCCCTGTACGGGTGGGGTCTCGTACGGCTCGTGCGGCGCGGCGACAAGTGGCCGGTGGGCCGGACGATCGCGTTCGTCGTCGGTGTGCTGAGCGTCATGCTCGTGATGTGCACCGGGCTCAACGACTACGGCATGGTCATGTTCAGCGTGCACATGGTGCAGCACATGGTGATCAGCATGCTGTCGCCGATCCTGATCCTGCTCGGCGCGCCGATCACGCTGGCCCTACGGGCGCTGCCGGTGGCGGGCAGGGGCCGTACGGGACCGCGTGAGCTGCTGCTCGCGCTGCTGCACAGCCGGTTCACGCGGGCCGTCACGCACCCGGCGTTCACGATCCCGCTGTTCATCGCAAGCCTGTACGCGCTGTACTTCACTCCCCTGTTCGACTTCCTGATGGAGTCCGAGACGGGCCACATCGCGATGATGTGCCACTTCCTCGCCGTCGGTCTGGTCTTCTTCTGGCCGATCATGGGCGTCGACCCCGGGCCGCACCGGCCCGGGTATCTGCTGCGCATGCTGGAGCTGTTCGCGGGCATGCCGTTCCACGCCTTCTTCGGCATCGCGCTGATGATGGCGTCCGAACCCATGGTCGAGACGTACAAGAACCCTCCCGCGTCGCTGGGCATCGACGCCCTCTTTGACCAGAACGCGGCGGGCGGCATCGCCTGGGCGTTCAGTGAGATCCCGTCCGTACTCGTGCTGCTCGCGCTGCTCTTCCAGTGGTACCGCTCCGAGCAGCGGCAGGCCCGGCGCAGGGACCGGGCCGCGGACCGCGACGGGGACAGGGAGCTGGAGGAGTACAACGCCTATCTGGCCTCACTCCATACCCGTATCCACTGAGGCGAATCCCGGATACTCGGGATGCTCAGGATCCTCGGGATACTCCGGATCATCCCGATCTGCCGACGCGATCCGGTGCGGCTGCCCCCCGGCCCGCTACGAGACAGCTCCCTGGGCGGGCCGAGGTGCCTGGAAAGCAGGCACACACTTGGTCGTGCGCACCGTGAAATGGCAGGACGGGGGCACCATGGAGAGGGACGAACCATGAGGAGGGTGTTGCGATGCCCGGTTCCACGAAGACCATGGGGGTGCTCACCTTGGTGGGCCTGGTGACAGTCACGGCCTACACGGTGGCACTCGGGAGCAACGGCTGGCTGTGGTTCGGCTGGGTCGTGGTCGGCCTGATCACTCTGGCGATGGTGGCGTCGCGCAGCACCTGACGTCTTCCCCGTGGCCGCCCCCGGACAGCCGTTCGAGGGCTCTCACGCGCGGGGAAACCTTCCCGCCGCATACACGCCCGGCCGTATTTCGGCAGCCGGGCGGCGATCTTCATGCCGGCCCAGGGCGGTCTCGCGCGTCGGTGCCGAGCAGTGTGCGCAGCCGCCTCGCCGACTTGCGGGCCGTTCGGTGCCCCGGCGTCCTCGTACTTCCGCGGGCGGGCCCGTCGCCGCTGTATACAGTGCCGCCCATGACGACCAAGTCCGCGCCGTTCGACGAACTCGACCGCAAGATCGTCACCGCCCTGATGGCGAACGCCCGGACCAGTTTCGCCGTGATCGGCGCGGCGATCGGTCTGTCGGCCACCGCGGTCAAGCGCCGCGTCGACCGGATGCGCGAGAGCGGGGTGGTCGCCGGGTTCACGGCCACGGTGCAGCCGGCCGCGCTCGGCTGGCGCACGGAGGCGTACGTCGAGGTGTATTGCGAGGACGCGGCCCCGCCGCGGCGGCTCGCGGAGGTGGTGCGCAACCATCCGGAGATCACCGCCGCGATGACGGTGACCGGGGGCGCGGACGCGCTGCTGCATGTACGGGCCCGGGACGTGGAGCACTTCGAGGAGGTGCTGGAGCGGATCCGCACGGAGCCGTTCATCCGGAAGACGATCAGTTACATGGTCCTCTCCCATCTGCTGCCGGAGAGCCCGGAGGCGGGCGCGAACCACCCGGCGCCGGCCCCAAAGGAGTGAGTGGGCCCTGCCCTTCTGCTCGCGCACCGATCGTGCGCCGACCACCTGCAACACGCAGCATCCCTGCGCCGACGCGCAATTGTCGATTCTTGTCGCGCCTCTCCCCTGTTCCCTACCGTTGAGGCAACCCGTCGTGGTCACCGCAGGAAGCGGAGGTACCCCTCTGTGCCCAACAGCCGTGTGCCGCGCCCCAGGCGCTTTCTCGTCTGCGAACCCAGCCACTTCGCCGTGCAGTACGCCATCAATCCCTGGATGCATGAGGGCACACAGGTCGACGTCGATCTGGCCCACGGTCAGTGGGCGGAGCTGATCCGCGCCTACCGGGACCACGGCCACGTGGTGGACAGCGTGGAACCGGTCGCGGGTCTGCCGGACATGGTCTTCGCCGCGAACTCGGCGCTGGTCGTCGCGGGCCGGGTCTTCGGCTCGCTCTTCCATGCGCCCCAGCGGCGGCCGGAGTCGACCGCGTACGAGACCTGGTTCAAGAACGCGGGCTTCGACGTTCACCGCCCTGAGTCGGTGTGCGAGGGCGAGGGCGATCTGGTCCCGGTGGGCCTCCCGCAGGCTCTCGGCTCCGCTCGAGCAGGGGGGACGCCCATCGTCCTGGCCGGGACCGGATTTCGTACAACGTGGAACGCCCATCACGAGGTGCAGGAGTACTTCGGCGTCCCGACGGTCAGCCTTCAGCTTGTGGACCCGTACTTCTACCACCTGGACACCGCGCTGTTCGCGCTCGACGACGGGCCCGAGGCGAACATCGCGTACTTCCCCGAGGCCTTCTCCCCGGGAAGCCGTGAGGTGCTCCGGCGGCTGTTTCCGGAGGCGGTGGTCGCCACTCGGGAGGATGCGATGGCGTTCGGGCTCAACTCCGTCTCCGACGGCCGCCATGTCTTCATCGCGCCGCGGGCCGAGGCGCTCGCGGACCAGCTGGCCCGCCACGGCTACGTTCCCGTCCCCGTCGACCTGTCGGAGTTCCACAAGGCCGGCGGAGGCATCAAGTGCTGCACCCAGGAGATCCGTCCATGACCGTCGCTCCCAGCCACTCCCTCCGTTCGTCCGACCCTTCGTCAGCCCGTTCGTCCGACTATGCGTCCGACCGTTCGTCCGCCGAGCTCATCCGCGCCGAGGAGCCCGTCCTCGCGCACAACTACCACCCGCTGCCCGTGGTCGTCGCACGCGCCGAGGGCACCTGGGTCGAGGACGTCGAGGGCCACCGCTACCTCGACATGCTGTCCGGCTACTCGGCCCTCAATTTCGGGCACCGCCACCCTGCGCTGGTCGAGGCCGCACACCGTCAGCTCGACCGGCTGACGCTCACCTCGCGCGCCTTCCACAACGACCGGCTCGCCCGGTTCGCCGAAGCGCTGGCCGAGTTGACCGGCCTGGACATGGTGCTGCCGATGAACACGGGCGCCGAGGCCGTGGAGAGCGGCATCAAGGTCGCCCGAAAATGGGCGTACGAGGTGAAGGGCGTCCCCGCGCAGCGGGCGACGATCGTGGTGGCCGCCGACAACTTCCACGGCCGGACCACCACGATCGTCAGCTTCTCCACCGACGAGACGGCCCGCGCGGGCTTCGGCCCGTTCACGCCGGGTTTCCGAGTGGTCCCGTACAACGACCTCGCGGCGCTCGAGGAGGCGGTGGACGAGACGACGGCGGCCGTCCTGATCGAACCGATTCAGGGCGAGGCGGGCGTCGTCATCCCGGACGACGGTTACCTCACCGGTGTACGCGAACTGACCCGGCGGGCCGGGTGCCTGTTCATCGCGGACGAGATCCAGTCGGGCCTCGGGCGTACGGGCCGCACGCTCGCCGTCGAGCACGAGGCCGTCGTCCCGGACGTGCTGCTGCTCGGCAAGGCGCTCGGCGGCGGCATCGTCCCGGTTTCCGCGGTCGCCGCGCGCCGAGAGGTGCTGCAGGTGCTGCGTCCGGGCGAGCACGGGTCGACGTTCGGCGGAAACCCACTCGCCGCGGCGGTCGGCTTGGCCGTCGTGGAACTCCTGGCGACCGGTGAGTTCCAGCAGAGGGCCGCCGAGCTGGGCGTGGTCCTGCGCGACGGCCTGGCATCCCTCCAGAGCAGGGACGTGGGAGTGCGGGGCTTCCGGGCGCGCGGCCTGTGGGCCGGCGTCGACATCGACCCCGCCATCGGCACGGGCCGCGACATCAGCGAACGCCTCATGCGCGAGGGGATCCTCGTCAAGGACACCCACGGCTCGACCATCCGCCTCGCCCCGCCGCTGACCATCACCGCCGGGGAACTCGGTTCGGCTCTCGGGACGTTGGAGAAGGTTCTCGACCGTTCGGGGCCTGCCAGTGCGCGGACTCACTCTCGCTAACCGTCCAGGAACGGTGTGAGAGGCCTGATACGGGCCGAAGATCGATGGGCGGGTCTGGGCCGGCCAGGTCCAGCCCGCCACGAGCATGTTCCAGTACGGGTAACTATTTTATCCTTGACGGGGATCGGTTCCGGCCAGGCGAGCCAGTGCCTCGGCAGGCAACGTTTGCCCTGAGCAAACGTTGCCTGCCGAGGCACTAGATTGTGCTCTGCCCCAATCAGTGCTGAACGAAAAGAGCGCAGGGATGTCCGACGTCTCGACACCACACTCCAAGGGCGCTGCGCGGGATCCCCATCTTCGGACCCGTGTGTCGCACTCGGCGCGCATCTGGAACTACTGGCTGGGAGGCAGGGACAACTACCAGGTCGACCAGGAGGTGGGCGATCACATCCTGTCCTTCGTGCCGGCGATTCCCCGGTCGGCCGTCGCCGACCGGCAGTTCCTGTCGCGCGCAGTGCGTCACCTCGCCGAGGAGGCGGGAATCCGGCAGTTCCTGGACATCGGCACCGGCCTGCCGATCGTCGACAACACCCACGAGGTCGCCCAGCGGGCCGATCCCACCTGCAAGGTCGTCTACGTGGACAACGACCCCATCGTGCTCACCCACGCCCGCGCCCTGCTCACCAGCACGCCCGAAGGCGTCACCGACTACATCGACGCCGATGTCAACGCCCCCGACACCATCCTGGAGGACGCCGCCCGGACTCTGGATTTCAGCCGCCCCGTCGCGATCACGATGCTGGGCATCCTCAACTTCGTCCTCGACACCGATGAGGCCCAGTCCATCGTGCACCGGCTCCTGGACGCCGTGCCGTCCGGCAGCCACCTGGTCGTCTCCCACCCCACCACGGAAATCGACGGCCCGGCGATGGCGCAGGCGGTCCACTACTGGAACAGACAGGGATCGTCGCCGATGACGCTGCGCACGCGTGAAGAACTCCTCCGGTTCTTCGACCGTGTCGACCTCCTCGATCCGGGCGTCGTCTCGTGCTCACGCTGGCGGCCCGACCCCCAGCAGCACGAGATCACCGATGTCACCCACTTCTGCGGGGTGGGACGTAAGCCGTAGAACTCGGCCTCCACACCATCGGGATCAGCTCAGTGTCCCGTGGCGAGGCATACCGGCCTTTGCCGCTCACCGCCACGCGGGCACATGCTGGCGCCCCGTTGTCGCACGTCAGTGTGTGCTGCGAACGGCAACGCTTCAGGTCCCACACCTCGACGACCGTGCGCTCTCGGACGATCACACCTACGGCGCCGGACGTGTCCACGGGCGGCGACAGTGACCGGCCGCCCGCGCGGGTCGGGGTGCGTGGTCGGCGCCATCGGGGGGTCTCGCCGGGCGCCCACAGCAGCAGGCGGCCCGCGCGGTCGCCTGCTGCTGGACGCGGCCGCAGTCCGCATTGACCGCGACCGCCGACACGTCCGTCGAATGACCCAGGCCCGGCAGGCGCACGCGCGAGACGGTCTACGTCGTCACCGACCTGACCAGCGGGCAGGCATCCCCGGAGCCGCTCCGAAGACCGTGAGGTCGCAGTCGGTGACGGAGAACCGGCTCCACGTCGTGCGGGACACCGCCTTTTGAGAGGAGGCTTCCAAGGCCGCGCCGACCCGCCGGACATGACGCGCGTTCAACTTTGAAGACCCAGATTATCGGCAAAAGCGGGTCTGTACCGGCTCGGTGACATAGTGAGCAGCCCTGTCCTATATAGACGCTGACTCAACGTATGAGGTAATTGACTCGCAAGGAATGGCACATTCGAGAACTCCCGCTGATCCATGGGGAGTTGGCGCTCTTCAAGCGCACGTGCTAGATTTTTTTTGCAAACAGACCCTGACTTGGGAGAGTTTGAGCATGAGAAAGAATATGGCGAAGACTTGGCTCGGACGTGGTGTGATGGTGGCTGCGATAGCCGCCGCCGTCACCGTGAGCGTGCCCGGGACGGCGTCAGCCGCGGTGCACACAGGGCATTGGAGGGAAACTCAGGAGGAGGCGCAGGCCGACCTCGACAACTTCATACTGGAATGCCAGCACGCCGGAGGCCGAGTCAATACTGAGTATGTTGACAGCGGCAACGGCTTCCGGGCTTATATCGACTGCTCCACGTGGTAGCCAGGGTATCCGGTTACTGACGCAGACGCCTGACGAGTAGCCGGGAGGGATCTCACCCTCCCGGCTCTCTCAGAATCATGCGTGAACCTCTCGACTCACCAACGCTCCCACCATCCGGCCGGTTCGCGGCCGGAGCAGTTTCCAGTGGGCGAAGAGTCCTGGGTGGAGCCTTGCCCGACGACATCGAGGCGGCGACTTCCGCACGTTCACCAGGGGCCGTTGTACTGCGCCGGCTCGCCGAGCGGGAGATCGCCTACTTCACCGCCTGCCGAGCCAAGGCGCCCGAGACGTACGACTGGATCGACGTGAAACGGCCGTGGCGCTGGGCTTCGCGCTCCGTGGGAGCACCGAACAGCCCGATGCTCTTTTTCACGCTGCAATGAGTGTGCCAAGGTTCGGAATTCAGGCCGGGATGCCTTGAAGGCGGAAGGCCCGGCCTGAATTCCGGGTAGGGGTCGAACTCATGGTTGGTCCTGGTCAGGGTGGCGGCGGATTACTTTGAGGTGATCCACACATGGACCCGCACCTCGGGACCGTTCCGGATCTGCGTTGTATCTGCGCGGTCACGCAAACCAGCCGGCGCTGGGCGGGCTTTGTCGGGGCGCCCGAATTCGGTCCGGCCGCAGTGACTGACGCAAGCGGCGCGCGGTCGGAATTTTTGCGGTCCCCTTCGAGTCAACTTCCCCCTCTCACCGGGAGTCAGTGCAAACAGCTTGGTAACGGCGTGAAGAAACAGTGGAGTTATTCGAATGGCAGACTCTCTCCGCTTCCCACAGGGGCATCATGGGCAACAAGACGGTTCGCGATCTCAGGGGAATCGACCACTCCACTGACCGTCTTGCGCATGCCCTCCTTCGGGTGCGCGGGGAAAGGCACCACCGTGTCACAGCAACACCACGGCCGACGCCGTCGCGTCGGCCGCAGAGCTGTGACTCTGCCGGCCGCGGCACTCGTTCTTTGGGCCCCACCGGCGCGGTGGGGCCCAAAGCGCCTTGAGGCCCGCCCGCCGAGATCTTCCGAGCCGAGATCTTCCGAGCCGAGTGCAGGACGCGCGGCGTCGTACGGCGAAGGCTGCGCGGGGCGGGGCGCTTGGGGCGTGTACACCTACACCGGTGGCTCACGGGCGCGGCGGCCCAGAACCCGGCCGCATCACTCACAGCGACCGCGGAAGCGAGTACTCCTCGTTGGACCTCCGCGCCGAACTCCGCGCGCGTTGGGCTTGCGGCAGAGCGCCGGCCGGACCGGTTCCTGCTGTGACAACGCCGAAGCAGAGAGCTTCTGGGCGGTGCTCAAAGAGGAGATCTGCACTCAAATCCGGCCCGATCGCGGGACCGCATGCGCCGAGGTCTTCGCGTTTATCGACCATTTCGAGGTCAACGCCGGCAGGTTCGGGGGCTCCGAGGAGAGCGGCAGGTCGGGCTACGATCAATCATCGAGAACCGCAGGCGAGCCTCACCTGCACTGAGGTACCTGACGTAGCGTCAGCCAAGTCCGCGAGGAGTCGGCATGAGTTCGATCGGGCCTGACCACGGGCGGCTGCGCACGCAAAGCGATTGAGTCCGTAGACGTGGGCTGTGACGTGGCCGAACACGCCTACAGAGCCGCTCCGGCAGAGTGAGAGGGACACGGTGTTCTACTACGTACTCAAGTACGTGATCCTGGGACCGCTGTTGAGGCTGGTCTTCCGCCCACGGATCGAGGGTCTCGAGCACGTACCTTCGTCGGGCGCGGCCATTGTCGCCGGCAATCATCTGTCGTTCTCGGACCACTTCCTGATGCCCGCGATCCTCAAACGGCGGATCACCTTCCTGGCCAAGGCCGAGTACTTCACGGGTCCCGGAATCAAGGGCCGTCTGACAGCCGCCTTCTTCCGCAGCGCCGGGCAGATCCCGGTCGACCGCTCCGGCAAGGAGGCAGGTCAGGCGGCCGTCCGCGAGGGCCTCGGCGTGCTGCGCAAGAACGAGCTCCTCGGTATCTATCCCGAGGGCACACGCTCGCACGACGGCCGCCTCTACAAGGGCAAGGTGGGCGTCGCGGTCATGGCCCTCAAGGCCCAGGTACCCGTCATCCCCTGCGCGATGATCGGCACGTTCGAGGCCCAGCCGCCGGGCAAGGTCATCCCGAACATCCATCCCGTGGTGATCCGCTTCGGCAAGCCCCTCGACTTCTCCCGCTACCTCGGCATGGAGAACGAGAAGGTCGTCCTGCGAGCCATCACCGACGAGATCATGTACGCGATCCTCTCCCTCTCCGAGCAGGAGTACGTCGACCAGTACGCGGCCGTCGTCAAGGCGGAGGAAGCCGCCGGGAAGGCGGAGAAGGGGCGCAGGTTCCCGCGTATGCCGCTGAGTTGATCTCAGCGCACCCGCACAGCGGGTCTGGAGCGCGAACTCATCGCCGCCGCAGACGGGCCGAGCCGCAGGCATCCGACGAGGCTTTTGGACAAGGTTTGAAACGAACCAAATGGTGTACCGCCAATCACCGTAGTCAAAGGCCCTTTCAACGGCCCGTGCGAGTCACGCAGCGCGCGTACCCATCGGGCGGAATTTTGCATTCCGCTGCTGGTACGGGGGTCCCCGCCCGTCTCGGCGCCCGGTCGAAAACGGGACTGTCCGCCCGAACGAGTGAGTGGTGAGTAACGCCACAAATCGCCGATTCTATTCGGCTTTTCCGACATCCGTGCGTCAAGATCCCTTCCGACGACAAGCCCCCGCCACAGCGGCGGGGCGGTCCGGGCGGACGCCGAGTCCTGCCGCCGCTCGGATGACGGGTCGACAGAAGTGGATCGGCAGGAGTGGAGGACCCGAGCAGAACGGGCCGCCGGAGCAATCCGAGTGGCCCTCGGGGTGAAGCCGCACACCGCGGCCGGGCAACTTCGCCAGCCCGAATCCGACAGGTCATCCTTCACAGGCGGCTGACGAAGGGTTGCGCATGACCGCGCTCAATCGAGTCCCGTCACTACTGACCAGGGCCGGTACGGTATCGGCTCTTACCCTCGCCGTCGTCGGCGGCAGCATGGTGGCCCCCGGCTTCACCTCCGACGCCGAAGCAGCCGGCCCCGCGGCGAAAGCGCTGCACGTGGTGGCCTCCAAGAAGGGTTCCCCGTACAAGTGGGGAGCCACGGGGCCCAGGAACTTCGACTGCTCCGGCCTCACGCTCTACGCGTTCAAGAAGGCCGGCAAGTCACTGCCCCGTACGGCCGCGGCGCAGTACAGCAAGACGCGCCATATCTCCGCTTCGAACCGCAAGCGGGGAGACCTCGTGTTCTTCCATTCGGGCCGGTACGTGTACCACGTCGGCATCTACGCCGGGAAGGGACGGATCTGGCACTCCCCGAAGACCGGGGACGTGGTGAAGCTGCAGAAAATCTGGACGAAGAGCGTCTGGTACGGCCGGGTCAGGTGATTCGCCCGTGGGGTGGCGGCGGTCAACGCCGCCGCCCCAGGGGCGTGATGCGGCGGCTGACCGGTTACTCATGGACCTATGGACGACCATCATCGCGCCGATTCTCATCCGCCCGACCCTCATGCCGCCGACAGACGGCGCACCGCCGAACGGCACGAGACGCGCCTCGAACGCGCCGACCGCAACTTCATCGAACTGCTCCAGGAGCTGAGGGTCACCCAGACCGGCGTACAGATCCTCTTCGCGTTCCTGCTGACTCTCGCGTTCACGCCGCGCTTCCCGTCACTCGACACGGTGCAACGAGCGACCTACGTCACCACGCTGCTGCTCGCCGTGCTGGCCGCCATGCTCTTCACGGCCCCGGCCGCCATGCACCGCCGGCTGTTCCGGATGGGCGCCAAGCCCCAGCTCGTGACCGTCTCGTCGTATCTCGCCCAAGTCGGTCTGGGAGTTCTCGCGTTCGCGCTCACCGGATCGGTCCTGCTGGTCGTGGATGTGGCGGTGGGCCGGGTCGGCGGAATTCTGGCCGGTGCGAGCACACTGGTGGTGTGCCTCGGTCTGTGGGTTCTCGTGCCCCAGGTGATACGACGCGGCGCGGGCCAAAATCCAAGTGACTGAGTCCTGGCGCGGACAGGCCGCCGGCTCAGGCCGGCAGCGGCTCGAGGACGAGGCCCAAGCCAGCACCGTGAGCGCTGTGCCGGTGACGGCCTCGGTGGCCCGGGCGATACGCGGCCTGCGCGCGGCGCCCGCGAACAATGCCTTCCGGGCCCTGCTGCGCGGCGCCTTCGGCCGGGCCGCACAGCAGAACTGACCGTGCCGGCAAGGACGTCGGGGCTTGTCCTGCGGACCATCTGCCCCAAAAAACCGGCCTACGTCGCGGGTCGGACCGGTGCCGACCACGGCAGCGTGATCGACACCGTTTTCCCGCCCTCGCGAGTGGGCCGGATCGTCAGCTTGCCGCCGCACTCCGCGGTCAGCCAGCGGATGATCACCATGCCGCGGCCGTTGTCCTGCTGGACGGCCGCAGGCAAACGTTTCGGAAGACCGGGATGGCTGTCGGTCACGCCGATACACAGCCGTTCGTCACGGTCGAGCGCGAGGTCCACCGTGAAGGTGGGCGACTGCCCGAAGGTGTGCTGCACGGCGTTGGTGGCGAGTTCGGAGACGATGAGCCGGACGGTGTCGGCGACTTCCGTCTCGAGCGGAAGGCCCCATTCGGCAAGGACGTTGACGACGTAGGTACGGGCGGCGGAGACCGAGGCGGGATCGCTCGGCAGAGTGACGGATGCTTCCAGGTGATCTGCCATGGCGTCGTCGTCCCTTTCCCACGGGACCGGAGTCCGACACAGAGCGGATGATTCGATGACGGTCCCGGACTGGTGCTGCGCGCCAGACTGCCACTACCGCGCCGGTCACGGTGCCGATCCACCGAGATGCGCATATATCCATCGCTCGAAGCAGTGAACTCTGCGATGATGGACCGTATTTGGGCGGCAGGCCGTGTCGTCAACTGATCAGGCGCGCTCGCTGATCAGCGCCGTTCGCTGATCAGTCGCGTTCACTCATCAGCCGTGCTCCGCTGATCACACGTACGGCACGGTCGACCTGTCCGTCGGTGAGGTCCGCGCGGGCGGTGAGCCGCAGCCGTGAGATGCCGTCGGGCACCGACGGGGGACGGAAGCAGCCCACGGCCAGTCCCGCCTCCCGGCAGTCCGCCGCCCAGCGCACGGCCTGCTCCGGGGAGGACGCGCGCACGGCGACGACGGCGGCGTCCGGCCGTACCGCTTCGAGGCCCTCGGCCGTAAGGCGGGCGTGCAGTTCCGTCGCCACGGCACGCGCGCGTGCCGCCCGTTCCGGTTCCCGCCGCAGCAGGCGCAGGGCGGCGAGGGCGGCGCCCGCCGCAGCGGGGGCCAGACCGGTGTCGAAGATGAAGGTACGGGCAGCGTTGACCAGGTGGTCGATCACGGGTGCCGGACCGAGGACGGCACCGCCCTGGCTGCCGAACGACTTCGACAGCGTGACGGTGGTGACGACATCGGCCGCGCCCGCGAGCCCGGCCGCGTACGGTGCACCCCTGCCACCCGCACCGAGCACACCGAGACCGTGCGCGTCGTCGACGACCAGACCGGCGCCGAACTCCCGGCAGGCGCCCGCAAGTCCGGCGAGTGGCGCCGCGTCGCCGTCCACCGAGAACACCGTGTCGGACACGACGACGGCGGGACCGGAGTGCGTGCCGAACGCCTTGCGCACGGCGTCGGGGTCGGCGTGCGCAACGACCTGCGTGGCGCCTCGCGCGAGACGGCAGCCGTCGATCAGCGAGGCGTGGTTGCCCGCGTCCGAGACGATGAGGGAGCCGTGCGGCGCCAGTGTGGTGACGGCGGCGAGATTGGCGGCGTAGCCCGAGGAGAAGACCAGCGCGGACTCGAAGCCGCAGAACTCGGCGAGCTCGCATTCGAGTTCGGCGTGCAGCTGTGTGGAGCCGGTGACGAGCCGGGAGCCCGTGGCTCCACCGCCCCACACCCTGGCGGCGTGCGCGGCAGCCTCGGTGATCTCGGGGTGCCGGGCCAGCCCCAGGTAGTCGTTGCTCGCGAGGTCGAGGAGCGGGGTGTCGGCGGGGCGCGGCCGCAGGGTGCGGACCAGCCCTGCGCGGCGGCGCGTACGCGCCTGCTCGTCGATCCACGCGAACGGCGATCCCGCCATGTGTCCTCCGGGCAGTGAAGATGCGTTTTTGTAGGCAGTGCACAGACCCTAGCGGGCCGACCAGCCACCCAGGATGTGGAAAGAACCACACGTGGAACCGTCTCTGTTGTACGAACTCTCCTTTGCCCGGAGCGGTCGGATAGGCCAGGATCGGACCTCATGGACCTGCTGAACACGCTGGTGGACAAGGGGCTTCGGCGCGAGCTGCCGACCCGTGGCGAGGCACTGGCCGTGCTGGCCACCTCTGACGACGAACTCCTCGATGTGGTGGCCGCGGCCGGCAAGGTACGGCGGCAGTGGTTCGGCAAACGGCTGAAACTCAACTATCTGGTCAACCTGAAATCGGGCCTGTGCCCCGAGGACTGCTCGTACTGCTCCCAGCGGCTCGGCTCCCAGGCGGAGATCCTCAAGTACACCTGGCTGAAGCCCGACGAGGCCTCCCGGGCCGCGGCCGCCGGGCTGGCGGGCGGTGCCAAGCGGGTCTGCCTGGTGGCGAGCGGACGCGGCCCGACGGACCGGGACGTCGACCGGGTCTCGGACACCATCAAGACGATCAAGGACCAGAACGAGGGCGTCGAGGTGTGCGCCTGCCTCGGTCTGCTCTCCGACGGCCAGGCCGAGCGGTTGCGTGCGGCGGGTGCGGACGCGTACAACCACAACCTCAACACGTCCGAGGGAACGTACGGGGACATCACGACCACCCACACCTACGCCGACCGCGTGGACACGGTCCAGAAGGCGCACGGGGCGGGCCTGTCCGCCTGCTCCGGACTGATCGCGGGCATGGGTGAGACGGACGAGGACCTCGTCGACGTCGTCTTCGCGCTGCGCGAGCTGGACCCGGACTCCGTTCCGGTGAACTTCCTGATCCCCTTCGAGGGCACTCCGCTGGCCAAGGAGTGGAACCTCACCCCGCAGCGTTGCCTGCGCATCCTCGCGATGGTCCGTTTCGTCTGCCCGGACGTCGAGGTGCGCATCGCGGGTGGCCGCGAGGTCCATCTCCGGACGATGCAGCCGCTCGCGCTGCACCTCGCCAACTCGATCTTCCTCGGCGACTACCTCACGAGCGAGGGCCAGGCGGGCAGGGCGGACCTGGAGATGATCACGGACGCCGGCTTCGAGGTGGAGGGGACGGAGCAGGTGACGCTGCCGGAGCACCGGGCGGCGGGGGACGGCTGCGACTCTCAGGAGAGTGCGGGATGCGGCTCGCACAACGGGGGCGGTGGGGGCGGTACGTGCGGTTCCGTTCCCGTCGAGCGGGCCCCCGAGGCGCGTACGGACCTGGTCGCCGTGCGCCGCAGGGGTGCCGGAACGGATCTCGCCCCCAATGCCTGACCTGCCCGCACTCCCCGTACATGAGCTGCTCGACCTGGACCGGCGGCACGTCTGGCACCCGTACGGGCCGATGCCCGGCCGGCAGGAACCGCTCGTCGTGGAGTCGGCGAGCGGGGTACGGCTGAAGCTGCGAAGGGCGGACGGGGCCGATGAGGAAGTCGGCGACGAAGTCGTTGACGGCATGTCGTCCTGGTGGTCCGCGATCCACGGCTACAACCACCCCGTGCTCAACGACGCGGTGCGCGACCAGCTCGGGCGGATGAGCCACGTGATGTTCGGCGGGCTCACGCATGAGCCCGCCGTGCGGCTGGCAAAGCTCCTTGTCGATATGTCGCCCCAAGGGCTGGAGCATGTGTTCCTCGCCGACTCCGGCTCGGTCTCGGTCGAGGTCGCGGTCAAGATGTGCCTCCAGTACTGGCGCTCGCTCGGCCGCCCGCGCAAGCAGCGGCTGCTGACCTGGCGCGGCGGCTACCACGGCGACACCTGGCAGCCGATGTCGGTGTGCGACCCCGAGGGCGGGATGCACGAGCTGTGGCAGGGGGTACTGCCCCGGCAGGTGTTCGCGGACGCGCCTCCGGCCGAGTACGACGAGTCGTACGCGGACCACCTGCGCTCGCTGATCGAGTCCCACGCCGACGAGCTGGCCGCGGTGATCGTGGAGCCGGTGGTGCAGGGCGCGGGCGGGATGCGGTTCCACTCCCCCGATTATCTGCGGGTGCTGCGCGAGGCCTGCGACGCGTACGGCGTGCTGCTCGTGTTCGACGAGATCGCGACCGGGTTCGGGCGCACGGGTGCGCTGTTCGCGGCCGGCCACGCGGGCGTGACGCCGGATGTGATGTGCGTGGGCAAGGCGCTGACCGGCGGCTATGTGACGATGGCGGCCACGTTGTGCACGTCACGGGTCGCCGAGGGGATCTCGCGGGGCGAGGTCCCGGTGCTCGCCCACGGCCCGACCTTCATGGCCAATCCGCTCGCCGCGGCCGTCGCCTGCGCCTCCATCGACCTGCTCCTCGGCCAGGACTGGCGGACCGAGGTCAAGCGCATCGAGACGGGGTTGCGGGAGGGGCTGGCTCCGGCGGCGGAGCTTTCGGGCGTCCGGGACGTACGCGTCCTCGGTGCCATCGGTGTCGTCCAGTTGGACCATGTCCTTGACGAGGCAGCCACGGCGGCGGCGACGCGGGCGGCGGTGCGCGAGGGTGTGTGGCTGCGGCCGTTCCGGGACCTCGTGTACACGATGCCTCCGTACGTCACCGGGGACGCGGACGTGGCACGTATCGCGGCCGCGGTGTGCGCGGCGGCGCGGGAAGGGTGACATGCCGGTACTGGTGATCACAGGGACGGGCACGGAGGTCGGCAAGACCGTGACGACCGCCGCCGTCGCCACCGCGGCGGTCGCCGCCGGGCGCTCCGTGGCCGTGCTCAAGCCCGCGCAGACCGGTGTCCTGCCGGGCGAGCGCGGCGACGCGGCCGAGGTGGCCCGGCTCGCGGGTACGGTGACCGCGGTGGAGATCGTCCGCTGCCCCGAGCCGTTGGCACCCGCCACGGCGGCACGCCGGGCCGGGCTCGCGCCGGTACGGCCGTACGAGGTCGCGGAGGCGGCGGGCAAGTTGGCCGCCGAGCACGATCTCGTGCTGGTCGAGGGGGCGGGCGGACTGCTCGTACGTTTCGACGACGAGGGCGGCACACTGGCGGACGCGGCACACCTGCTGGGCGCGCCGGTACTGGTGGTCGCATCGGCCGGGCTGGGCACCCTCAACACGACGGAACTGACGGCCCGCGAACTACGGGCCCGCCGACTCGACGTGCTCGGCGTCGTTCTGGGCAGCTGGCCCAACGACCCCGACCTTGCCTCGCGTTGCAACGTCACCG